>NC_006270.3:162500-462500 GCF_000011645.1 Bacillus licheniformis DSM 13 = ATCC 14580
ATAACAGGCTTATCTCCCCCAAGAGTCCACATCGACGGGGAGGTTTGGCACCTCGATGTCGGCTCATCGCATCCTGGGGCTGTAGTCGGTCCCAAGGGTTGGGCTGTTCGCCCATTAAAGCGGTACGCGAGCTGGGTTCAGAACGTCGTGAGACAGTTCGGTCCCTATCCGTCGCGGGCGCAGGAAATTTGAGAGGAGCTGTCCTTAGTACGAGAGGACCGGGATGGACGCACCGCTGGTGTACCAGTTGTTCTGCCAAGGGCATCGCTGGGTAGCTATGTGCGGACGGGATAAGTGCTGAAAGCATCTAAGCATGAAGCCCCCCTCAAGATGAGATTTCCCATTCCTATAAGGAAGTAAGATCCCTGAAAGATGATCAGGTTGATAGGTCTGAGGTGGAAGTGTGGCGACACATGGAGCTGACAGATACTAATCGATCGAGGACTTAACCTAAATATTTGTGAATCGTCTGTCCGTTATCTAGTTTTGAGAGAACACCTCTCAGAAAGCCAAAGGCAAGGAAACTCGGCTAAAGGCCCTCACATCCTGTGAGGAACGCCCAGTACCTTCGTCCTGAAGGCATAGTTTGGTGGCGATAGCGAAGAGGTCACACCCGTTCCCATGCCGAACACGGAAGTTAAGCTCTTCAGCGCCGATGGTAGTTGGGGGCTTCCCCCTGTGAGAGTAGGACGCCGCCAAGCTGTTATATATCTTTACCCTGCATGAATTGAAGCTTTTCTTATTCCGCAGTAGCTCAGTGGTAGAGCTATCGGCTGTTAACCGATCGGTCGCAGGTTCGAATCCTGCCTGCGGAGCCAATGCTTCCATAGCTCAGCAGGTAGAGCACTTCCATGGTAAGGAAGAGGTCAGCGGTTCGAGCCCGCTTGGAAGCTTAAGTGAATACGTTGATATGACAAGGTTTCTCCTGTTGTGGGGAAAGCTTTTTTTGTTTTTGCGATATTTTGCTTTTAGACTTATTGAATGTATAAAAGCAGGCTAAATGCCTGCTTTTATTTTTATCCCCATAAAACGTTCAGTGTGACTTCAAAGACAAGAAGAGACAACATATAACTTGCGTACTTTAACGTATCAGGTTCATGCTGTTTTGAGTCTTTAAAAGTCCATATAAATAATGCAGCAACGCCTATAAAATGGTCACGATTTTGCTAAGCGTTAATAATGACATGACGACCTTCCTTTATATTGAAAATTCATTTATCATCTATCTTCTACATTTATAATTAAAATCCCTTTTAGCTGTAAAAACTTTCTCTGCTGTTCAAAATCCATTTAAAATAGAGAAGATCCGATTATTCACACTGCCAAAAGACTTAATGTTGTTTTGGATGTTTGAAAATAGAATGACGTATCTGCTCCCTGTCAGACTGAAACTGTTTAATATGTTGTAGCCGGGCATGACACCGTGGCTTGAATAGCTTCCTGGAGACACATAAAAGCCCATGCCGTATGTTGCTTTATTCGGCGTAAACATTTTCATAAAACTTTCATTGGAAATGATTTTTCTTTCGTAAAGTGCTTTATCAAACAAATACATGTCATAAGCGGTCATATAAATATCACCGGCCCCGTAAAGCTGTGATAAATCCGGCATGTCAGGCGTATAAAGCTTTTTTTGCAGGTTTAATTTATATCCTGTCGATGGATTTGACTCTTTAGCAAATGTTTTATAAAAGCCTGCATGTTTCATACCGGCAGGTTTAAAAATATGCTTTTTGATGTATTGGTCGACTGGTTCACCGCTTACCATGGAAACAATGTATGCCAGAACCGAGTAATTGGAGTCTCTATAATCCCATTTCCCTGTTGGGTATTTTACACCCCGTTTTTCGATATCTTTAATTAAATCTTCCGGCGAAATATATCCGCGGCCTTCTTTGTGACCCCTAATTCCGGATGTGTGCGTCAAGAAATGATAAAGGGTGATCTTTGAGCCGTTTGGAAAATTGGGAAGATACTTAGAAACAGGGTCATTTACAGATAGCAATCCTTTTTCCTCCAGCTGTAAAATTGCCGTTGCAATAATCGCTTTTTGTGATGACCCCACATAAAAGACGGTATCTGGTGTATTGGGAACCATTTCCTCGCGGTTTGCATATAAATACCCTTTGCTTGTCACCACTTTTCCATCTTCTACGATCAATGCTGTGCCGCTGAATCCAATGCTTTTCAAATATTGATCCAATTGAGCATTATCATTTTTTGTGACGATTTTGCTCTTTTTTGTTTCATTTTGTGTTGGCTTTTTCTTTGCTTCAGGCTGTGCCTTTTTTTCAGTTGCTTGCAATTGGTTTTCCTGGTGATCTCGCATACCGCTTGGAAGTGCAAGATAAATTAATCCACAAACAACCAAAAAGGAAAATATGATAAGCCTTCTTTTTGTTTTCTGCTTTTTTCTTTTCTTTATTCGCGTTCTGTATGTTCTTGCCATGTCGGGTACTCCTTCTTTTATATGTGACGTATTTACTGACGCAATAACCCCTTAAAAAGTTTCTTCAAAATGCTAATATTTTCATACATGAACTCGAATAATGCCAAAATTTACATTTTGTTTACACTTGATCAAGAACAAATGTTCGTATAAAATAGAATGTGAGGTGAGACGATGAATAAGCTGTTGTATCGTTCCATGGAAGACGGCATTCCGGTAGAAATCATATACATGAAAAAAAGCGGTTTTTCTAAGCGGGCGATTCTTGTGAAAGAAATAAAAAACGGTTATGTGAAAGCATTTTGCTTCCAAAAACAACAGATCAGAATGTTTAAAATAGAGTCCATTTTGTCCGTGTTCCCATATAAAAAAAGAAATTCAGCCCATTATGCTTAAAAGCTTCACCATCATCCTGCCTTCTTTCTGTATTCCCTTCCTGTTTTGATATTCCATCTTTTGTTATAATGAATGTAAATTCGATTTAAAGAGAGCGGGCGTTTTACATCTATGCTTCAGACAATCAATAAAACACTTGGTAAGATTATGCCTTTGCTGACGCCTTTAAGCGTTGTCAGCGGAGTACTGCTTGCAGATTATTTAAATGGGCTGGCGAGTCTTGTGCCGTGGATTTTTGCGTTTATGACGTTTGCCGGCAGCCTGGGAGCAAATTTTCAGTCGCTGAAAACAGCGGTGGCTCATCCCTTGCCGATGTTTCTCGCTTTATTTGTTTTGCACATATTTATGCCTGTTTTGGCATGGAGCACGGGGCATCTTGTGTTTAGCGGGGATTCATTGACGATTACAGGGCTTACCCTTGGTGTTGTCATTCCGACGGGTATTACGAGCATGATTTGGGCTGCAATGTATAAAGGTAACATCGGTTTAACCCTGTCAATTATTTTAGTGGACACGATTCTTTCGCCTTTTATTGTTCCATTCAGTCTTTCCATCTTGGCCGGGGCGCATGTTGAAATGGATGTCATCGGCATGATGAAGGGGTTAGTTGGAATGATTGTGATTCCTTCTTTATTGGGAATGCTCGTCAATCAATTTTCAACGCCGGAGCGGACAGTGCGATTAAGCGCAAATTGTGCTCCGTTTTCGAAAGTCGGGTTAGCCGCCGTAGTGGCGATTAACAGCTCGGTGGTCGCTCCTTACCTTAAAAACGTCGATTTAAAGTTTTTAACGATAGCCGTTACGGTCTTTTTGGTGGCATTTACAGGCTACCTGACAGCTTGGCTGATAGGACGGCTGATGAAGCGGCCCCAGGAGGAAATCGTGGCTTTAATTTTTACTGGAGGAATGCGGAATATTAGCGCGGGCGCTGTGTTGGCCACTAGCTTTTTTCCGCCTCAAGTGGCGGTGCCCGTTGTCATTGGCATGCTGTTCCAACAGATTCTGGCCGCGCTGTTTGGGCATTTGCTTGCAAGAAGCGAGCTGAAAAAAGCGCATCATTTGGACAAAAAGACGAGTCTGCCCTCATAGTTGGCAGACTCAGATCTTGCGGGAGTTAAATATAATGAAAACCAATAGAGTAAGTGTAATGATCTGGACTTTAATCTCCGCTTTTCTGTTTTGTTCTATGATAGTCGCAGCTTCACTTTCTCCGCTCGCTCATTCAGGCCCTCATGCTAATGAGTTTGGCACTTTGGGGATGTGGGCGGCAATCGGAACCGTTTTGCTCTTTTATATGCTGCCCCTCGCTGTTTATATGGCCGGGTTTGATGCAATGAAGTTTGTAATGGCTGTTCTTTGCGGAATTGGGTTAATCATCACGCTGACTATGAGTCCAGTGTTTGTGTTGATTGGCGCTATTGGCGGAAATGCTTCTGCATTACTGGGTGTCGCAGGTCTTTGCGTTCTGTTAGCGATTGTGAATGTGATTTGGCTAGTGGTTGCTTTTCGCCGGACGTCAGCAAGTGCCTCTTTCTGATATTCAAAGTTGTGTTCAAATTTGCCAACTTCCTTTAGCGATCAGGTGGACGTTTCCCCCGACGTGAATTTCTGTGCTGTTTTCCGTTATTTGGGCTTCAAGATGAAGCAGGGAAGGGCGGTTTATTTCAAATCCTTGTTCAGCCCTTATGCTGAGGTAGTGTTGATTAAAATAGCCGTGATGCAGTAAATACCCTGCGAGACCCCCGATTGCGCTTCCTGTTGCCGGATCTTCAGGAACGCTGAAACAGTCGCAAAATACTCGTGCATTGATGTGGTTTTGTTCATGATATGTTTCGGTAGTAAAAACGAGCAGACTTGCTTCTGTTTCTTTCATGAAAGCTTCAAACCGATCCTTGTTGATTTTGCATTTTTTAACTGCATTTAACGAGTTTAACGGTACGATAACCGCTGGAAGCCCTGTAGAAACCTCCTGTATCGGGAAATTCGAATCCATATCAGATGTGTCGATTCCAATTACCCCCGCCATCATTTCTTTATCAAAGGTTCGGTTAAACACGGGCGGATTTTGCTTCATCCAAATGATTTGATCAGCACCTTTTTCAAACGTCACCGGTATTGCGCCTGCTGTTACATTTAAAATGACATTAGAAGATGGTTCAGTTTCGATTTCATTCTTAATGATAAACGCTGTGCCCAGCGTTGGATGTCCTGCAAACGGAATTTCTTTTTCCGGGGTGAAGATTCGGACATCGTACCCGCCGTTTCCCTGTTTTCCCAATATAAAAGTAGTCTCGGAAAAATTGATTTCCCTGGCTATTTTTTGCATTTCATCACTTGATAGGTTCTTTTCTGCTTTAAAAACAGCGAGCTGGTTTCCTGTATATTTTGTTTCTGCAAACACATCCACAAGATAAAAATCCATCTGAAGTATCTCCCCTCTAATAAGACGCAGTTTCACATATCTTACATGAGATGGGAATGATTGAACAGTCTAATCAAAAATAAAGAAGAGCGGCTCCCGCTCTTCCTAATAAAGCAAATACTTCTTTCTGATATTCATAAACCGTTTTTGCTCTGCTTCGTATTTTTTGGCGATTTCATCAATTGAAGCGCCTTGCTCAATCATTGTTTTGACCCATCCGTTCCCGATCAGACGGTTGAAATTGCCTGAAGGGAGGAACTCAAAGTCGTCCGGGTAGAGGTCATGGACGGTTTTGATGATCGCAATACCGGTATTTACAGGCTTAAAAGCGGACCTGTTGGTCACGTAAAGCTCCACCCCGTGGCACAGTTTATTCTGATGCTTTGAAAATGTCGGATTGAAGGAGGCGGCTCTGAATCTGACGCCAGGCAGCTTCAGACCGTTTAATTTTTCGGCGAGCTCCGTACTTTTCATGTAAGGCGCACCAATCAATTCAAATGGCTTTGTCGTGCCCCTTCCCTCTGACATGTTGGTTCCTTCAATTAAACCTGTGCCCGGGTAGACGATGCTCGTATCCGGCGTCGGCATGTTCGGGGAAGGCAGGACGAAAGGAAGACCGGTGTCTTCAAAGAACATCTGCCGCTTCCAGCCTTTCATTTTTATGACGGTTAGGTCGGCTCCGATGTTAAATTCATCATTAAACAGCTTTGCCAATTCTCCTGCCGTCATTCCGTGACTTAGAGGGACGGGATACATTCCGACAAATGAAGAATAATCCGGATCTAGGACAGGCCCTTCAACTTTTAAGCCGTTTTGCGGGTTTGGGCGGTCAAGGACGATGAATGGAATATCATTTTCTTTTGCCGCTTCCATCGCATATGCCATAGTGTAAATGTAAGTGTAAAACCGTGTTCCGACATCTTGGATATCAAATAGCAGGACGTCAACGTTTTTCAACATCTCCGGTGTCGGCTTTCTCGTATCTCCGTAGAGGCTGTAGACGGGGAGACCGGTTTTTTCATCAATATAAGAGTCAACCTTGTCACCGGCTTGAGCGTCTCCTCTTACACCGTGCTCTGGACCATAGAGAGCGGTCAGCTCAATACCGGGGGCTTGGTGAAGCAAATCGATGCTGCTTGTTAATGTCGAATTGACACCGGTTGGATTTGTAATGAGACCGACCCTTTTTCCTTTTAATATGCTTTTTTTGTTCATGAGCACTTCAATACCCGGTGAGACCTTTGCTTTTTTTTCTTTGTCCGGAAAGGCAGCTGCTGCGGTTAGTGTACTGAAGACAAACATTCCAGCAAGCAGCCAGATTGCTTTTTTTCCCATCATGACCCTCCTTTGTGAAGCGGCTTGCCGTTTTTAATATTCAATCCGTAGCCATACGGGTAAAGGGTTTCCCCGGGGCGCGTGACTGAAGGAATGTCTACGGGCAATGTTCCTTTAGGCTTTGCCTTTCCGAAAATGGCTTCCACTCCGGCCGGGATATTCGGCTGCCTGAAGCGTCCGTTTGCATAGCCTTTAAAGCCGTATACCGCAATCACGGCTTCGGCTTCTTCAAAATTTGCCGTGTCATAAGGGTTTCTCAGGCTCATTAAGACGAATTTTTTTCCGTTGGCCTGCGCGTATTTCATGGCGGCGCGCGGAAAAGCGGTTGCCCACTTGCTTGAGTCTTGAATGCTGTCATCAATGACACCGTCGTTCACAACCGGATCGTTTTTGATGACGTATGATCCTGTGATGACATAATCGGCTTCGTCAATTTTCTTTTGAATCTCTTCCTCAAACGTTTTTTCTGCAAAGCGGTATTCGACTACCTTGATGTTTTTCCTTATTTTGCTGATGGTCTTTGCGATTGCTGCTGTTTGCTCTTCATATGGAGCGAGAATGAGGACGGTGTCCCCTTTTTTCGGTTTAAACGGCAGGGTGCTTTTGTCGTTTTTAAGGATAGTGGCGCTATCCCTTGCCATTTTCTTTTCGTATTTCATGTGTTTGCTGCTGCCGACCGTTTTCAAGGCGTATTTGATTTTTTTCTGAAGCGGTTCGGAGCCGGTGTGATCTATGATGCCTCGGTCTATTTTTAATTGAAGGATTCGCTCCACCGACTGATCGATTTGTTCCATGGGGATATCCCCATTTTTAACGGCTGTCAGAAGAGCTTCGAATACACGCGCCAGATTTTTTTCGGTCTCAAGCGATGTGACTTGCGCGGGCATGAGTGCGATGTCGACTCCTGCTTTAACAGCCATGACGACGGCTTCCTCCTGTCCGAAATTATCAGAAATGGCTTTCATATTTAAAGCGTCTGTTACAACAACGCCCTTAAAGCTGAGATCTTTGCGGAGAAGGTCTGTCATGACTTTTTTGGAAAGCGTAGCAGGCACCATGATGTCCTCGCCGTCTTTTTTGCTTTTATAGGTAGTATCGTCAAAGGCGGGGAACTGGACATGCGCTGTCATGATCATGTCAATACCTGCATCGATCGCCTTTTGAAATGGCGCAAGTTCAACACTTCTCAGCCTTTTTTCATTATGCGGAACAAGCGGCAATCCGTAATGACTGTCAACCGCTGTATCGCCGTGTCCGGGAAAGTGCTTTGCTGTGGCGATCATTTGCTCGTCCTGAAGGCCCTTCATCATCTGGATGCCGAGCTTTGAAGTCAGCTCAGGCTTGGAACTGAAAGAACGGACGCCGATGACAGGGTTGTCGGGATTGTTGTTGACATCAAGTACAGGACTGAAATTCACGTTAATGCCCAGTGATGATAATTCTTTTCCGATGATTTTTCCTGATCTGAAGGCGTTTTTGCTGCTTCTCGATGCTCCGACTGCCATATTGCCGGCCAGGTTTGTGCCTGATTCGAGTCTCGTGACAATCCCGCCTTCCTGATCGATCGTGATAAAGAGCGGAATGTCAGGGCTCGCTTGTTGCAGGCCGTCCGTTAACCGTACAGTCTGCTCTGTGCCTGTGACGTTTTCAGCAAAAAGAATGACGCCCCCGAGCCGGTATTTTTCAATGATTCCAGCAACTTCGTCATTCATTTCTGTTAATCCTTTGGCGCTCGATTCCCCTTTTTTCTTCCAGTTTCTAAAGTCAGGCATCAGCATTTGCCCGATTTTCTCTTCAAGCGACATGCTGCTGACCATTTGTTTGATGTTTTGTTCCGGACGCTGTTTTGCTTCTGCTTCGCGAGCGGCCGGCTGCAAAGCGAGAGACGATAACAGCAATGCAATCAACGCGCATTGAAGAAATCTTTTCATATAAAGGGTCGCCTCCTATTGGTGATGTAACGCCTCGTAAACAGCTGTAATGACGCTGCCGTACTTTCCGGTTGCAAATTCATCACCTTCGAATTGATTCGGGTTTTCTTTAGGGTTGATAACAGGAGAGTGCTTTTTATTGGTTAACAACACAATGCCGATTTGATACACGGGATCAATGATAGTAACCGTTCCCGTCCAGCCGGTATGGCCATATGCTTTGCTGCTGGCGTGCTTGCCGAACATCCACTCCATATCGGTATTGCCGTTGAGCCGCCATCCTAGTCCATATGTGGGATTTGTTTTTGACGGCTCTGTAAATTGTGAAATGACAGAACTGCTGAATAGATGCTGTCTTCCGTAACCGCCGCCGTTCAGCATGACTTGAAGGAGCACTGCTGCGTCGTCAACGGTGGAAAACAGGCCGGCATGCCCAGAAACGCCTTCCATTGAATAGAATGCTTTTTCATCGTGGACTTCCCCCTGAAGTGTGTAAGTTCTGATGTTTGGGAACGAAATGGTGCCGTCTCTGGTGTTTCCCAATCGTTCCGTAGCTGCAAAATGCGACCGTTTAAAGCCCTTTTGGAGCGGATTAAACAAAGTATGCCGCAATCCGAGAGGCCGGTAAAACCGGTTTTCAACAAAGGTATCTAAACGCTCGTTTGTGATTTTTTCAATGATCAGCCCGAGGAGCATATAGTCGATGTCACTGTAAATTTGCTTTGTGCCGGGTTCATATGCCAAGGGGGTTTTCACAAGATATTCAAGCGTTTTGCTCCGTGATTGAGAGTAGAGGTGTCCGGCTGATTTCGGGTCGTAATAATTCCAGCTTGCAGGGAAGCCTGCGTTATGATGAAGCAAATCAATCACGCGGAGCCGGTTTTTTCCCTTTACATCGTCTTCCGGGTGATCTTTGAAATCAGGGAGATATTGAGAAATGTTTTTGTTCAAGTCAAGCTTTCCGGTGCTCACTAAATGCTGCAAGGCAAAATTGACGGCATACATTTTTGTATTGGAGGCTAGGTCGAACATCGTGTTTGCTTTCATTTTTTTTGGATGTTTGAGCGCTATGAGGCCGTTGTATTTCTGCTTGTAGCCGTAGACTTCTTTTTTGATGATTTTTCCGTCTTTAATCAAAATAAGGGCAGCGCCGGGAAAGCCCGCTTTGACATCCTGTTCGATCAGACGGTCCACAGCTTTAAGCTTTTTCGAAGAAAAACCGGCTTCTTCAGGCGTTTTCGCTTTCGTTAAAACAGGATATGTCAGCCGCTGTTTTGTCTCGTTCCCGATGGCAGTCTGTGCTGTGGACGGAAGCGGAAAAAAGCATGTCAGCAGCAATAGGGACGCGGCCGCACTGATCATAAACTTTTTCAGCTTGCTTCACTCCTTTCTGTTAAAAATTGCATAGTGGGAAATTTTAAACAAACGTTTAATCAAATTCAACTGCCATATCGTCCTTGAAACCAAAGGAGTATGTTAAGACAAAGCCGGCAGCATAGGAAATAAACAAACCGAGAATATACAAAAGAACTTGGTGGGTATGAACCAAAAACGACAAAGGGAGCCCTGATACGCCTATCGATACGGTCGCAATTTTGAAATACGCTTGAAATGCTCCGCCTACTCCGGCCCCGAGGCACGCGGTTAAAAACGGACGTCCGAGCGGAAGGGTTACACCGAATATGAGCGGTTCGCCGATGCCGAGCAGGCCTGACGGCAGTCCGCCGGCAATGGCTCTTTTTAGCTTTGCTTTTTTCGTTTTGAAATAGATCGCAAAAGCGGCGCCTACTTGTCCTGCGCCCCCCATGGCCAAAATCGGCAGCAGCGGGTCATCGCCGATTGAATTGATTAATTCCATATGAACGGGTGTCAGTCCTTGATGAAGTCCGGTTACGACGAGCGGAAGGAAGGTGGCGCCCAGTACAAAGCCGGCGATAATGCCCCCAAGATCTAAGATGGCGAGAAGACCTGACGTAATGGCGTCGGAAATCAAGCCGCCGACAGGCATGAAGACAACGTAGGTGACGATTCCTGTGATAAGAAGGGAGACTGTAGGTGTGATGATGATGTCGAGTGAGTGAGGTACAAGGCGCCTGACCCGTTTTTCGAGAAAAGCGATAAATGCAGCTGCGAATAAAATGCCGATTAAACCGCCGCGTCCCGGCAAAAGCGCTTCACCGAAAAGTGAAATTTCACCAACGGCGGGGTTAATGATTAAAATACCGGCTAATCCGCCGAGTGCGGGGGAGCCGCCGAATTCTTTCGCCGTATTGATCCCCACCAGGATACCCAAATACGTAAATAGACCTGAGCCTATTACCGTTAAAATAATCGCGGTTTGTGAGGTTTCCGCGAGCCAGCCAGCCTGGATAACGGCTTTGGTGATTCCGGTAATCAAGCCTGAGGCGACCAAAGCGGGGATCAGCGGTATAAAAATGCTTGCGATTCGCCGGAGAAACAGCTTGAAAGGCGTCGCGTTTTTCTTGGAAATCTCCGCTTTATGTTTGGCTGCGGATTCTTTTAAGTCAACGTGTTCTGCGGATTTAAGCAGCTTCCCGAACTCGTCTGATACGTGCTGTACAACGCCTGTGCCGAGGATAATCTGAAGCGTTTCCTCCTCAACTACGCCGATCACGCCTTCAAGCGCTTTGATCGAGTCGATGTCGGTTTTTTGACTGTTGACAGGCGTGATGCGCAGGCGCGTCATACAGTGGGTATGATCTGCGACGTTAGACGGGCCGCCGATGTGTTGTAAAATCAGTCTTGCCAGCCCGGCATATTTTTTCTCATCGCTCATTTTATATCCCCCTTTTTTACAATTCGCTAAATTCCCATCATGCGGATGGCCGCTTTTGTTTGATCAATATACTGAATGATGTCCTCGTAGCGCTCTGCGGCCATGCCTAAAAACAGTAAGTCAATCATGTAAAGCTGAGTTAAACGAGAGGAGGTGGCGGCGCTGCGAAACGGCGCTTCATTTGAGCATGACGTATACAGGGCGATATCGCTTAATGAAGCGACAGCAGACTGTCCCAACCGCGTCAGCCCAATGGTTTTAATACCATGTTTTTTGGCGAGCCTGACTGCATTGGCGATTTCCTGTGTTTCTCCTGAATGGGATATAGCAAACAGAACGTCATTCTCGCCGGCATTGGCGATTAATGTCGCAACAAGATGCATATCACTAAAAGCGGTGGCCTTTTTATTGATGCGCAAAAATTTCTGCTGGGCGTCTTGTGCGACGATTCCTGAAGCCCCGATCCCGCAAAAATGAACCGTTTCTGCGTTGATCAATATTTGAATCGCTTTTTGAAGTTCTTCGTGGTCAATGTTTTCAAAGGTATCGCGAATCGCCTGAATCGAATTGCTGGTTGTTTTTTGAACGATTGAATGGAGCGGCTCCTGCGGTTCGATATCCCGGTATCCCTGATCAGACGGCTTCATTAAATCACCGGCGACTCTCATTTTTAAATCTTGAAAGCCTTTCAGCCCCAAAGATTTGCAGAGCCGTATCGCCGCCGCCCCGCTTGTCTTTGCCGAAGAGCTCACCTCCTGAATGGTGCCGTTTACGATCTCGTGGGGGTTTTTCAAAATGTATTCGGCAAGCTTTCGTTCAGATTGCGGCAATTTGTGAAGCATATTCTGAATGATTTCCAATCCTCCTGCAGCCATTGTTTCTTCCTTTCTTATTTAAGATTTTTCATAAATGGATAGGGCCTTTTCAATATCGCCTTCTGATTTCTCCAGCAGTTTTTCTGCAGCGGCTGCATCTTCGTTTGTTTTCAGCATGATGATGGCGGTTTTGACTTGGTTATTGGACATTTCCAATGCTTGCGCCGCTGTTTCATTTGGCATACCTGTGACCGTTTGGATGATGCGGATCGCCCGCTCCTTTAATTTGTCATTGCTTACTTTTACATCTACCATGAGGTTTTCATAGACTTTCCCCATTTTGATCATGGCCGCCGTTGAGATCATGTTTAAAATCATTTTATGAGCGGTTGCGGCTTTCATTCTCGTCGATCCGGCAATGACTTCAGGGCCGACGACTACTTCTATGCTGTGATCTGCCGCCTGGCTGATCGCCGAGTTTTCATTGCATGTCAGCGATATGGCCTTGGCACCTGTTTTCTTGGCATACTTCAGGGCGCCTAGGACGTACGGAGTTCGGCCGCTGGCGGCGATTCCGATTACGGTATCATTGTTTGAGAGGTTAACGGCTTCTAAATCCCGTCTGCCAAAAGCCTCATGATCTTCAGCGCCTTCGACGGCATTGTACAAAGCTTTTTCTCCCCCTGCAATGATGCCTATGACCGACTCGGGAGATATGCTGAATGTCGGCGGGCATTCAGCTGCATCAAGTACGCCGAGCCTCCCGCTTGTACCGGCACCGATGTAGATGATCCGTCCCCCTTTCTTTAACGACCCGACGGCGTAGTCAACGGCGGTCTTAACATCGGGCAAGACTTCTTGTACAGCTTCGGCTACCGTTTTATCTTCATCATTCATGATTTTCAACATATCGATCGTTTCTGCCTGGTGAATGCGCTTGGATCTTTCATTGCGGCGTTCGGTCGTTAAGGAACCTAAATGGCTGTTTTCCATCGACAAATCCTCCTGATCATAAAATGCATATATTTCTCAATTTTCAGTATATTATGGCTGAAATATAATTTCAATAACAAAAGATAAATATTAAAATTTTGTTTCAATTAGGTTCTAAACATCTGAACGCCGAAATAAAATAAAGCGCAGATGAACTGCGCTTATGTCCTGGTACTACAGCTCGTCTATTTGATGTTCGGAAATCACACGGAAGCCTTCTTTTTTCAGAAGTGCCGCCGTAAGGCCGTTGCCGGCTATTTTTTTGCTTGAGAAACTTCCATCGTATATATGGCTGCTGCCGCAAGACGGGCTGTTTTCCTTCAGCACGATCGTATCAGCCTTGATTTGCCTTGCCATCTCCAATGTTTGATATGCCCCTTTTACATATAGGTCTGTTACGTCATTTCCCGATTGTGTCTTGATCACCGCTTTGCCGTCTAAAACGTCTTCTCCCGTCCCGCCTATAATTTCGGCCGGTTCCCTTGGTGTTTGAAATCCGCCGAGCAGCTCGGGACAAGCCATCACCGCTTTTTTTTCTTCAACGAGCTTATTGATTTTTTCGACATAGCTGTGCGAACCGTTATAGCGGCATTCCACTCCGGCCAGACATGAACTTACCAGTATCATTATTCGGTCCCCTCTCTTGCACATCAGATAGCCCTATTTTAAACAAAATTTCCGCGCTTTTCTCAATCTCTATGATAAAAAATTTGAAAATAAAAATTTTAATTTACCTCTTTACAAATGGGGAGGAACCTGTATATAATAACTTTTGTCAGCTTTACGAGAGTTGCTTGAAACACGGTGATGGCCCGTTGGTCAAGTGGTTAAGACACCGCCCTTTCACGGCGGTAACACGGTTCGAATCCCGTACGGGTCACCATTCTTTTTTGGACGGCACGCTGGGAAAAGGAAGGCATGCTAAAGGGAGTAACATTCTGTTGCAACGCGCACTTGTACTTCAAATGCAAGGAAGGCATGCTAAAAGCGCAACGTCCTGTTGCAACGCATGCACTTGTACGTCCTGTACTTCGGAGGATTAGCTCAGCTGGGAGAGCATCTGCCTTACAAGCAGAGGGTCGGCGGTTCGATCCCGTCATCCTCCACCATTTTTCGAAGCGGTTTTAGACACAACTGCGCCGGTAACTGCATAAGATACCGTATCATGCCGGTCTAGCTCAATTGGTAGAGCAACTGACTTGTAATCAGTAGGTTGGGGGTTCAAGTCCTCTGGCCGGCACTGTTTTTGGAGGGGTAGCGAAGTGGCTAAACGCGGCGGACTGTAAATCCGCTCCCTCAGGGTTCGGCGGTTCGAATCCGTCCCCCTCCACCATTATTGGGCTATAGCCAAGCGGTAAGGCAACGGACTTTGACTCCGTCATGCGCTGGTTCGAATCCAGCTAGCCCAGTTTTTGGACATCCTGCTCGGATGTCCTTTTTATTTTGTCTTTTTTGTATAACTATTCAAAAAAATGTCTTGTTGAGTCAATTCCGAATCGGAAGGTACAATGAAGGTCTGAAAGGGGGATATCATATGTTAAAACAGCAGATTTCAATGATCGGCGTGCCGATGGATCTTGGACAGCTGAGGCGGGGAGTCGATATGGGACCGAGCGCGATTCGCTGTGCAGGTGTTAATGAACGGCTGGAATGTCTTTGTCAGGATATTGAAGACCTCGGCGATATGACGATCGGGCAAAGAGAGGATGAGAAAGAAGGCGGGGAGCCGGCATCTGAAGAGCTAAGAAATTTGAAAGCGATTACAAAAGCGAGTGTAAAACTTGCTGAGACTGTCGATAATATCGTAGCTTCTGGCGCTTTTCCGCTCGTGCTGGGCGGTGACCACAGCATTGCGATCGGAACGCTTGCCGGCCTTGCGAAGCATTATCAAAACCTGGGTGTGATCTGGTATGACGCCCATGCCGATTTAAATACAAAAGAAACGTCTCCCTCAGGCAACATTCACGGCATGCCGCTCGCCATCAGCCTGGGAATCGGCCACGAAGGGCTGACCGCCATCTATGGAAAAGAAGCTAAAATTAAAGCGGAGAACATCGTCATCATCGGTGCGAGGTCACTTGATGACGGGGAAAAAGAATTGATTCGCGACAAAGGGATCAAAGTATATACGATGCATGAAATCGACCGCCTCGGCATGACAAGGGTGATGGAAGAAACGATAGACTATTTGCGAGGCAGGACGGACGGTGTCCATCTGTCACTCGATTTGGACGCGCTTGATCCGAACGATGCACCGGGTGTCGGAACTCCGGTAGCAGGAGGCATCAGCTACAGGGAAAGCCATCTGGCTATGGAAATGCTTGAGGAATCGAAGCTGATTACGTCCGCCGAGTTTGTCGAAGTAAACCCGATATTGGATGAGAAAAACAGGACGGCGGAAGCGGCTGTAGCCTTAATGGGATCGCTGTTTGGCGAAAAGCTGCTTTAGGTGCAGTTGAAGAGCGGCTTCAGGCTGCTCTTTTTTATGATAGAAGTCTCAACTTCATAATATTTATGATGTATAATAATTTTAAGCTAATATTAAGCGCATGAACCCTGTCAAAGCATCTACACCCTGCCAAAAATTTGATAAACTATTTTTATGAATTTAATGAAACCTTATAAAAACCAATTCGTATACATAAAGACCGGTGAAGGCAGAGGTTAGATAAATATGGAAACAATGATTAAAAAAAGAATCAAACAGGTGAAAAAAGGCGATCGTAACGCATTTGCAGACATCGTGGATATTTACAAAGACAAAATTTATCAGCTTTGCTACCGTATGCTCGGCAATGCGCATGAGGCGGAAGATATTGCGCAGGAAGCGTTTATCAGAGCATACGTGAATATCGACAGTTTTGATATCAACCGGAAATTTTCCACATGGCTTTATCGAATCGCAACCAATTTGACCATCGATCGTATCCGTAAAAAAAAGCCGGACTATTACTTGGATGCAGAGGTGGCAGGGACTGAAGGACTGACAATGTATTCCCAGGTTGCGGCGGATGTTGCGCTTCCAGAGGATGAAGTGGTTTCTTTGGAGCTGCACAGCACCATCCAGGAAAAAATCTTAAGGCTTCCCGATAAATACAGGACGGTCATCGTATTAAAGTACATTGATGAGCTTTCACTCATTGAGATCAGTGAAATCCTCAATATTCCCGTAGGTACGGTGAAAACGAGGATACACAGGGGCAGAGAGGCTCTCAGAAAACAATTAAGGGATCTTTAAGTGGGGTGATGAAATGAGCTGTCCGGAGCATATTGTTCAGCTTATGCATAAATACCTTGACGGAGACATACTTCCGGAAGATGAAACGCGTTTAAAAGAGCACCTCCAATCATGCGAAGGCTGCAAAAAGCACCTTCATGAAATGGAAAAATCCATCGCTCTTGTCCAGAGCACGTCGCATCTTACAGCTCCGGCGAACTTTACAGCCAATGTGCTGGCGAATCTGCCGAAAGAAAAGCGGACGGCATCGATCAACAGGTGGCTTAAAGCCCATCCGTTTTTAGTGGCGGCGGCTTTATTTGCAATTTTGATGGGCGGCAGCTTTTTCTCCAGCTGGAAAAACGATCACGATTTCAGCGTATCCAGCCAGCCTAATCTTGTGGTGAAAAACAACACGGTCATCGTGCCTGAAGGCGAAGTTGTCAAAGGCGATGTGACCGTGAAAAACGGAAAGCTGATTATAGAGGGCAAAGTCGACGGCGATGTCACGATTGTAAACGGTGAAAAATATACGGCTTCAGCAGGACAAGTCACCGGTCAGATCCATGAGATCAACGAGGTGTTCGACTGGATCTGGTATAAGATCAAATCGACCGGAAAATCGGTTTTTGGTGTGAAGGAGTCTAAAGAGTAGAGCAAAGCGGGCGAATGAGCTTTGCTCTTTTTTTATGAGGGGCCGCCATTTCACTTGGAAAATCAATTTGTGCTATAATAGCCCCTGTATATATAAAAATAATAGATCATACCATTTTGAAACATATTAACCTTACTAATGACTGAATTCTTGGAGGACGAGGAAATGGCTTTTGAGGATATCCCTTTCTTGCAGTACCTCGGCGATGCCGTTGATATTCTCCTTGTTTGGTACGTAATATATAAATTAATGATGGTCATCCGCGGGACAAAGGCGGTTCAGCTTTTAAAGGGAATCGTGGTCATTGTTCTCGTCAGGCTGGCCAGTCAATATTTAGGATTAAGCACCCTGCAGTGGCTGGTTGACCAGGCGATCACATGGGGGTTCCTGGCGATTATTATCATCTTCCAGCCTGAATTGAGGAGAGCGCTGGAACAGCTGGGGCGGGGGCGCTTTTTTTCGAGGAGCGGAACACCTGAGGAAGAGCAGCAGCAGAAAACGATTGATGCGATTACAAAAGCGATTAAATATATGGCGAAACGCCGGATTGGCGCGCTTCTGACAATTGAACGGGAGACGGGAATGGGCGATTACATAGAAACGGGGATCCCTTTGAATGCAAAGGTCAGCTCTGAGCTATTGATCAACATCTTTATTCCGAACACTCCGCTTCATGACGGAGCCGTGATTATGAAAAACGATGAGGTTGCTGCAGCTGCCTGCTACCTTCCGCTTTCTGAAAGCCCTTTTATTTCAAAAGAGCTTGGAACGAGGCACAGAGCAGCAGTGGGAATCAGTGAAGTGACCGACAGTCTGACGGTTGTTGTATCCGAAGAGACGGGCGGCATCAGCGTCGCCAAAAACGGAGACCTTCACCGTGATTTATCGGAAGAGGCATTGAAAAATATGCTTGAAGCGGAATTTAAGAAAAATTCGCGGGAAACTTCCTCAAATCGCTGGTATTGGAGGGCGAAGAAAAATGGATAAGTTCTTAAACAATCCCTGGGCTGTCAAAGTTGTCGCGTTATTGTTCGCGTTTCTTCTTTACTTTGCGGTCCACAGCGCTCAGGCGCCGACTCCGAAGAAACCAGGTGAATCGTTTTTCCCGACATCGACAACAGACGAAGCGACGCTCACCGATATACCGGTCAAATCGTTTTATGATGATGAAAACTACGTCGTAACAGGCGTGCCGCAGACGGTGAATGTCACGATTAAAGGCCCGACCGGAACCGTCAAGAAGGTCAGACAAGTGAAGGATTTTGAGATTTATGCCGACATGCAAAACCTGAAAACAGGCAGGCATAAAGTCGAGCTGAAGGCCAGAAATGTTGCCGACGGCCTCACTCTGACCATCAATCCATCGGTGACAACCGTGACGATCGAAGAAAAAACGACGAAGGAATTCCCGGTCGAGGTTGATTTTTATAATAAAAACAAAATGAAAGACGGCTACACGCCGGAGCTGCCGATCATCAACCCGAAAAACGTCAGCGTCACCGGCTCAAAAGCCGTGATCGACAGAATCCAGAACATCAAGGCGACGATCAATTTAGAGGGCGTCGACCAGACGGTTGAAAAAGAAGCCAAGCTTACAGTATACGACAAGGACGGAAATGTCCTGCCGGTTGAAGTCAGCCCTTCCGTCGTTAAAATCACCGTTCCGGTGACGAGCCCGAGCAAAAAGATTCCGGTCAAAGTTGACCGGAAAGGCAGCCTTCCGGACGGCATCAGCATTTCCAGCCTCGATATAAGTCCGGGAGAGGTGACCGTCTACGGGCCGCAAAATGTTCTTGATTCGTTAGAATTTGTCGAGGCCGACGAGATTGATTTAAGTAAAATAAAGGATGATACTGAATTGGAAGCCGGCATTAAAGTGCCGGACGGCGCTAAAAAGGTGTCACCCGAAAAAGTGAAAATCAAGGTGAAAGTTGACAAGGAAGAAGAGAAAAAACTGAAAAACGTTTCAATTAAAACCGCGGGGCTGAATGACAGCCGGGATCTTGAATTTCTCGATCCGAAGTCAGGCAAGCTGGATATCACGGCAAAGGGCTCGACAGCCGCGATCGAAAAACTCCAGCCTTCCGACGTCGAGCTCTATGTCAATGTGGCGGATCTCGATGACGGCGAGCACAATGTAAAGCTGGAAGTAAACGGTCCGCAGAACATGACATGGTCGCTGCCGCGGCAAAGCATTCGAGTGAAAATCTCATCTCAAACAACCCAAAACGAAAAAAACAATGGTCAGGATGAAGAAGAAGAGAATCATTCTGAAAAGGATTCACAACCTTCATGAATCAAAAAGGAGCGATATTAATGGGCAAGTATTTTGGTACAGACGGTGTAAGAGGCGTGGCAAACAGTGAACTTACACCTGAGCTGGCCTTTAAAGTCGGACGCTTTGGCGGATATGTCCTAACAAAAGATAAGGAGCGTCCCAAGGTTCTGATCGGCCGTGACACGCGCATTTCAGGGCATATGCTGGAAGGGGCCCTTGTAGCAGGCCTTCTTTCGATAGGAGCAGAAGTCATGCGTCTCGGCGTGATTTCGACGCCCGGAGTCGCATATTTGACGAAGGCTATGGACGCGGAGGCGGGTGTGATGATTTCCGCTTCCCACAACCCTGTCCAGGACAACGGAATTAAGTTTTTCGGCGGCGACGGCTTTAAGCTTTCCGATGAACAGGAGCTTGAAATCGAGCGTCTGATGGATCAGCCGGAAGATCACCTGCCAAGGCCTGTAGGCGCTGATCTGGGCATGGTGAACGACTACTTTGAAGGCGGACAGAAATATTTGCAGTTTCTTAAGCAGTCTGCTGATGAAGACTTCACAGGCATTCATGTCGCGCTTGACTGTGCGCACGGGGCGACATCTTCGCTGGCGACCCACCTGTTTGCCGATCTTGACGCAGATGTATCGACGATGGGGACTTCTCCGAACGGATTAAACATCAATGACGGAGTCGGATCAACCCACCCTGAAGCCCTGGCAGAATTTGTGAAGGAAAAGGGAGCTGACGTCGGCATGGCGTTTGACGGGGATGGCGACCGCTTAATCGCTGTCGACGAAAAAGGGAATATCGTAGACGGCGATCAAATCATGTACATATGCGCGAAGTACTTGAAGAGCGAGGGGCGCCTGACGGACAATACCGTTGTCTCCACGGTGATGAGCAACCTCGGTTTCTACAAAGCGCTTGAAGCGGAAGGCATTAAAAGCGTTCAGACAGCGGTCGGCGACCGCTATGTAGTGGAGGCGATGAAAAAGGGCGGATTTACCCTCGGCGGAGAACAGTCGGGACACCTGATTTTCCTTGATTACAATACGACAGGCGACGGACTGCTTTCTGCGATCATGCTGATGAACACGATTAAAATGACAGGCAAGCCGCTGTCTGAGCTTGCGGCAGAGATGCAGAAGTTTCCGCAGCTCCTCTTGAATGTGAAAGTAACCGATAAACATAAAGTAACGGAAAACGAAAAGGTAAAAGCGGTCATCGAAGAAGTTGAGAAGGAAATGAACGGTGACGGCCGCATCCTTGTGCGCCCATCCGGCACCGAGCCGCTTGTCCGTGTCATGGCTGAAGCGAAAACGAAGGAGCTTTGCGAGAAGTACGTAGGCCGCATTGCAGATGTCGTGAAAGCTGAAATGGGAGCAGAGTAATTTTCCGCAGAAGACTGAAGAACGAGACATGCTGATTTCACATAAGATAAAGGGAACCGTTCAATCTTGGAAAAAATGTGAACCATTTTGAAAAATGTTTGACGGTTCCTTTAGCGTATAGTAAAATCAGCTTGTCTTGTTTAATTTATAAGGAAAGGCAGGGCAGAAAAATTTTTATAGTTATAGCGCCCGGACTAAGCGTACGGATGAAACAGCTTAGTTGACGAGGATGGAGGTTTATCGAATTTTCGGCGGATGCCTCCCGGCTGACCTCAAAGATCACAGCCGCAAGGATTTCCTCAAACCAAAGAGGCGACTCTTTGAACAAAGGGAAATTGCATGATCTTCCATAAAAAACATGTAGGAGGGGACGATTGAAAGTCCCCGCCTGACAAGCAGACTTTCTTCGTCTCCTGCCTGCGACTTTAGGAGGAAGAAAATTATGTGTGGTATTGTAGGTTATATTGGCCAGCTTGATGCAAAGGAAATTTTACTTAAAGGTTTGGAGAAGCTGGAGTATCGCGGCTACGATTCAGCTGGAATCGCTGTAGCGAACGAAGACGGCGTACACGTGTTTAAAGAAAAAGGACGGATCGCCGATCTTCGCGCAGCCGTTGATGCAAACGTGAAGTCACAAGCGGGAATCGGACACACGCGCTGGGCGACTCACGGAGAACCGAGCCGTCTAAACGCTCATCCGCATCAAAGCGCATCAGGCCGTTTTACACTTGTTCATAACGGCGTCATCGAAAACTATGTTCAACTGACGCGCGAATATTTACACGATGTAACCCTTAAAAGCGATACGGATACAGAGGTTGTCGTTCAAGTGATCGAGCAATTCGTCAATAACGGCCTTGACACAGAAGAAGCGTTCCGCCAAACGCTCATGCTGCTCAAAGGCTCTTATGCGATTGCATTATTCGATCATGAAAACAAAGAAACAATCTATGTTGCGAAAAATAAAAGCCCGCTTCTTGTCGGCCTTGGAGACAATTTCAATGTTGTCGCGTCTGATGCGATGGCGATGCTTCAAGTGACAAACGAATACGTGGAGCTTATGGATAAAGAAATGGTGATTGTCACAGACAAAAAAGTCGTGATCAAAAACCTCGACGGAGAATTGATGTCACGTGCCTCATATATTGCAGAGCTTGATGCGAGCGATATCGAAAAAGGCACATACCCTCACTACATGTTAAAAGAAATCGATGAACAGCCGCTTGTCATGCGGAAAATCATTCAGACGTACCAAGATGAAAACGGCAAGCTCTCCATTCCTGGAGACATTTCAAACGCTGTTGCTGAAGCCGACCGCGTCTATATCATTGCCTGCGGAACTAGCTACCATGCAGGTCTTGTCGGCAAGCAATTTATTGAAACATGGGCGAAAGTTCCGGCTGAAGTCCATGTCGCAAGCGAATTCTCTTACAATATGCCATTGCTTTCTGAGAAGCCGCTGTTTATCTTTATTTCTCAAAGCGGAGAAACGGCTGACAGCCGCGCGGTTCTCGTACAGGTGAAAAAGCTCGGACACAAAGCGCTGACATTGACCAACGTACCGGGATCCACGCTTTCCCGTGAAGCGGACTATACGCTTTTACTGAATGCCGGCCCTGAAATCGCGGTAGCGTCAACAAAAGCATATACGGCGCAAATCGCCGTTCTCGCAATTTTGGCAGCCGTGACTGCGGAAAGCCGCGGCAAAGAACTCGGCTTTGATCTTGTCAAAGAGCTCGGCATTATCGGAAACGCGATGGAAGCCCTTTGCGACCAAAAAGACGAAATGGAAATGATCGCCCGTGAATACTTGACCGTAACACGCAATGCATTTTTCATCGGCCGCGGCCTCGACTATTTCGTCTGCCTCGAAGGATCCCTGAAGCTGAAAGAGATTTCTTACATTCAAGCTGAAGGCTTCGCCGGCGGCGAATTGAAGCACGGTACGATCGCATTGATCGAAGACGGCACACCGGTCATCGCCCTTGCGACACAGGAGCACGTCAACTTAAGCATCCGCGGAAACGTCAAAGAAGTGACAGCCCGCGGCGCCAACCCTTGCGTGATCTCCCTGAAAGGCCTGGAAGAAGCAGACGACCGCTTCGTCCTGCCTGAAGTGCATCCGGAGCTCGCACCGCTCGTCTCCGTCATCCCGCTGCAGCTGATCGCATACTACGCAGCGCTGCACCGCGGCTGTGACGTTGATAAGCCACGGAACCTGGCGAAGAGTGTGACGGTGGAGTAGGAGTCGGTTGAAATAAAAGTTTGTACCCCTCTTGGATTGGATGATCTGGAGGGGTATTTTTATGTTTGAAAGAGGAATAAGTCTTATCAAAAATCGAAGTGCGCTAGATTGTAAGTGAAGCGCACAGCGGAATGCCGGGGCGGTTTGGACGATGCTCGTATATATACTTATCTTTTAAGGAAGTGTAACCATGAACAATGAAACGTACATTGAAGTTAACAGAACATCGCAGCTTATGAATAAAATGAGAAAATTTACAGTGCTGATTGATGGTGTCGAGGCTGGAAAAATCAAAGATGGCGGGAGACTGCGAATTGATTTGGAGCCTGGCGAACATGAGATCCAAGTGAAAATTGATTGGTGTGTAAGCCAAGCTTTGAGGTTTACTTTAGATGAAGGAGAAGTGTTAAAGTTTAGATGCGGAAGTCCGGTTCGTGGGTGGAAGATGTTCTTCGGACTTTTTTATGTATTGGCCGATCCAGAGAAATACTCGTTTATTGAACTGGAAGAATAGGCGATTGAAAGACGGCCTTGGTCTTCATCATCCCCATCAAACGCTGCACCGTAACAACCTGACTAGGAGTGTGACGGTGCAGTTTTTTTATCCGAGGATGAATATGAAGCGGTGTCAATGATGGAAAAAAGCCCTATCCTATTTAAAACACTTTATTTCTATAAATCCGAATCGACAGAAGCCATGAACACCCATACAGCGTAATAATTGATATGGCAACGATCAGATAGAGAAAAGTATTTTGTAAGGTTAGAAGCATGTGAATGAACTCTCTAATTTGATCGTTCAAATTTTGGACGAGAAAGTTAATCGTTAGCATATATAAGCCAAATGCAGCAATAGAAGCAATCACGAGATAGTTGCTTTTGAATTTATAACAGAATGGCAGCATGAATGAAGCAGCTGTCATCACAATGGCAACCATTAGCAAGATGTCTTTCCAGATCGTAAATTCCCGGTGAATGATGAAGTGTACGATAAATATGGCTGCAGCCACCATAGATGTAAAGAGAACGACGACAATATACTTTGAACTGACAATCTCTTTCCGTGTATAAGGCAAAGAATTGAGAAGCATATGTATAGAAGACTTTTCATCTATTGAAAAGGCATACATCGATATAACTATACTAAATACAACCCCAACCCAGATTGGAGAAATATCTAACATTAAATAAACACATAATACCAAAAACGAAGCCGCCAATGTTTTTTTCTGCAAGATAATATCTTTAAGAATTAAGTTGAACATGTTCTTTGGCTCCTTTCTTCGTATAGAACATAATATCTTCAAGGGTCGGTTTTTCTATTAACGCCATGTCCCCAAAGATTTTTTCTGTTCGTGATTTATTCGCAGTCAATGCTTCAAATCCATGAGTTGATTTTCGAACCGCTATAAATTCCTGTTCGGTCTCCCGGTCTAACAACTCCATTCCGCCTTTTACAATTGCATATTGTTCCTCAATTTCGTAAAAGTCCTTTGTAAAGATGTGCTCTCCTTTATCAATGAACGTGATATAATCTGCAATCTTATCTAAATCAGTTGTAATATGAGTCGAAAAAAAGATCGTCTTATCCCCATCTTGCATGAGCTGATGCAAGATTTCCAACAGCTCCCGGCGGAAAATCGGGTCGAGTCCGGACGTCGGTTCATCCATAATAATTAATTCCGCATGATGGGACAAAGCAACGGTTAATGATGCTTTCATTATCATCCCTTTTGAGAACGTCTTGATTTTTTTTGTGAGCGGCAAGTTAAATGTGTTCACATAATCATTAAATACTTGTTCATCCCAATTGACATAGGATCTTTTCACAATATCTTTCATTTTAGCTAACGTTAAATGTTCATAAAATATGTTGGAATCAAATACAAAGCCAATACGTTGTTTGATTTCTTTCTCATGCTCCTTGTAATTCATGCCAAATACCGTAATTGTTCCGCTGTCAGGCTGCAATAAGTTCATGATCAGTTTAATCGTTGTCGATTTTCCCACGCCATTTCCGCCGATAAATCCGGTGATAAAACCTTTTTTTACGCTCATCGAAAAGTCCTTGAGCTGGAAACCATCGAACGATTTATGAACATGCCGGAGTTCAATTACATTGTCCATCATTCTTCCTCCTGATATAAAATGGTAAGCAAGTCTTTTAATTCTGTAAGGGTAACGCCTATGTCTTTGCTGTTTTTTATCACTGCCGACAATTGCTCTTCGATGGCTTTCATTTTTCCTTCTTTCATTATTTCGTCATTCTGATCTGATACAAAAGAGCCTTTCCCGACTACGGAATAAATGAACCCATTCTTCTCCAGTTCTTCATAAGCGCGCTTTGACGTAATAAGACTGACATTCATGTCCTTTGCCAATTGGCGCATAGAAGGCAGCGGCTGTCCGGGTTTCAATTCATTCGCAAGAATTTGATCCTTAATTTGGGTGTAAATTTGTTCATAAATGGGTTGCTTTGAACTATTTGAAATTATAATTTTCATTTTAAACCCTCTTTTGTTTATATACAATATACACAATATGTACAATATACACAAAGATTGCTTGAATGGCAACGATTTTTTTATTCTTTGGGGAGTGAATTGTCAGCCAGAATTTGATGTTAAGAATAAAAGGGCACAATACATATTGACAATTTTCGATATGAAGATATAATGATTGGTATGGAACCTATTGAAATTTTCAAAGCTTTATCAAATGAATCAAGGCTGCAAATTTTGCAATGGCTGAAGGAGCCTGATCGTCATTTTAAGCCCCATGAAGGGATTGATATGAACACAATCGGGGTGTGTGTCAGCCAAATCACGGACAAATTGAAAATGACGCAATCGACGGCTTCCCAATATCTCGCGATCCTTTTAAGAGCCGGCCTGATTAAGGCGGAGCGAATCGGAAAGTATACGTACTACAAAAGAGACGAAGAGGCCATTGGAAAGCTTGCTGACTTTCTTAAAACAGAGATATGATGAGCATTAAAAAATAAACATCTCTTGATGATGTTTATTTTTACACCATACATATCGACATATTTCGATGTGTTTATTTTTTAATTTTACATATCGTTATTTCGTGATATGTAAATGTATAATGTGATAAAGGAGCGAACGATAATGTTTAGCACTTGGAAAATTTATCTTTTAGCAATCATCAGTTTTTTGGTAGGGACCTCAGAGTACATCATTTCCGGTATTTTGGATCAGATCGCCCACACACTCGGGATAACTTTAGCTGCAGCGGGGCAGCTCATTACGATCTTTTCACTGGTGTATGCTGTTTTCACCCCGGTCCTGATGGCGTTGACGGCAAGTATGGATAGGCGCAAGTTAATGATGTATGCTCTCGGTTTGTTTGTGATAGGAAATATTTTGGCTTTTACCCTGCCTGGTTATGGTTGGTTTGTTGCAGCGCGTGTCGTTATGGCTTTGGGGGCAGGCATGGTTGTGGTCACGGCCTTAACGATTGCCGCCAAGATCGCACCGGCGGGTAAGCAGGGCAGTGCAATTGCTACAGTCGTCATGGGGTTTACCGCTTCTTTGATTATAGGTGTTCCACTCGGAAGAATGACGGCAGAAGCATTAGGGTGGAAGTCTGTATTTGGGGGAATTGCTTTATTGGGATTCATCGCAATGATTGTTCTATTCTTAACATTGCCGCATACTGAAGGCGATAAGCCCGTCCCTTTGCTTCAGCAGCTTTCCCTTTTAAAGAAACGGAAAGTAGCGATGGGGTTATCGGTCACTTTTTTCTGGCTCGGAGGATATTCCGTTGCATATACTTATCTGTCTCCTTACCTTCTGACCGTTTCAGGGATCAGCGGCAATTTGCTCAGCGGCGTTTTGCTTATATTTGGAATCGCCAGCTTGGTTGGATCGAAGTTTGGCGGATATAGCACTGATAAATGGGGAGTTCCTTTTACGCTCGTTGGCGGGATGGCGCTGCATATCATCGCACTGATTTTGCTGTCGCTTGTCACCCATTCCTATGTCGGAGTACTGTTGATTCTCATATTATGGTCGTTCGCCGCATGGTCTACCGGCCCGACGCAGCAATATCACTTAGCGACGCTTGAACCCGAATTGTCAGGTGTATTGCTCGGCATCAATCAATCGATGATGCAATTCGCCATGGCCGCAGGTGCAGGAATCGGAGGGATTTTTGTAGAAAAAGTGTCGCTGGCTTCTATTACGTGGTTTGGGGCATTGGGGGTTATGATTGCGATTGTTGTTGTTTTGACGACCTTCAGTTCACGGAAAGCAGCACATGTAAGAGAAATCAGTTCATAATAGCCTTGATTGGTGTTGAAGATTCAAGGGTTTCATTCGTCATATCTTACCTGCTTTTTTGAGCCTGACAGGCAGCGCTGAGCCGAAAAATCTAGCATCCGCTCGCTGTAAAACGAGCGGATGTTTTTTTACTCAGCTAAAATCCGCAAATAAGCTTTCCAAGGTCCGACATCATCCTGATACCGCTTCGCCAGCACTCTTGCGATTTGCGAGAGGTGAGTGAGATCGTGGGCAACCCAAGTTGAGATCTATTCTCTAAGCTTGACGATTCCAAACTCCGGGTGCATCCCCGTTTGTTCGAAGTCGGTTTCAGGATCAAGAATCTGCCGCAATGTTTTCAGATTCGCCCGTCTGATTTCAGCAAATTCGTTAAGCAGCTGTTCAATCGTTTTCCCGTCGTTTTGATTCAACTGGCTGAAGCGGTCGAACGGCGGAAAAGTTTCCGTTGCTCCTTTTGTCACGATCATTTTGATTCGGGGCAACCAGTTGTTTTTTTCTCCCTCAATCAGATGGCCGACTACATCAAAGGCGTTCCAAGTGTCTTCGCCTTCATCGCAGCTGATCCAGGGGTTTGATAATCCGGTCAGCAGCTGACTCAATGTTTGTGGTGTGCGCTCCAGGATTTCGATGGCTTCCTCGAGTTGAAAGTTCATGTGAATGACCTCCTCCTTTTATAAAAGATCACGTCAACTGCCGCTCAGCAAACTCCCGATACAGCGCATGCGAAGCAATCAGCTCATGGTGCCGTCCCCGCCCTGTAATCTCGCCTTTTTCGATAAACATAATTTGGTCCGCGTTCACGATTGTCGATAGCCGGTGGGCGATGACGAAGGTGGTGCGGCCTTCCATGAGGCGGGCAAGCGCCTGCTGGACGATGGCTTCTGATTGGCTGTCGAGGCTGGCCGTCGCTTCGTCCATCATTAAAATTTTCGGGTCGCGCAGGAAGGCGCGGGCGATGGCGATCCGCTGTCTCTGTCCGCCGGACAGCTTGACGCCGCGTTCGCCGACTTCTGTATCAAGCTGCTCAGGGAATTGTTTAATAAATGTATCGGCATACGCCATTTCCGCGACTTTCCACAGTTCTTGATCATCAATGCTGTCGGCGTGATCCAAGCCGTAGCATAAGTTCTCACGGATGGTGCCGGACATCATCGGGCTGTCTTGAGATACGTAGCCGATCTGGCTGCGCCACGATTTCATCGACAGCTTGCTGATCGGTGTTTCCCCGATGTTAATGGCTCCTGAGTCCGGTTCGTAAAATCGTTCCAAGAGGCCGAACATCGTGGTTTTTCCGCCGCCGCTCGGACCGACAAACGCAATCATCTGCCCGGGATCGACGTCGAAAGATACCCCGCGTAAGACCGGCTCGCCACCGGCGTAAGTGAAAGTTACATTCTCGACATGTATCGGCAGATTGGAGATGTCCATCTCAAGCCCTTCCTGGCCTTCTTCCTCTTCAGAATGCATAATCTCGATGATCCGCTCTGTTGCCCCTTTTGCTTTTTGCAGCTGAGTGAAAAACATTGTGAACGATGTGATCGGGAAAATGATTTGAAACAGATAAAGCAAAAAGGCGATCAGCGAGCCTGCCGACATCGTCCCTTCAGAGACGCGGATGCCGCCGTAGCCGATGATGGCGACGATCACAATCATAATGACAAGGTGCATGAACGGGGAGACGAGCGCGAATATCCGAGCTTCCTTGAGGCCGTATTGAAAGAGCTTTGAAATGCCTGATAACCCTTTCATTTTTTCTGTATGCTCGGCGTTTGATGCTTTCATCAATCTGATTTCGCTTAATGTCTGCTGGACATGTCCGGTGAAGGAAGCTGTTTCATCCTGCATTGTTTTGGAAATGCGCTGCATTTTCATGCCGAGCGGGATCATGATGAAGGTCGTGATCGGAACGGAGATCAGCATAAGAAGCGTCATTTTCCAATCCATGATCAGCAGAATGACCACAGATCCGACAATGGTGATGATTCCGGAAACAAACTGCGGAAAATGGTCGGAAATCAAGCTTTCAACAATGCCGGTATCATTGACAACTCGGCTGACGGTTTCGCCGCTCGTCTTTTCGTCAAAGTAGCGGACAGGAAGGCGCAGCAGCTTGAACCACATGCGCTCCCGCAGGGAAGCGACCACTTTCTGCCCGGCGTAAGAAAGAAAATAGGTCGAAAACCCGTCGCAGACCGCTTGAACGATAAAAACGAGCGCAAGGATTCCCGATAAGGCCAGATTGATCGAATTGGCGGAAAAGCCGTCAACCATTTCCCTTGTCAACAGCGGAATGGACAAGCCGACCAAAGTCGTGACGAGGCTTGCGGTCAAACCGGCGCTTAAAGCCAGCCTGGGTACGCCGGATGTGAGAATCATTGAGAAAAACGGTTTCATGCTATTGTTGTTTTCTGTTTTCATTTAATAAACTCCTTATCGATATAATGTCAAAGAAGTTGATGGCGCAAGCTGTAACGCATCATAATACGATATAGACAGCTGAAAGTTCCCGATCATTGCCGATTTTAACTCCATACTAAAAGTTTGACAGATGACATAATTGTAACTATTATTGTTACATATAGTTGATTGGGTGACAAGAAAGGAAGAAAAACATGACAATAAATATTAAAGTATATTCCGATTATGTCTGTCCATTCTGTTTTCTCGGAAAAGACCAGCTCGAAAAAGCGATCGAAGGCAAAGATGTGGAAGTCGAGTGGCTGCCATTCGAACTGAGGCCGCGCCCATCGGAGCAGCTTGATCCGTTAAACGACCCGGCCAAATTGGCGATGTGGGACGGCGCCATTAAGCCGCGAATCGAGGCTTGGGGCGTCAATATGAAGCTGCCGAACGTCTCTCCGCATCCTTATACAGATCTGGCTCATGAAGGCTATCACTTCGCAAAAGAACACGGTAAAGGGAAAGCGTACAATGACCGGGTTTACAAAGCGTTTTTTCAGGAAGAGCAGGATATCGGCGACATCGACGTATTAACGTCGCTGGCCAAAGAAGCCGGACTGGATGAACATGCTTTTAAAGAAGCTTTAAGCGCAAGAACATATCAGGACGTGCAGCGGAAGGCGCTCCAACACGCTTACGAAGAAGCCGGCATCACGGCCGTTCCGACTTTTATCATCGGCAATGAGCGGATTGCCGGAGCCGCGGCGAAGGAAGTGTTTGAACAGGCGATCGAAAAAGAAAGCAGACAAAAACCTGTTGACGGCTTGCAGTGCGATCTTGACGGAAACAACTGCTAAGCAGGAAAAATGAGCGATTTGAAGAACCCTTTAATAGGGTTCTTTTTTATAAAGGAAAGAAGAGGGAAGACAGTTGACACTTCATCATTTTATTGCAGCCGATCGGGAGCTTCCGCTGGGGAGCTTCCGAGACCAAACAGAAGAAGGTTTGATTAGCATCGTTAAGCTTGATCCAGGATACGAAATGGTCAAAACAAAACTCAGCAAGCCGTTTGTATATGAGGCAACCGGCTGTTTACATAGACCCGGAAATGACATAAGGGCGCTATTCAGCTATATCAATTCAAATATTCCCGAGGGTGAAGATATAGAAGTTTACTCTTGCTGGGACGGTGAGGAAGACAAAGAAAAAGACGACCGCTTAGACTTTTTCATTGATATAGAGAACCTTCAGCTGGGCAAGCATGTCAAGCTGGATAAAAAGAAATACATCGATGAAATTGCCGGCCTGTTTTATTTCGAGGAGCGGCAGCTGGTCAAGATTCGCAAATAAAACACTTGTTGGCACAGGGTTTCCACGGTTTTTTTCGCCGTTTCATTTAGATATCCAATCAAGGAGGAATCAAGATGTCCGATCACAAAGCGGTACACAGCGTTCAAGCGAAAGCGGAGGGGAAAACTCTGGTCATGGAGCGGAGTTTCGAGGCGCCACGGGAGCTGGTGTTTAAGGCTTTTTCTGGGTCAGTGCATTTGGAAAGCTGGTGGGGGCCGAAAGGATGGCAGACTGCCAACAGCAGGTTTGAGTTTCAGCCGGATGGCGTATGGCTTTACTGTATGGAATGCAGAGATCAAAACCAAGGCGAATTCTATGGCCGGAAATCTTGCGGCAAGGCTGTTTTTCAAGAGATTGCGGCGCCGGAAAAGATCGTGTACACGGATATGTTTACAGACGAGGAAGGGAATGTTGTTCCCGGCATGCCGGAGATTTTGAATGAGGTTTATTTTCAAGAGCGCGACGTGGGGACAAAACTGATTACACGCTCACATTTTTCTTCTCCGAAAGAGCTTCAACAGCTGCTGGATAAGGGGATGGTCGAAGGCTTTTCTTCACAGCTGGAGCGCCTTGAAGACTACCTGAAAGCCATTCGCTAAAAGAAGGAGGACATGTCGATGACGTTTTTAGAGCATTTCATATAACCGTGTATTCGCGGACCTCCTCATCAAGATTTACTACAACAATCAAAAAGAGGAGGTATATACATGCGTACAGAGCAGGAAATCATCGATTTGGTGCTGAAGGTCGCACGGGAGGACAGCCGTGTCAGAGCGGTCGGCATGAACGGCTCGCGGACGAACCCAAACGTCCCGCGGACGAACCCAAACGTCCCGAAGGACCCTTTTCGCGATTATGATATTGTCTATGTTGTAACAGATATGCAGTCTTTTCTCGATGAGCCGGGCTGGGTGGACGTTTTTGGAGAGCGGATCATCATGCAGACGCCGGAAGCGATGGAGCTGTTTCCGAATGAGCTTGGCAACCGCTTTTCGTATTTGATGTTATTTACAGACGGCAGCCGCATTGATTTGATTCTTGTGCCGCTTGAAGAAAAGCTGGAATATAGCAGGGAAGACGGCTTGACCGTGATCCTGTTGGATAAGGATCAGGATCTGCCCGTCATCCCGCCGCCGACGGATCGGGAATATTGGGTGCAAAAACCGTCCCCGCAATGCTTCGCCGACTGCTGCAATGAATTTTGGTGGACATCGACATATGTGGCCAAAGGCTTGTGGCGGCAGGAAATTCTTTATGCACTCGATCATTTAAATCTCGTCAGGGCCATGCTGTTGAAAATGCTCGAATGGAAGGTCGGCTTTGAAACGGGCTTTTCGCTGAGCATAGGCAAAAATGCAAAATTTTTGGATCGCTATGTTGATCAAAATACGTGGGAAAGGCTTTTGGAGACGTATCCGCCAGCTGATTATAAGCGGGTATGGAACAGTTTGTTTAAGATGTGGGAGCTGTTTGAAGAGACAGCAGCAGCAGTTGCTGAACATCTGAATGAACAATACCTTTTCGCAGAAGCGGAGAAAGTCAGACAGTATCTGAGGCGCGTTCAGCAGCTGAAACCTGATGCAAAGGAAATTGACTAATCAAATGATGGCCGCACTCCCGGCAGGTGAGCCGGGAGTGCGTTTTTTGCGGAGGTGAACGGAATGTTCAGTATTAAAAAAATGCTGCAGAACCATTATGGAATCGACAGTGTGAACATTTCTCCCGAGCAAGGCGGGTGGACAGCACTTGCTTATCAAGTAACCGACGGTGAAGCGGCTTTCTTTTTAAAAGTGTATGATAAAAATAGGGCATCGACAGCGAAATGGGCAGCTTTAATCGATGATTACATCCCTGTTCTGGGGTGGCTGGGGGATCACACCGCTCTCAACGGGAGGCTGCCTGTGCCGCTTTTGACAACAGCTGGAGAATACAAGTGTGAAGATGACGATGCGGTGTATATGCTTTATGAATACATTGCCGGTGAAACCATTGGAGATCAGCCGCTCGGCAAAGGGTGCGTGGAGAAGCTCGCCGGAATCATAGCGGAGCTGCACCGATATGATGAGACGATCCCGGTGAAGACAGAAGGAATTAAAGAAAAATATGATATTTCGTTTTTAGATGAGATGACACAATGGCTTGATCACCTGCCTTGTGAGCTGGCGACACTCATTCAACCCTACAGCGGAGCAATCCGCGATATGATGGAGTCAGCCTTATCCCTGGCGGATGATTTGAAATGCAGCGGCAGAAGATTGGCTTTGTGCCATACAGATGTTCATGGCTGGAATTTGATGAAAACGGGCGGGGAATTGATTCTGATCGATTGGGAGGGCTTGAAACTGGCCCCTGTTGAAGCGGATCTGATGTTCTTTGCTAACCAGCCGTATGCTCAAGAGTTTTTGCGCGTTTACTGCGAGACTCATAAAGGATTTGAAATCGATCAGAACGCTTTGCGGTTTTATCAGATCAGGCGAAGACTGGAGGACATATGGGAGTTTACAGAGCAGCTGGCGTTTGACATTCAGACAGAGAAAGAAAAGGCAGAGACGATGAGCTTGCTGAAAAACGAGCTTGAAGCCATAAAAGACAGCAAGACCGGCTACTAAAATGCTAAACGGAGGAACACTCGTGAAAAATTATCGTACTTTATTTTTTGATGTGGATGATACACTATTAGACTTCGGTGCGGCAGAAAAGTCAGCATTGCGAATGCTTTTTGAGGAGCAGCAAATTCGTTTGACAGCTGAAATAGAAGCGAATTATAAACGAATCAATCAAGGTTTATGGAGGGTGTTCGAAAAAGGGGAGATGGACCGCGACCAAGTGGTGAACACACGCTTTTCCCTTTTATTCAAAGAATATGGTCTTGAGGCTGACGGCGTTTTGCTTGAGAAGAAGTATCGCAGCTTCCTTGAAGAAGGGCATCAGCTGATAGACGGCGCTTTTGAATTAATCAAAAGCCTGCGGGATCAATATGATTTATATATCGTGACGAACGGTGTTTCAAAAACGCAGTATAAGCGCCTGCAAGCTTCAGGATTGTACCCGATGTTTAAAGGGATTTTTGTTTCAGAAGACACCGGTTTTCAAAAGCCGATGAAAGAATACTTTGATTACGTTTTTGAACGGATTCCTCATTTTTCTGTCGATCAGGGGCTGATCATCGGGGATTCATTGACAGCGGACATAGAAGGGGGGCGGCTGGCCGGATTGGATACATGCTGGATGAATCCGGGCATGATAGCAAATGACACTGGTATTGTACCAACCTATCAAATACAAAAACTTGATGAGTTGTATTATATTTTAAACATTGAAAAAGAATCGGCCGCCGGCCATTGTTTATAAGGAAAAACGGGCGCATTTTGATTGGTTATTCAAGATGCGTACTGCTTTTTGATATTATAAGAATATTCTTTATATTGGGATAGTTGTTTCTTAATAAATAGATAGAGTAAAATTTGTTCTCCTGGAAAAAACAATTGTATTTTTGGAAGGAGTTTATTATGATGGAATAAGTAAATTTTGAGATATATACTAATTGTAATTATCAGATTTTTATTACTACTTAATACGATGAAGATGCTTTGTCATCATATAGTTTTTTGGGTGACATCAGCCGTGTAAGAGGAGGAAAAGAAGTGGCGAACAAAGAATTGAAGAGAGGCCTGGGCGCGCGCCACATCCAAATGATTGCGCTTGGCGGCACTATCGGCGTCGGTTTATTTATGGGATCTTCCAGCACGATAAAGTGGACAGGACCTTCCGTCCTGCTTGCTTATGCCATTTGCGGAATTTTTATCTTTTTTATTATGCGTGCAATGGGGGAAATGCTATATGTAGAGCCAAGCACCGGTTCATTTGCGACATTCGGCCATCAATATATACACCCGTTGGCCGGATATATGACCGCGTGGAGCAACTGGTTTCAGTGGGTGATTGTCGGGATGTCCGAGATCATCGCCGTCGGGGAGTACATGAAGTACTGGTTTCCGGATCTTCCCGCTTGGATACCGGGCATTATCGCAATGGCGATTCTCGGAGGAGCAAACCTTGTCTCTGTTAAATCATTTGGTGAGTTTGAATTTTGGTTTGCGATGATTAAAATCGTTACGATTGTATTAATGATTGCAGCGGGGTTCGGGATTATTTTCTTCGGATTCGGCAACGGCGGACAAGCGATCGGGTTTTCAAACCTTTGGTCGCACGGCGGTTTCTTTACAGGCGGATTCTCAGGATTCTTCTTTGCGCTGTCGCTGGTCATCGCCGCTTATCAAGGGGTCGAACTGATAGGAATTACGGCGGGGGAGGCAAAAGATCCGCAAAACACGCTGAGACACGCGATCCAAAGTATTATTTGGCGTATTTTAATTTTCTATATTGGCGCCATCTTCGTGATTGTCACAGTCTATCCTTGGGATGAGCTGAATGCAATCGGTAGTCCGTTTGTATCCACTTTTGCGAAAGTCGGAATTACGGCGGCAGCCGGCATTATTAACTTCGTCGTCATGACGGCGGCAATGTCCGGCTGCAACAGCGGAATTTTCAGTGCGGGCCGCATGCTTTATACATTGGGAGTAAACGGCCAAGCGCCAAAATTCTTTACGAAGATTTCCAGAAATGGCGTGCCGTTATACGGGACGATTGCCGTCTTGATCGGTTTGGCAATCGGCGTCGTTTTAAATTATATTGCGCCGCCTAATATTTTTGTGTATGTATACAGTGCGAGCGTGCTCCCGGGGATGATTCCGTGGTTTGTCATTCTGCTCAGCCATATCGGATTCAGAAAAGCAAAAGGAGCTGAAATTGACAAACATCCGTTCAAAATGCCTTTCGCCCCAGTGACGAACTATTTGACGATTGGTTTCCTTCTTATGGTATTGGTGGGCATGTGGTTCAACAATGACACACGCGTGTCTCTGATTGTCGGGGTTATTTTCCTTGCGGTTGTTGCCGCCAGCTATTATGTGTTTGGAATTGGCAAGCGTGCCTCAGCTGATGGGAATAAATAATGAAATTTTTAAGGCGCTTGGGGCTGTCGAGATGTTATTGGCAGCCCTCTCAGGCGCTATGATCAAGAACCAGCTCCTGGTTCTTTTTTTTATAAGCTTGGCTGTGTTTCAATACGGGCGCCAATGATGGGCGGAAACCCGCCCGCTCCGGAGAGCCTCTGGGGTCCATTTCAAACAACGGGTCCGAAAGATGTTGTGTTTCAAGTGAAGCCAAGCCACACAGTAAAGGCTTATGAAAAGGTATAAGGGAGGTCTTTTTTATCCAAAAGAAAAAGCCCGCAGAAAACAGGAGTGTCTCTGCAAGCTTAAAAAGGCCGCTATGTGAAAAGGTATGCTGCGATACGTGTATCGCCCTCATAAGGGCATTGAAGCGATCAACACCATCAATAAATTGATATGGATCCGATGAGAAGCGCGCATCCTGTCATCACGATGACAGCGAGCACCGCCCACATTATCGCAAATTTTTGATGATCGTCGATGGAAACCCCGACAAGCCCAACAAGCAAATGTGTTGAAGGCACAAGCGGGCTCAGCATGTGAATCGGCTGGCCGATGATGGAGGCTCTTGCAATTTCGACCTTATTAACACCGTATGCGACAGCGGTTTCTGATAAAATCGGGAGCACTCCGTAAAAATAAGCGTCATTCGGCATCAGAAAAGTGAAAATGCCGCTTGTTAAGGCTACTATCATCGGAATAAAGCCGCCCATTTGTTCAGGAATCATAGACGCAAGCGAAATCGCCATTTCATCTACCATTTTTGTGCCTGTTAGTATTCCGGTAAAGACCCCTGCGGCAAATATCATTGAACCGATAGCCAATACATTGCTCGAATGCGCCGAAATTCGCTGTCTCTGATGATCGAGGTTTGGATAATTGACAATCAATGCGATGCAGAACGCGATAATAAACAGAACGGTCAAGCTTACTTTTCCTGATATGAGAAGCCCTATCAATGAAAGCGTCAACAATAAGTTGAACCACCAAAGCTTCGGACGCTTCCACTCATCCTCCGCAGCGGCGGCCGTTTCATTGGCACCAGCCGGATGTTTGAGTTCAATCACGCCGAGGCGTTTTCGCTCCGCTTTTCCGAGCATATACGCAACTCCGATCATACAAAGCATGCCGCTTACGATGACAGGTATCATCGGGCCGGTCAATTCAGCCGGGTCAACCCCGAGCGCACTCGCTGCCCGCGGTGTTGCGCCTCCCCATGGAATCGTATTCATAATCCCCATGCCGACTCCTGCGATTCCCGCTAATATAATCGGGCGGATGCCAAGCAGCAAATAGAGCGGGAGCATCGCGCTCGTTGTAATCATATATGTTGTTGATCCGTCTCCGTCCAATGCGACCAGCATCGTGAGCACCGCAGTGCCGACGACGATTTTTAACGGATCGCCTTTGACCATTTTTAATATTTTTGTGACCATTGGGTCAAACAGGCCAGTATCAATCATAATCCCGAAATATAAAATTGCAAACATAATCATAACGGCGGTTGGCGCGACTTGCTGAATCCCCGAAATCATCATGTCGCCGACATCGCTGAATCCGAATCCGGCGATCAGCGCAAACACTATCGGTGTCAAGACTAATGCCGTCAGAACAGAAAGCCGTTTTGTCATGATCAATACCATAAACACAAGCATCATGAAAAAACCTAAAATTGCTAACACAGTTATTCCCCCCTCATATGAATCCGCTTACATTTTTTTCTCTCCTGTTCCCCCTAAGCCTTGCCTTTTTGTCATCATATGAGAAGAACTTTCTGAAGTAAATAATTTGGTTTTTATGTATTTTTAATTTTTTAAAATCATTTTGTTCTTTTTGACCATTTTTAAATACATAAAAAAAGTATTCCGCAGACGCGAAATACCCGGTTAATCCCCAGCCATGATGTTTTGATAAAATGCTGATTGCTCCTCAAGGAATCGTTGCGTCTCCTTGCTGTTTAAATAATAGCTTTCCCATTCCTGTTCATTTATTTTCTGCTTCCATTCCGGTGAGGATGTGATCTTTTTAAACACTTGATCCCAGTAGGAAATTTCTTCTTTGGTCATATTTTTCGGGCCTAATACACCTCTCCAATGGGAAAATACAAACGGGATGCCCTGCTCTCTCCACGTCGGTACATGCGGATATGCGGGAAGCCTTTTGTCTGAAGTAACAGCCCCAAGTGTGATGCTGCCGCTTCTTTCATATGTTTTAGCTTCTGATAGAGTCATCGATGCGGCGTCAATTTCATGTCTGATAAGCGCCTGAATGAGCTCTTCGCTGCTTTCATACTGTAAATATTGAATGTTAAAAGGGTCAACTCCGTACATATCGGCCGCCCTGACGAATGACAGCTGGTCATCATTGCCAAGTCCGGGGGAAAAACCGATTTTTACCTTGCCGGGGTTCTTTTTGATCTCATTCAGCAAATCCTTTCCGCTCTTTATTTCCGATCCTTTTGGAAGAGCGATCGTCTGCCATTCTTTTGCAAGAATCGCCAGCGGGGTGAAATCGTCTGTTTTCAGTTTGCTCTGTCCGAGAATGTAATTGCTCAGCATTAAGCTGGATGTCATGCCGATGGTGTACGTATCGCTGCTATTTATATACTTCCAGCCTTTGTCACCGCCGCTTCCGGGTTTATAGACGATCTTCACTTCGCTTTTTATCACTTGTTTTTGTTTAAGGACGGATTGTATCGCCTGAGCCGTTAAATCCCAGCCGCCCGAAGGCTCAGCGGGTACGACGATTTCAACCGGCCCTCCCGGGGGACGCGGGGCGGACGATTGTCTTTCATCCCCCGACATTAAGATCAATAGACAAATCATTATAATCGCAAAGTTCTTCATGTTTATTCATCCGCCAAATAGTATTTTCTCTCCGGTCTGCCGATAATTCCGTATTCCAGCTCAGCGCGCGCTTCTTCTTTTGACACGAGATATTCGGCATAGCGGCGGGCTGTTGTACGTGAAGCCCCCATTTTTTCACCGAGTTCTTCGGCTGTCATTCCTTTAGCTGCGTCTCGCAGAACATCCCTGATTTTTTGCAGTGTAATCGAATTGATACCTGTCGGCAAATCCTCAGCCTGACGGGATCCGCTGGAGAAGTCTCCGAAGATTTGGTCAATCATTGATTGGCTGACCTGTGGCTGAGAAAGCAGTGTTTGCCTTTTTTTCTTATATTGAAGCAGCACCTGTTTGAATTTTTCGGCAGTCACAGGCTTAATCAAATAGTGCACAATTCCCGCCCGGAGCGATTCCTGTAAATGACATGTTTCGGTTGCTGCTGTGATGATCATGATATCCACTTCCGGAAACCGTTTTCGAATGACAGGAATCAATGTTGTGCCCATCTCATCCGGCATGTAAATATCCAACAGCAGCAAGTCGGCCTTTCGGACCTCGAGAATTTCCATTGTTTCTTTGGCATTGGCCGCTTTACCGATAATGTTGAATCCATCAAGCTGTTCGATCAATCTTTCATGAATTTGCGCTACACGGAAATCATCCTCCGCGATCACGATATCAATCAAATGGATTCCCCCTCTCGTGTTTGCTTCTCCTTCGGTATAAAAACGGTAAATACCGCTCCGCCGCCTTTTTGATTGGCCACTTCAATCCAACCGCCAAGTTCACGTACAGATTCCTTTACGTTGGCCAGCCCGTAGCCTCTCTTCATCCCCTTTGAAGAATATCCTCGTTCAAAGATGGCTTTCATCTTATCAGGCGCTACGCCGCATCCTGTGTCAGCCACTTCTATGACAATATCGCGGCCGATGTCAGTGATGAAAAATGAAACAAGCCGCACATTTTGCTCAGCTACGGCTTCGAAAGCGTTATCAATTAAATTCCCGATGATCGTAATGAGATGAGACATCCCGATATGCTCAGGAAGCGGCTCAAGCGTGCTGTTTTCATCAATGGACAACTTAACTTTTTTCTCCGAAGCCTTTCCCATTTTGCCCAACAGGATAGCCTGCACCTGCTGAGAATGAATGTTTTTGAATAAAATGTCGTGCTGTTCATTTTGAATGGCGTATTCCTCTTTAATCAGGTCGATCGCTGCTTCATACTCACCTAGCTCAAGCAGGCCTAGGATCACATAAAGCTTATTTGAGAATTCATGTGTTTGCGCGCGGAGATCTTCAGAGTATTTTTGCACCTCTGTCAGCGTGTCAATGAGCCTTTTTAACTCGGTTTTTTGACGGAAACTTACGACAATTCCGTAAGTTTGACCGTTTTGGAGCATCATTTTTGTATTTAAAATAAACACTTGATCGTTGACGCAGACCTCCTGATTCAGCAACATCTGCCGCTGCTGAAGGACAGACATTATTCCGGCTCCGGGCAGGATGTCATCAATTGGCCGGTTGACCACAGGTTCGGGAAGCCTAAGCATTTCCGCTGCCGATACGTTCATCATTGTGACGACTCCTTCACGGTTGGTGGCAATGATCCCTTCTTTAATCGCACGCAGCATCGCATTTCGTTCACGGTAAAGAGATGCAATCTCTTGGGGTTCAAGGCCAAGCGTATCTTTTCTAATGCTTTTGGCAAGAGCGGCGGCACCCGCAAATCCTATGAGCAAAACGAGAACAGCCATGAAGCTCAATTTTCTCACATTCTCTTTAATACGTTGTTCTGTCTCGTTTAACAGAAAATCAACAGACACACTGCCGATGACCTTGCTGTAACCACTTTGTTCCTGGATAATCGGCGCACTTCCTCTGATCACCATGCGGCCATCGTTTTTTGTTTTAGAGATGTGAGAGCCGCCGAACAAGATTTTTCTGCTTCTTGTCAGCTTCGTTTGACCTCTCTTTTCCGAGGCGATTTTGATCTCTCCCTTTTCGTTGAGGACATAAATAGTATAGGCACCGGTCTGTTCTTTCATTTGTTCAATGACCTCTTGCGCCTCTCCCTTATGCCCGCGCTTCTTTTGAAAGAGCTCTTTTACCGGAGGCATATAAGAAATGGTTTTTGCAGTCTGAACGGCAAGCTGTTCGGACTGTTTTCTTCCTTCTTTTGTTTGCTGAACGGCAAACGTGACTGTCAGCAAGCCGATTACTAAGATAAGCAGTGCTGCAATCAAGCCCATAATTTTTGTTTGCAGAGAAAAATTGACCCGTTTTTTGACCACAGGCACCAGCCGTCCTTTCTACCAAAAATCATACCACTTTTTATTCGGAAATTTTGGCATTTTTAAAAATATCCTTTGCAAGATAACGAAAAAGCCCAAGTATATCTTATAAGTGATGATTTCATAATGCAGGATCAGGCGTAGGACAGTGTGCTGTTAGTTTCTTAAGCTGGGATCCGGTTTTATTCCACATATAGGTCTAAATCCAGAAGAAAGTCTGCCTCCGGCCACAAGACGGAGCTTCGCATGACGATTGAAGGAAGCAGCTGTCCTCGCGAACACCGCCCCGAGAATAGCTGCTGGCTCCTTGTGTTGTTGTCATAAATTGAAAAACCATTGATTCACACATTGAGACGGCCCGTCTGCTGCTGTTGACTACTAAAACACCTCACCAAACATGCGCTCAATAATATTCAACAGTACAACCCCCGGCAGTTTACGGCGTTCCACAGCCGGTCGAGCTTTGTAAAGAACCCATTTAATGGAAATCGAGATGACGTCCGTTATAGAGGATATTCATCGGTCGAATCGATCATTTGAATAAAGTTAAGGGCAGATGGAGATAGATGGTCTTCCGTCCTTACACATAGCGAAATCGGGTTCTTTATTACGGCTTTATCAACATGAACCTTTGCGATGTCTCCGCGGGCGATATATTCGTTTACTTCAAGAGCGGATACGAATGTTACACCGTATCCTTCCATAACCGTTCTGATTGTTTCGTTTAATCCGTTTATTTGTACACCCATATTTGGTTTTCCCGCGTTATGCAGGTTGCACAGCGAAATCAATTTTTCCCGCGAAAAACTTCCTTCCTCGCGAAAGACGAAAGGTTCTTTTACAATCTCCTCTAATGCCACGTGTTTTGAGGCGAATTTATGTTTTTGATTGACTACGAATAACATGTCATCTTCCAAAAGCAGCGTTCCTTTTAAGAAGGGGCCGAATTCCGTTGTCCCGCCGATCAGGCCAATGTCCGCTTCGTAGTTGATCAGCTGTTCACAAGCTTTTTGAAAATTCGTTGTCGTGATTTCAACTTCCGTTTTCGGAAATTGCTGTTTAAATCGGCTGAGCCATCTTGGCAGCAAATAATTGGCGGGGAGGAAGGTGGAGGCAATACGCAGTTTTCCAATTGACCCTTCCCTTAACTGCTCCACGTACGATTCAATTTCTTTTTCAAGTGAAAACAGCCGCTTGGCCTGTTTTGCAAGCTCTGCGCCGGACTGTGTCAGCAGGATCCCTCTGCCTTTAGGAACGAATAAGGTGCAGTCGATCTCGCGTTCTAATTTCTTAATTTGCGAGGTGACGGCGGGCTGGCTGATACTTAACTGTTTGGCGGCTTGAGTGACACTGCCTGTTTCAGCGACCGAATAGAACAATCGCAGTGCATGGAGATTCATATTTCACACCTCTATTTATAAATAAAAGTTATTAATACTAGATAAAGATATATTAGAGTTATCTAAATACTTTTACTATTATAAAGTTGAAAAACATGTATTACAAGAAAGGAGAAATTGTTATGAGTACGCTTATCTTAAATAAAACAGCTTATAGCAAGTCTCCGTATGATGTATGGCTGAAGGGACTGGATGAACCGGTGGCGATGCTGACCTCAACCGATCGTGCGGATGAATGCAGGAATTATGATGTGATCGAAGCATTTGACGATTATCCGGTTAATGGATGCATCGAAATGCGCGCTTTGGAGCTGAATGAAACGTATCACTTTAAAACGATTATTGCATCCTCGGAATTTGATATGCTGAGGGCGGGGAAGCTGAGGTCGCTTTTGGGGATAAAAGGGCAGTCTTACAAAAGTGCTCTGCTGTTCCGCAACAAAATATTAATGAAAGAGCAAGTAAGAAAAGCCGGTGTGAAGGTTCCAGATTTTAAGAAAATCGACTCGGCGGCCGACTTATATACGTTTGTTCAAACTTTCGGTTTTCCTGTGGTCGTTAAGCCTATTTACGGATCGGGGTCTGTTGATACAACCGTTTTAAGGAATCGGCAGGACGTGTGGAATGTTCTTGCGAAAGGTCTTCCCGATCATCTGGAAGTTGAGTCGTTTATCGAAGGGGATATGTATCATATAGACGGCCTCATCCTTGATGAAGAAATTGTCCTCAGCTGGCCGTCGCGTTATATCAACGGGTGTCTAGCGTTTCAAGATCATCAGTTTTTAGGCAGCCTCCAGCTTGAATTGAAAAATCCGCTTACCCGGCGGTTGACTGATTTTGTTCAAAAAGCGCTTGCTGCCCTTCCTGTTCCGAATACCACAACATTCCATGCTGAAGTGTTTCATACACCAGATGATGAACTGGTGTTTTGTGAAGTGGCCAGTAGAACCGGCGGCGCTATGGTCCGTGAAGCAACTGTGCAGACTTTCGGTTTTGATATCAATGAAGTGTGTGTTAAAGCGCAATGCGGCCTGGAATTTCATATACCGGAGGTGGACAACAATCCGGACCGCCTAAGCGGCTGGCTGTTGATTCCGCCGAAAGACGGCGTGCTGAAAGAAATCAAGCCTGCGCCAGCCGCAGACTGGATAGCGAAACAAAATATATCCGCTCAAGCCGGAGACAGGTTCCACGGCTCGTCTTCCAGTGTAGACGCAATTGCAAGCTGTTTAATTATCGGACGCACAGAAGCCGAATTGAGAGGCCGTATCAGCCGGCTTGCAACGTGGTTCCATGATCATACCGTATGGGAAAAGAATTCGGATGTTTGCGCAATTTAAAGCATTCAGCCGCCTTCATCCGTTGATCCGATTTTTGCTGATAGGCACGCTTGTCACGAAGGCGGCTAAGTCGATGACAACCCCGTTTTTGGCGCTCTATCTCCATATGAAAACGGGAGCCGATTTTGGAACCATCGGGCTTGTCATCGGTTTAGGCTATTTTTCAAGCACTGTAGGAGGGGTAGTCGGAGGAGCGCTTTCAGATAAAATCGGCAGAAAAAAAGTGATGCTTTCATCCATTTTCATCTGGAGCTTTGTATTCATTCTTTTTGGACTTGTTCATGATTTCATGTGGTTTTTATTGCTGAATATTTTAAGCTGGCTTTGCCATTCGTGTTTTGAACCTGTGTCAAAGGCTTTGATGGCTGAGTTATCAGAACGGGAGATGAGATTCCGCATTTTCTCTTTGCGGTATTTGGCCATCAATGTTGGAGCTGCTGTCGGCCCTTTACTGGGCGCTTATTTTGGTCTTGCCAAAACCGGAACGCCGTTTATCATCACAGGGCTGGTCTATTTTGGCTATGCCATACTTTTGAGCTTGATGATGATTCGGCTGACCACGGTGAAAGAGACAAAAATCGCTCCTGAAAAAGTCCAGGCAGGTTCAGTTTTGAAGACGTTAAAGCAAGACAAGGCTCTTCGATTATACATAGCCGGCGGCATCCTTTTTTTGTTCAGCTATTCGCAAATGGAAAGCACTTTGCTGCAGTATTTAAATAACGACTTTGCAAACGGAGTTAAAATATTTTCGACTTTAATCACGTTAAACGCGGTGACGGTCATCCTTTTACAAGTGCCGCTCACCCGTTTATTTGAGAGGTATAAATCCTTAACAACAATATCAATTGGAACCGTTTTTTGCATTTTGGGGAATATCGGTTTTTCTATCGCAAATGGCTGGATTGTTTTTATGCTTTCGATGTTTGTTCTGACAATCGGCGAAATTTTATGTTTTCCTTCAATGAATGTCCTTTTGGACGAGCTGGCTCCGGATCATATGAAGGGCGCGTATTACGGCATGCAAAACTTATACAACATCGGTGAGTTTTTAGGGCCTTGGCTGGGGGGAATGATGCTTGCCTTGTACGGGGGAAAAGCCGTCTTTCTTATTGCTGCGTGTTCAGTCTTTTTGGCTTTAGGCGCTTACCATGTGGGAAGGAGAAAGTTTTTATCTGCACAGCATTATGGTGTATCGCCTTTTTCTTATTGAAAATTTAGGCCGCTTATGCATGAATCATTAAGAATTACCCAACCTAAAAGGTAAAAAAGGAGTATGAATCATGGACACAACATTGGGCTACCTCCGTGAGTCACTGTCGAATCACCTTGAACACGGCATAGGACAAAACATTTACAGAAAAATCGTTTCCGGGCGATATGCCAATGAGGAAGAGTTTGTCGAGCACTTGGAGGAGCGGGAAATGGAATTTCTGAATCAAGTGCTTGAACATGAGATGAAATATGCGCTGAATGAACAGGACCATAAACGGACAAGAGAATTAAACGAAGTGTATGAACTGCTGTTTTGAAAGGCGGGAATGATCAATGGGTGCAATAGAGCGGAACGGATACACGTTTGAACCGGAATACAGCGTGACCAGACAAAACGGTGCGATCCATGTATACCGGCGCGGCCGGTTTGTCGAGGAGATTCCCTTTGAGTTTCACGGGGAGTTTCCAGAGCATGATTTAATTGAAGAGCTTGTCAATCATTATTGTTATGAAAATAAAATATAAGGCTTGAAGAGGCTGCCGACCGGGCGGCTTTTATTTTTGGATTTTTATATCTATAATCCGCTTGCAGTTTTTTAGAACGGCAGCAGAAAAGCTGCCATAAATATGACAGCTCATGCATCGCTATTTTTTCTTTTCGTCGTAGTATTGAACAGGGTACATGGATCCTTCCGATACCATTTTGTTATCTTCGATATCATGCGGAGACGGGTGTCCTGCTTTTTCAACCGGGAATGAATCTACGTTGTGTTTTTCCGAAAAGTAAGGGATCTTTTCTTTGACGTTTTGCAAGTACGATTTCAGTTTTTGTCTGTTTGTTTCGTCTTTGAGCATATATGCGGTGACTCCGGCGACAACGGCGAGACCTGAGATCAGATTCTTTTGCTTCATGGTCATAACCCCTTTCGATTAGGTGTTTGCAAATGTTATTCCCATGATTGCCGCCGGTTAAACCAGCTGATCGAGCGCTTCGTCTATATTCGTCGTCGGCTGCCTGCAGGCGAAATTTTCACAAATATAGACAGTCGTTTTGTTATCGACTGCTTTGTATTCGGCCGCAAAGTCGGCAATCCCTTTGAAATCGTCAGGCGATTCTGCGGCGAGGACGGCATAATTCGGCTGGAAGGCCTGCTGCAAAGCGCTTACGATCTTCTGTCTGTCCGGATCATTCCGTTTTCCGAGCACAACGATTTCCTTTTGCGGCATGAATTGGCTCAGCAAACCTTGGAGAAAGTTTGTATGGCCGCTCGGATAAGCAGAGACGTCTCCATGGAAGGCAGCAAACATTTTTGCCGCTTGATCATGGAGCGACAAGTCGCCAGTCAGCCTGCCCAGCCGGGACAGCTGCACGGCCAGGACGCCGTTTCCGGACGGGAGGGCGCCGTCGTATACTTCTTTATCCCGCACGATCAAAGCCTCGGCATCGCTTCCCGTAAAATAAAAACCGCCGTGCTCTTCATCCCAGAACAGCCCCTTCATGTCTGCTTCGAGCTTTTTGGCTTTTCGCAAATCGGTTAAATCAAGTGATGCTTCATACAATTCGATGTAGGCCCACAGCAGGAAGGCGTAGTCATCGATAAATCCTTTATTTTTCACCTCGCCGTCACGGTAGCGGACCATGATGCGACCGTCTTGAATCAATTTATTCTCGATAAACTCGGCTGCAGCTCGCGCCATCTCCAGGTATTCGGGCGCATTGTAGACTTTCGCCGCTTTGGCAAGACCCGCGATCATCAGAGCGTTCCAAGAAGTCAGCACTTTATCGTCGACATGAGGATACGTTCTTTCCTGACGTTTTTCAAAAAGCTTTGTTCTCGCTTCTTCAAGCTTGTTCTGAAGCTCTTCATCTGTCAGCGCGAATTCATCCTTGATGTCTTCCAGCCTGGTGTAGATCAAGTTTGGAATATTATGGCCTTCAAAATTCCCTTCTTGCGTGATGTTGTAGACCGCGCAATACAATTCGCCAAGTTCATCTCCAAGCGTTTCAAGGACTTCTTCTTTTGACCACACATAATATTTGCCCTCTACGCCTTCCGTGTCGGCATCAAGCGCTGAATAAAAAGCGCCTTTCTCATCGGTCATTTCGCGGCGGACAAATGTGATGATCTGCTCGGAAATCTGTTTATACCGTTCGTTTTTCGTGATTTGATAGGCTTCAGTATATGCGATCAGCAATAAAGCATTATCGTAAAGCATTTTTTCAAAGTGGGGAACAAGCCATTCGTCATCTGTCGAATAGCGGGCAAACCCGTAGCCGACATGGTCGTAAATGCCGCCGTTCGCCATGCTGTCCAACGTTTTCATCACGCTGTACAGCGCGTTCTCCTCGCCGCTGTATTGATGATAGCGAAGCAGAAATGTCAGCATATGGGGGATTGGAAATTTCGGCGCGCTGCCGAAACCGCCGTACGCCGCATCAAAGCTGTTGATCAGCTGCTGATACGTCCGCCTCAATATGTCTTCGCCGAGCGAATCGCCGGCATCGCTTTTCGCTTTGATTCTCAGGTTGTTGGCCGCTTTTTCGGCAATATCTTCAACATGCTCCCGGTTTTTCGCGAAGGTATCGGAAAGCTGCTTCACCACCTCAACAAACCCCGGACGGTTAAAACGGCTCGTCTTCGGAAAATATGTACCCGCATAAAACGGCTTCTGATCAGGGGTTAAAAACACATTCAGCGGCCAGCCGCCCTGCCCCGTCATCATCTGGCAGATCGTCATATAAATCGAATCCACATCAGGCCGCTCCTCGCGGTCCACTTTAATGGAGACGAATTTCTCATTCAGAAGCTTCGCAACTTCTTCATCTTCGAAGCTTTCATGAGCCATGACATGGCACCAGTGGCATGTGCGTATAGATACCCAAACTAGCTATACCCAATAGATACGAGTACAGGCTTGTTCTCGCTTTTCGCTTTGTCAAATGCTTCTTCTCCCCAAGGGAACCAGTCCACAGGGTTATGAGCATGTTGGAGTAAGTACGGTGACTTCTCAGCGATTAATCTATTGGGTTTACTTTTGTTTGGCATGGGATCACCTTCTTTCATCACTTTTATTTTTATACTTTACCACAGGCTGTAATTTTAATTCATTTTAGTTTTTAATAACAAATTAAGATGGATAATACAAAATCCTAATAATCAATTGTTGATATTTACGACCAGTTATTATAAAATATATTAAAAAAAGGAATATTTAGATTATTCTAAAGGTTGTGAAAGGGACATGGGTGACTTTAACGGTTTACAGAGAGGGAAGGTATGCTGAAATCTTCCTAACGCAGAAAAGTTTCTCACCACCTTTGAGCTGTATTAGGGAACTTAAGTATCTAATACCGTTTATGCAACGTTACAGCATCAGAGCCATAAGTTGTCCATTTAACTTATGGGAAATTGGGTGGAACCACGGGTAATGCACTCGTCCCTAGCTTTGGGGATTAGTGCATTTTTTTATTTTCCACTCAACGTGGCTATTGCAAAGCTAGGGTTTAGAGTGTAAATCAATTTTATTAAAAGGGGATGCACTATAATGAGTGAAAGTTTAATAAAAGTTCAATTCAAAGAAGGAAATACGAAGGAATTTCCGAAGGGGATAACAATAAAACGTATTGCAGAATCCATTAGTACAACTTTAAGAAAGCACGCTGTTGTAGCAAAGGTTGATGAAAAATTCGTGGATTTAAGCTATACCCTTGACAAGGATGTTAAACTCGATATTTTTACTCTAGATTCGAAAGAAGGTTTGTCGGTGTTAAGACATACATCCACCCATATATTGGCACACGCTGTGAAAAGGCTTTACAGTAGTGTAAGTTTGGGTATTGGACCAGTAATTGAAGATGAGTTTTTCTATGATTTGAAACTTGAACACAGTTTGTCTCCCGAGGATTTACTAGCAATTGAACGTGAGATGGAAAAGATTATTAAGGAGAATATAGAAATTAAACGAATTGTTGTCTCTTATGAGGAAGCTGAAAAGTTATTTGAAGAAAATAATGAACCATTAAAGCTTGAAATATTAAGAGGAATTCCAAAAGGCCAAGAAATAACTCTTTACCAACAGGGAGAATTTATTGATCTTTGTCGCGGTCCACACCTTCCATCAACTGGTTTCATTAAAGCATTTAAATTAACTCGTGTATCTGGAGCTTATTGGAGAGGAAATCGCCAAAAAGAAGTTCTTCAACGAGTTTATGGAGTAGCTTTTAAAAAGAAAGACGATTTAAATGAATATCTATATTTTTTAGAACAAGCAGCAAAACATGATCATCGACAGTTAGGAAAACAATTAGATTTATTTATGTTCTCAGAGGAAGCACCGGGAATGCCCTTTTACCTACCTAAAGGACAAATTGTTAGAAAAGAATTGGAGAAATTATCCCGTGAACTTCAAAATAATGCATCGTACGATGAGGTCCATACACCGTTTATGATGAATTATCGATTATGGGAGAAATCCGGTCATTGGGATCATTACCAAGAAAATATGTACTTTTCTGAGGTCGATAATACAAAGTTTGCAATCAAACCAATGAATTGTCCTGGACATATGCTAATCTTTAAAAATAATCTTTACTCCTATCGAGATCTACCTATTCGATTGGCGGAATATGGACAAGTTCATCGACATGAATTTAGTGGTTCATTAAACGGATTGCTTCGGGTACGCACATTTTGTCAGGATGACGCTCACATCTTTGTTCGAGAAGATCAAATTGAAAGTGAAATTAAGAAGGTATTTCATTTAATTGACCAAGTGTATCGTACTATTGGTTTTGAGTATTCAGTGGAACTGTCTACTCGGCCAGATGATTCATTAGGAAATAATCACCTATGGGAGGTTTCTGAGGGATCATTAAAAAATGTGCTTGACGATTTAGCAATCAAATATCAAGTTAATGAAGGTGATGGGGCTTTTTACGGACCAAAAATTGATTTCCATATTAAAGATGCTTTAAAACGGAGTCATCAGTGCGGAACAATCCAACTTGATTTTCAGATGCCTGAAAAATTTGATTTGACTTATATTAATCATAATAACGAAAAAGTTCGTCCTGTTGTTATCCACCGTGCTATTTTTGGTTCTATTGATCGTTTTTTTGGAATTTTAATAGAGCATTTTGCGGGTGTTTTTCCTGTTTGGCTTGCCCCTATTCAAGTTCAAATTATTCCTATTTCACATATTCACCTGGAGTATTGTTTAGGGATTAAGTCGGAACTCAAACAACACGGGATAAGAGTACAAATTAACGAGAGTAATCAAAAGTTAGGGTACAAAATTAGGGAAGCACAGGTTCAAAAAATCCCCTATACATTAGTAGTAGGAGACAATGAAATTAAAGAAAACGGAGTAAATGTAAGAAAGTATGGAGAGGAACAACAAAAAAATGTTTCAATTGAAAGCTTTAAAAAAAATATTTTGCAGCAAATAAAGACACGTAGTGTCTAGTTGAAAGAAAGTATAAAAGTTTTTAATAAATCTTCATCTAATTTGAAGCTATCTTGATAAAAAAGTATTTTAAACAAGTAAATATCACAAAAAAATGAATAAAATGAAAAAAACCCTTTACAAATATAGGATATCTACCTATAATAAAATTGAATAATCTGATTATTCAATTTTATCGGAAGGAGGATATAATTATGGAAGAAATTCAAAATGTGTCTCAAGTAGAATTAGAAGAAACTTGCTACGATTGGGATAATAAGTAAGGTGGAAGAAAAGGGTTAACGATTTTTTCGTTATCCCTTTTCTCCCTATAAAGGATGAGGTAAATGACTCTTTTAAAAAAACAATATGAAATGTTTAAGTGTGTAACAGATGAGAATTATCTGAAAGAATACAAAAAACAGAATCACTTTGATTGGGTTAATTTTGATTTTTTTAGGAAGTTACATTTTAATAAACGGGCGATTAGGTTTAATCATGTATTTCCTAAAACTAAAGAAAAAACAAGGGAATGGGAAAAGTTTGTTAAGAACTTCTGCAATCAACATAATTATACCGGTCAAAGAGTTGAAGAAGATGCAGACTCTTTTGTAAACTTTCTTTCGAAAAAAAAAGGAAACGAAAGCTATATAGCTCAGCTGGCTAAACACGAATTAAATATATACCTAGTTACAATTGGAAAAGGGAATGGTTTTGTAGATGCATTCTGTTATCCAATTACATGTTTTAACATAACCAGCACAGAGACTAAAAAACATAATTACTTGTATATAAAAGGAAAACAAGGGGTTAGAGTATTCAAGATAGAACAAAGTGTAGCAATATGGATTGAAAATTATAAGAATTTATTATGTATTAAAGAAGCAACTAATCTAACACATAATTCTTTAAATACTCAAGAAAAAAATCAGTTAAAAATTGCTATAGATAACTTTAAAAAATTAGGTCTGTTGGACATATGGAAGAGAGAAAGTATTAATGAAAAGTCTAAACAACATTAAAAATAAAATTGTCATAGTTGGAACAGTTGATAGCCTAGGTGCAGCCATTGTATGGACAGGGTTACCACTTTATGCATATTCGATTACGGGATCTTTTTTATATACATCATCATTATTTTTTACTTCAGCAATAGCCCGTATATTAGCAACCTTTTTTGGAGGCTATTTAGCAGATGTATCATCGAGTAAAAGAATAATGCTAAGATGTTTAAGTATTAATTGGTTTTTTTATTCACTATTATTTTTGGGATTATCACTCGGTTTAACTTGGATTATATTCCCTATCATGTTGATTTCACAATGTTTCAGTACCATATCGATCATGAATCAAAACCTTTGGTTTAATTCACTTTGCTCAAAAGAGACCCTGGCTTCCGAAATAAGTGGTAGAAACTCATGGTTTTTGATTAGTAAAACAGTTGGTTTCTCATTAGGACCACTCATGTATCATTGGCTTAATGCATACTCATTAATTATCAATCTATTAACTATATTGATTGCAATAACATTAATATTAACAATAAAAGATTTAGGTTATGTAAATAATAAAAAGAAAAAAGAGAGCATTTTTTCTTCGTTCAAAGAAGTTTATAAAAATCAATTATTAAAAAGGCTAAATATAATAGAAATTTTAAATGGTTTAACTTTTCCTGTTTTAACAAGCTTATCGATATATATTCTTGAAAAGAATTTAAATGCTTCTTCTCTTATAATTTCTTTGTTTTGGTTGATAGGAGGAGTAGGAGCGATTACGGCTAACTTGATGCTTTCGAGACTTAAATTATTTAAATTACAGTATATTCATCAATTTATAATAAGTTTTGTTCTCGTAGTTGGTGGATTGTTGTTAATGACGATAGCTAGCTATTCTTTTGTCTATTTAATAGGATTTTCTTTATTTACTTTAGGTACCCCTATAATAAATAATTTATTAAGGTCAAAAGTGTTTATTTTCGCCCCAAGTCATATGAAAGGAAAAGTAACATCAGTTATAACGTCTTCATCAGATTTAGGCACTATTATAGCCTTATCATTGTCTTGGATTGTTGTTGAAAAATTCGGGGTATTAATTTTTATGTCTTTTGTTATTTTAACAAGTGTAAGTCGAATATGCCTTTTTTTCTACACTCTACATAAAGTAGAAAATAAAGTTGATGTGGAGGGATAATTCTTGTCCAATTGTATTGGTGTTGGGTTGAGTTTTCGTCAAAATTTTTTTAAGGATTTAGATGTAATTAAGCAGGATGTTGATTTTTTAGAGATTATTTCTGAAAGGTATTTCGATAAAAAGAATGAAGAGGAATTGAATACTATTAGAAATTATTTTCCCTTAATTCCACACGGACTTTCTCTTTCAATAGGAACTTATGAACCTTTATCTAAAAAAAAGGAAAAACAAATATCCAATTTGTTGGCAGAATTACAAATTAATAGCTATACAGATCATTTAGCAATGAGTAGTGTAAAAGATATCGAATTACTCGATTTTTTTCCAGTAATGTATAAAGAAGAAACTTTTGAGTTTTTAATAAACAAATATGATCAATTGAAAAAAGGAAGATTAAAAAATTTGTATTTAGAAAATATAACTTATACCTTTAATTGGCATAACAATGATTTTTCAGAGTTGGATTTTTGGTATAAATTGCTTAATGAAACAAACATAGGTATGTTGCTAGATGTATCAAATTTATATATAAATAGTATAAATCATAAATACGATCCATATGCTTTTTTTGATAAGCTACCTAAAGATAAAATAAATTATTTACACGTAGCTGGATTTATCAGAAATAAGTATGGATTTTTAATAGATTCTCATTCTGAACCTGTTCATAAAGAAGTATGGAAACTAGCCGAGTATATTATTAAAAAAGCTCCTGTCAAGGGGGTCATATTAGAAAGAGATTTAAATTATCAAAATTATCATGATGTGAAAAATGATATAAAAATTATTAAATCACTAGTATATAAATATCAAACTAACTAAATATTGATGATCTTTTGAAAAAGTCGCCAGATTTAGCGGCTTTTTTGTTGCTAAAAAATATTGAAACAGGAATTTAAATGACCACTCTATTTGTAATTCTTACACTCTTTTCTTATTTAATTTTATTTTTATAACCTGGTGCTTTCTTCTTTTATGACACCAAGGCATGTCCATTAGAATAACCAAACTAGCTATACTCAATAGATACGAGTACAGGCTTGTTCTCGCGTTTAGCTTTATCAAATGCTTCTTCTTTTATGGGAGGTGTAAGTCTTACTTTAAAGTAAGACGACTTATTGACAGCCATTAATTTAATTATTTTTGCGGTATTGATTGCTTTAACGGCGTTTTTTGTTGCAACGGAATTTGCGATCGTAAAAGTGCGGGCAACTAAAATTGACCGGCTTATACTTGAAGGGAAAAAAGGAGCGGTATCCGCCAAAAAAGTAGTTACCCATTTAGATGAATATTTATCGGCTTGCCAACTGGGCATAACCGTTACAGCGCTGGGTATTGGATGGGTTGGAGAGTCGACATTCGAAGTGATCCTTCATCCGATCTTTGCTTATTTCAATGTGAGCGAGCAAGTCACACATATCTTAATCTGAAAAAAAGGATTGAATAAACATTAAGTAATCAACAAAAGAAGTTGAATCAAAGACAAACTTTCCTGTGATATTTTCTTGTTGATCTCTTCGCCTCTCTTTACCTCTGCAATAACCGTTATGGTTTGGAGGGATTTGATGGGGCTGGAAAGCTGAAAATCGGCGAGTTGGCGGAAGGAACTAAGGTAACGAAGAGAACAATTGATTATTATACAAAGCTGGGTTTGTTAATCTGCTGACGAAAATGCAAAAAGAGCGAATTCACATTGCTATCTTATTGGATGAGTATGGAGGTACGTCGGGTTTAGTAACAGTTGAAGATATCCTTGAAGAAATCGTGGGAGAAATTAGAGATGAATTTGATGTTGATGAAATTCCGGATATTCGAAAGTTAAAGGATGGTCACTTTATAATAAACTCAAAGCTGCTAATTGAAGATGTCAACGATCTTTTGGATATCAATTTATCTCATGAGGAAGTGGACACAATAGGCGGCTGGTTCATGACTCAAAACATGGATGCAGAAGCTGGTTCTGAACTAGAAGCTGATGGTTATATTTTTAAAGTGCAAAAAATAGATGGGCGGCAGATTCATTTTCTTGAAGTTAAAAGAGAAAAAAATTCAAATCAATAATGATTTAAAAAAAGAGAGCCTGAAACTTTTCAGGTTCTTTTTATTATGGAATACAACCATTGACCAATGACAAGTCGAATAGCCGATGCTGACAAGTACCGGCTTGTTTTCGCGCTTTGCTTTTTCAAAGGCTTCTTCGCCCCACGGGTACCAGTCGACGGGGTTGTGTGCATGCTGGAGTAGGTATGGCGACTTCTCGTTGATTAATCTGTTCGTTGGCATGGGATCACCTGCTTTATAAACGAATTTTTATTCATTATTGTCTTTACATGATTTAATATACCAAATATCAAAAGAAGAGGTTTCTAAGGTTAACTTCTTCTATTTTATTTTATGGAAAGAGAAGCAGACCAACTGTTATTAAAAGAGCTCAGTTAATTCTTAAGATTTTTCGCCCCTCTTTCTTCAGGTTTTGAATTTAAAGTATGATTATAAATTATTCAAAACAAAGGAATGAGACAAATTGGGGCTATATATTGACGGAGAAATAGAAAAGCAGAAGAACCCCTCGCGCCGAAGCGTCTTGTTTGCCATTTTGGTTGTTAATCGTTGCCGATAACGTACTTGCATGCGGTAGTGCACGGACGATAATGCTATGCCGAAGCGACATACCGAATCAATGAAAAAATTCAATCAAGGCGTCGCCGCCCACCCCAATTAGAATCCCTGCTGATTCCGATCGGTGACGGACTGACCGTGTCGCAAGTCAAGAAATAAAAGCACATCATCTGACTAGTTACTGATTCGGTGACTAGTTTTTTTAATGCCCGCAATGCCGCCACAATCTAAAATCGGAATATGATAAATTCAGTTCATAAAATGTTGAAGGGGACATGCCCTTAGCAAATTGACAAAAGGTTCTTTTGTAGTAAAATTCAAACTATTCATAAACGAAAGGAACCGCCGTGATTGAAAGCGGGGACAAATTTTAAATAAGAAGGTGTTGAGGTGGCGGGGTATTCTGAACGAACGGTTGAGAGTTACATAGATTCTCCGGATCGATTAAAGAGATTGTACAAAAGAGTATTATTCATCGTGAGTCTGTCGCAGATTTTCGGCGGTGCGGGGCTGGCTGCCGGGATTACGGTAGGCGCCCTGTTAGCAAAGCAAATGCTTGGGACGGATGCGTTTTCAGGAGTCCCTTCTGCCTTATTTACTTTAGGATCGGCAGGAGCCGCTTTCGGCGTCGGGAGACTTTCTCAGCGTTACGGGCGCCGCACGGGCTTAACCGCCGGCTTTATGGTCGGCGGGATCGGCGCAATCGGGGTCGTTGCTGCGGCCGTGATCAACAGCATCATATTGTTGTTCGTTTCCCTGCTTATTTACGGAGCGGGCACAGCGACAAACTTGCAGGCGCGGTATGCCGGCACTGACTTGGCTGATAAAAAGCAGCGGGCTAAAGCGATCAGCGTCACAATGGTGATGACAACATTTGGAGCGGTTGCGGGCCCCAATTTGGTGGATGTCATGGGGAAATTTGCTTCGATCATCGGCGTTCCGCCACTTGCGGGACCGTTTATTTTATCGGCGGCAGCTTTTATTCTGGCAGGGCTTGTGCTTTATATTTTGCTTCGGCCGGATCCGTTGGAGATCGCCAAAAAAATCGAAACCTATAGACAAGAAAATAAATTAGCAGACGAATCGAAGTCTGCCGGTGCTTCGGACGATCAAAAGGGGATTACAATTGGTGCCGCTGTTATGGTGCTTACCCAAATTGTGATGGTTGCGATTATGACCATGACGCCCGTTCATATGCAGCACCACGGACACAGCTTGGGAGATGTCGGGATCGTGATAGGTTTTCATATCGGTTCAATGTATCTTCCGTCACTTGTCACAGGGATTCTTGTTGATAAAATTGGCCGGACAGCCATAAGCATCGCCTCAGGGGTGACCCTGCTGCTCGCTGGTGCAGTGGCGGCGCTGGCTCCCAGCGATTCGCTCGTTTTATTGATCGTTGCCCTTTCGCTGCTTGGATTGGGATGGAACTTTGGATTAATCAGCGGAACTGCACAAATTATCGATTCGACCGAGCCTTCAACACGTGCGAAAGTGCAGGGAACGCTTGATGTTTTGATCGCATTGGCGGGGGCTTCCGGCGGGGCTCTTTCCGGAATGGTTGTCGCTCATTCAAGCTATGCCGTGTTATCCTTGGCGGGCGGGCTGTTATCCTTGGCTCTGATTCCAGCCGTCATTTGGCCGCGAAGAAAAACAAATACTCAAAAAGGGTAGGAAAAGGTCTATCGGATTCGGGGCCTATCGGACATCGCCGCCGGGCTTTCTTAATTTAAAAACGATGAAATCGGGGCACCTGAGATCTTCTTCAAATGAAGGGTATTTTTTCAGCATCTCTTTTGACGGTCTCGGTTCCTCGACCGCTTCTAATTGAAAGCCGGCTTTGATGATCGTATTGATATAGCTTGTCAGTGTTCTGTGAAAAAGAAACATTTTCTCCTCGCCGCCCAGCGGCTGCTCATATGCGCCTTCGTAAAAATACCGATCAACGTTCCAATGGAGCTTTTGGCCGTCTTTGGTTCTTTCCCATCCGCTTTCCGGGGTGACGAAACAAGGGTGTAATATTGAAAAAATAAAGCATCCTCCATCTTTTAATAACCTGTGCATTTCCTGAAACGCTTTTTCATCATTTGCGAGGTCTTGGATGACCATATTCGATATGATGATATCAAAGCTTTGCTCATCTAAAAAATGCAAGTCCTCACAATTGCCGTGCCGATAATGAATGTGCAATCCGTCCGGCGTTCTTTCCTTGGCGATCTCAAGCATTCTTGTCGAATAGTCAACCGCCGTTACAACTGCTTCGCGGGCGGCCAGCATTCTGCTTAAATATCCTTCTCCGCACCCGGCATCCAGCACTTTTTGATTTTTCACCGTTTCAATGAGAGAAAAGATGACGGGGTTCAAAAAGACTTCTTTATGTATATCGCCTTGTTCAGTATGGTTTGCAGCATAGCTATCTGCAAACCGGTTCCATCTTTGAATGGCTTCTTCAGTGGCAGCGTTTTTTCTCATATCACTTCCTCCTTTTGACATGATCATACCACAAACCATATTACGTTTTAGCCAGGTTAAAGGACATTCCTGTTGACAAAGCAGCCTATTTGTAATTATGATAGTTACATCAAGTGTAACGAAATTTGTTACAGATCAAGATTAAAACATTCAGGAGGAATTCGAATATGAAAATGCTAGTAACGGGGGCAACCGGAAAATTAGGATCGAAAATTGTGGAAAAGCTGCTGGAAACTGTACCGGCGGATCAGCTGGCGGTCAGCGTGCGCAATCCGGAAAAAGCGGAAGCGCTGCGGGCGCGCGGGGTCGATGTGCGCCACGGGGATTTTGACCGCCCGGAAACATTGGAATCCGCATTTCGAGGCATTGACCGTCTGCTGATTATCTCTGCCGATGGAGACAATGAGACGAGAATCCGTCAGCACGGCAATGCGGTAGCTGCCGCAGAGCGCGCCGGAGTTCGGTTTATCGCTTATACGAGCATTGCGAATGCCCGCGAAAGCAAAAACTTCCTTGCGCCGACTCACAAAGCAACTGAAGAAGCGATTTTGCAAACGGGGATTCCATACTCCTTCTTGCGCAATAACTGGTACTTGGAAAATGAAATGTCGAGTATTCAAGGCGTTTTGGCGGGAGCCCCTTGGGTGACATCAGCAGAGAATGGCAAAGTGGGCTGGGCGCTGCAGCAGGATTACGCGGATGCAGCGGCAGCGGTTCTGTCCGGCGAAGGCCACGAAAACACCGTTTACGAACTTTCAGGCAAACTATTAACTCAGGAAGAAATCGCTTCAGCCCTTGGGGAAGTATTGGGCAAAGAAGTTCCCGTTCAGCATGTTGACGATGCTGCCTATCGCGATATCATGAAAAATGCGGGTGTGCCGGATTTTCTGATTCCGATGGTTGTCGATATCCAAAAAGGCATTCGTGAAGGCACACTTGAAGTCGAAAGCGATGATTTTGAAAAAGTGCTCGGCCGTCCGCTCACGCCAATTAAAGAAGGATTGGCTCAAATCGTTGCAAGAATCTCAGAAGCGAAATAATGATCAATAGGATTCGAAAGAGTGATGAACAGAATTACAGTGTTCATCACTCTTTTTTTAAAAGATAGATCAAAAAAGACTCGCCACAATCACCGCACATACTTTATAGCCTAAGTTACTTTTATTAAAATAAGTAAAATATCGACTGAATTCCAGAGCTAATGATGAAGGAATAAAAAGACAGGCATGTGCGGCTGCTTGAGAAGAAAAACTGAAAGCTGATGGCAGCGCATGAATTTGCAGTGTGTATTAACTTGTAAAGAGCCTCGATAGTAGCCTCTGTTTGGATTGCGGCTCATCCATCATCCCCCGCGACAGTTTCACTATTAAAACTCACAAATATGCACCTGACCGTTATTTGATTTTCCTTTGCTGTATTAAACCTATGGCCACAAGCATGACAGTGCCGAGTAAGGCAATCGGAAGAAACCACCCGCCAAATCCGCTTCCCCAGTCTAAAGCGATTGACACGGATTCAATTAATATGAGAGAAAAAATGATTAAGCATGCATTTTTTAAGCGGTTGATCAACTTTCGGCTGAGCAGGTAGAAGTGTTCAGCGTTTGTTTCATTCAGGCGCTTTGGATGATTGTGAATCTCAGGGTGCTTTTCTAGGAACTGCATGAACAGAAGGATAATTAATCCGATTCCCGGCAATATGAAAAGCTCCCATTTTGACCCCCAGCGATCCACTTCACCGAGTGCGTTGTAATGTGCAGGCACCTTTTCGGGGAGCGATCCCCAGACAGCGGCCAATAGAATGATCGATCCCAGGTAAAAGAAATAGCCAAATGCGTTCCAAACCCGTTCCCCTTTTGTCTTTTGAATGTTGATCTTAGAACCGTCGGCTCTGTTCTGCATATGTAACCCTCCTTAGTTTTAAATACGGTTTGACCTATGAAAAAGTTCGGGATTTTCGCCAGCTGGAATGGGGTATATTTGCGGTGAGTCCAGGCAATGTTAAGGGAATGTAAATCATCAGCCGGCAATGTTAAGTTATTGTAAATTTTCGATTTGAATCGTTTACATAGGCTTTAATCTCCATCATAATCATAGTGTTTGGTTTGTAGATTTATGTCGAATTAGGGGGGCACGACTTTGGAAATAGATGTGCAGAAATTGCTTTTTGAATTCATTGGAGGTCTCGGGATCTTTCTTCTCGGTATTAAGTTTATGGGAGAAGGACTTCAAAAATCAGCCGGAGATAAGCTGAGAGACATATTAGATCGTTTTACAAGCAACCCTCTGATGGGTGTTTTGGCAGGTATGATTGTCACGGTTTTAATTCAAAGCAGTTCCGGCACGACCGTTATCACTGTCGGTCTTGTCAGCGCCGGCTTTATGACCCTCCGCCAGGCGATCGGCGTCATTATGGGTGCGAACATCGGAACGACGGCCACAGCCTTTATTATCGGCTTTGACGTTGGGGCATATGCGCTTCCGATCATCGCCATTGGTTCATTTTTGCTGTTTTTCTTAAAGAGCAAAAAATTTCAGAACATCGGACAAATTCTGTTTGGATTTGGTGCGCTTTTCTACGGCTTGGAATTAATGAGCAGCGGGATGAAGCCGCTCCGGACGGTTGAAGCTTTTCATGATTTAACAGTCAGCATGAGTGCGAATCCTATTCTCGGCGTGCTCGTCGGCACCCTTTTCACCGTTCTCGTCCAAAGCTCAAGTGCAACGATCGGGATCCTGCAAGGGCTGTTTGCCGATTCATTAATAGATCTAAACGGCGCTCTGCCTGTATTATTCGGAGACAATATCGGTACGACGATTACCGCTGTACTGGCATCTCTTGGCGCCTCAGTGGCAGCCAAACGGGCCGCGGCCGTTCACGTATTGTTCAACCTGATTGGAACAGCGATTTTCCTGATCTTGCTGAAGCCGTTCACAGCTTTGATTTTAATGCTTCAATCCTCTTTAGGGCTGGACCCTAAGATGGTGATTGCGTTTGCCCACGGGATCTTTAATACGTCGAATACGCTGATTCAGCTTCCGTTTGTCGGCATATTGGCTTTGATCGTTACGAAGCTGATTCCAGGCAAAGATTCGGTTGTGGACTATAAAGCAACACATCTTGATCCGCTGTTCATTCAGCAGTCTCCTTCAATTGCGCTGGGACAGGCGAAAGAAGAAGTATTGCGCATGGGTGAATTTGCGGTAAAGGGACTTGAGGAAACAAAAGAGTTTTTTAATACAAAACAGGCAAAACATGCGCAAAGCGCTTTTCAAATAGAAGATGCGATCAACAATTTGGACAGGAAGATAACCGATTACTTGATCGAATTGTCCGCCACTACGCTTTCTGAACAAGAATCTGAAGAACATCATATGTTAATGGATACTGTCAGAGACATTGAAAGAATCGGCGATCACTTTGAAAACTTGGTTGAGCTTGGTGAGTACCAGCAATCCAACAGGGTGAAAATTTCCGAAGCGGCAATGGCTGATTTAACGGAAATGCTTGACCTGACCATTTCCACTGTTAAGAGTCCATCACCGCTCTTGGGGAAAATAACGAAGATGCCGCAAGACGCGTAGTCGAAAAAGAAAATCAGATTGATAAAATGGAACGCAAGCTTCGCAAAAAGCACATTCTTCGCTTAAACGACGGATTATGCAGCGGACAAGCCGGCGTGATCTTCGTCGATATCACCAGCAACCTGGAAAGGATCGGCGACCATGCCGTCAATATTGCTGAAGCTGTTTTAGGCGAAGAAAAGCATTAAAAAACCGGGAGTCATTCCCGGTTTTTTATTTTGTGGGCCTTTTTTATCAAGGTGTTACATATTTACTAAATTGCGAGAAAAAAGGAAGAGAATTCTTCTTCTGGAGACGTAAATCAAGTATAATGGTTTTATTCTTTAGGAGGTATTAAGATGCATAAATACAGAAGAAGAAACACAACGGCCTTTACGGTTATGTCATATTTCACATTTTTCGCGGGAGTCTTTTTATTTGGTATCGGGCTATACAATGCGGACAATCTGCAGCTCAATGAAAAAGGCTATTACATAGCCGTGATGATTTTAGTGGCGGTCGGCGCGATTTTGACCCAGAAAGTGACGAGAGACAATGCCGAGGACAATGAAATCATTGCGGAGCAGGAGAGAAGACAGAATTTGTCTAGCGGCGAGTAAGCATAAAAAAAGCATCTTTAGGGATGCTTTTTTTTAATTTGAAATACTTTTATATTTATTTTCCAAAACGAAATCAATCATTCCAATAATTTTTGTATGGTTCGTTTTTTTTCTAAAGTGTAAAAAGTTTTGTTCTTTGTTTCTTTGAGATTTAGTGATCGTGCCGAACACCCAGATGGAGCTCATGATAAGTAATATCGATAACAAAGCCGGAAAATAACCTTTTGAAACGTCGGGTAAAATGGAATTGGCTTGACCCGAACATACAGTAGTTACAATGGAGGCGAATATGGAACTGGCGAGCGAAGCTTTGATCACGTGGCTGATTTTTAGCGTAGGACCTGAAAAATAAACTTTCAGCCGGTTTAACGTGGATAAATCTTGTTTTTCGAGGTATGCCATCAGCTCTTCATCGTTTTCAGCTTTCGATAACAATAGAGTTTCAGCGGTTTGTTTTGTTTCTTCGAATAGTTGTTTGTCTGTTTGCATGTCTTGGTCTCCTTCTTATTTAGTTTGAATGATAGAGAATCAAAGCAGAGGTGAATGTTCCTCTGCTTTCTAATTGAATTCCTTTTTAAAGCGTTCATCTAAAATGAAATCAATCATACCCGTGATTCTGGAATATTCCGCTCTTTTTTGGAAGTGCAGGATTGTTTGCATCGGTCCTTTTCGCGAGGAGATCAGCATCTTGACGATCCAAAGAAAAGAGAAGATCAGATAGAACATGAAGAAGAATGAAAATAGCCTTGAAAGACCATGGTTGAGGGAGGAGATCTGACCAGATAAAAAGGCCGCCATAATGACAGCAGTCATACTGCTAAAAAAAATCCCTTTAATCAAATACGTTAATGTAAAACTTGGATTTGAAAAATAGATTTTTAGCTGATTTAATGTAACAGATTCTTGATTTGCAAGGTATGTAAGCAGCTCTTCGTCACTTTTGTGAGACTCAAGAAGTTTGGCTGTATGTTCAGCTTTTTGAAATAATTGTTTTTCGTTTCTCATTGGATTGTCACTCCTATTCATAAAAAACATGAGATTTTATTGGTTCGGTATATTTTTTAATGCCTTTTTGTATTTTTGTTGTAAAACATAATCAATCATTTTTACGATACGTGCAAACTCGGCTTTCTTGGAAAAGTGTGTAATGAATTGAATCGGCTTTTTTTTCAGGATGACAAGCTGTCTAAGCACCCAGAATAAACACCCCGTAAATATGACAGCTAATATTATAATGGAGATGCCGGAAATGAAAGGGAATATCGAATCTGCTTGACCAGAAAGAATTGCAGTTATGAACGAAGCCAATATTATACTGAAAAATGCTGCACTAAGTTTTAAGGGTTTTGGCTGTTTTCTGCGTTTCAATGAATACTTGTTTGTCTGTGTTCAATGTTAATGCCTCCACGATACTTGATATATATTAAAGATTAGAAAAACTGCATAAATATATTATATTATGTATTTATGCAGTTTTCATTAAATAAGGAAATTAATGAGATATTAGTTCGCCAAATATTGCAAATAACACAGCAGACAACGCCGTGCCAATAGCGATTTCAGCACGCTATTACAACAGCTGCATCCCCGATTGTTCTTCTTTTCTTTCATTATGCTTTCACTAATAGATCTCAAACATATGACATAAAAAAATACGGAAATTGACTCCTTCACTAAATGAAGCGAAGTCAATTTCCGTATCTTGTTTATCTCAACAGCCCCAAGCTTCCTGTCAGCCGCGCAACTTTTTTCTTATCCCCGCAAATGCCGATTCCAAAATAGCGGTAATCGGAAGCTGCGGTGCTTTGAAATGCCTCAATATATGCTTCATATGTATGAATGCTTTGCGCTACATCGGTGAAATCAACCGTCAGAATATCGTTGAATTCGTCGGTCAGCAGCTTTTGACTTAATTGATGAAGCAGCTCGGCATTGCCTTTTAAAATGGGGATTGGGATTTTGACGATACCTAAATGGTCGATTCCCGAGCCGTCTGTTACAGTTTCTCCAATCAGATCGGGTTTGTTTTTGCCGAGGGCCGCCCCCAGGATGGCAGCTGTATTGGCGATTAGCCCGAGCGGCAGGCTTTCATCGATGATCAGTGCGCATTTTGTCTCTTCCCTCAAATTTGTTCCTCCTTCAGCTGCGGTTTTGGTTTTGTTTCAGAAATATAAAGGCCGGCCAATGTGAGCGCTCCTCCGCAAAAAGCAACCCATGTCAGTTTTTCTTGCAGAATGATAACGGATGCCGCAATAGTGATGACGGGCACCATATAGATATAAGCGCTCGTTTTTACCGCTCCAAGCACACCGACCGACCAGTTCCATGTCACAAAGCAAAGCGCAGATGCGCCCGCGCCTAAGAATAGGATGTTCAACCAATTGACGGGGGAGGAAAAAGGGCTTGCGTCGAAGCGGAAATCAAACAGGAACAGAGCGGGAACCATGAATAGCAAACCGTACAGAAAGATCCGCTGTGTGCATTGGATTGTATGGTAACCGAATGTGCTGATTTTTTTCATCAAAATCGCATATGCCGCCCAGACGAATGCGGAGGCAGCAGCGAGAATGTCGCCGAGCGGATTCAATTTAAGCATCATTTGTCCATTAAAGAAAATGAGCGCAAGTCCAGTGAAAGCGGCGGCGAACCCAATGAAAAAGCGGGGCTCCAGCTTTTCGCCCGAAAGGAGAAAATGCGCCAATACCGCGGTGATCATCGGAATAACCGCGACGATCATGCCGGCGTTTGAGGCGTAGGTAAGAGTAAGCGCGATGTTTTCCAACAGAAAGTAAAGCGTCACTCCGCATAAACCTGCTCCCGCAAACAGCGCTTCTTGCCTCCAGCTCCGGAAAGTCAGCACATGCGGATGCACCATGATCAGCACAATCAACCCGATGAGAAAACGGTAAAACAATATATCTACGGGCGGGAAATCCTCGAGCAGCACCTTTGTTGAGACAAAAGTAGTACCCCAGATGATGATCGTGATCACAGCTGCGAGGTGTCCGGCGGTTTCGCGTCTTGTCTTCATCCTTTGATCTCCTGCCTGTCATATTCAAAAATTTTCATATATTGTTTCGGCGTCAGCCCGACCTGCCGCTTGAAAAATTTCGTCATATGGCTCTGATCACTGAAGCCTGTTTGGAAAGCCGCATCGATTGGTTTTACGCCTTCTTCCAACAGCTTCTTCGCATGATTGATACGAACGGTTTCCAAGTAGCTGTAGGGGGAAATTCCTTTCTGCTTCGTAAACGACCGCAGGAGGTGATACTTGCTCCAGCCTGTCAGCCTGCTTAAATGTTCAAGCGTAATGTTTTCCTGGTAATGGGATTCCAAATAACTGCACACCGCTTTGACTTCGTCGGACGGTTCAGGTGCATTTTCAAGAAACGTGACAAAGCTCCTCTTTTTTCAAGGCTTTTTCTTTTTGCAATATTTGAATGTGTAGCTCCTTCAAGCTGGCGTTCAGCTCATGGCGGAACAAGACATTCTCCGTGAAATATGGGAGGCTGTCGGCCCCAGTGATCTCCTTCACAAATCCTCTCATAACATCAGGCATCACGTTAATGCAGCGGTAATCGAGCGCCTTTCCGTCAATCTGCTCGCAACTGTGCGTGTCATAAGGATTGAAAAGCACGAGAGCGCCTTGATTAATGATGTATTCTTCTCCCTTGCAAAGCAAATAGCGCTGCCCCTTCTCAATAAAACCAATCACAAAATACTCGTGGAAGTGATTCGGAAACTTCTGGATAATGCCTTTAAAGCGGTAGGCTTCAACATTTAGATCAGGGTCGAGGAAAAGCGTGCGGGTTTCATTTCGCATGGCGGGCCTCCTTGGTGTGATGATGTTTAAGTTTATCATGTTTATGGGAGATTTCTTGTATGATGTTGCTTAATGAAAAAAAGGATACAATGGAAGAAAAAAAGAGGTACTGAAAGTGAAAAAGAAATGGATTGCATCAATTGCCTTCACGATGATGCTGGGCATCGGAATCACGATTTACTGTCTGTTTTTTGAACATAGCAAACTGAGCGAACTGACTTCAGACGGGGAATGGGAGCTCTCGTATTCTAAAGAAAGGGGAGATCAATATTGGAATGGCTATGTTTCGAAGAAAACGAGTGAAGATGCGGAGTTAAAGAGAGTCGTGTTTTTTGTGAATGGAAAAGAGACGGTTGATTACGAAAAGGATGAGCAAGAGGAAGGCGGAACACATTCTGATATAGTCAATGTTGTCTGGTTAGGTGATGCCCCAGAAAAAAGTGAGCAATTTGAAGCTGTCGTGGAAAGGAACCAGAATGGTGAATATCATAAGGAGAGGATTAAACTGACAGCAAAAAACGGGTTATAAAGATTGAACCATTGTAACTTTTGGTGTAAAATTACACTAAAAGTTACAATGGAGGTTCTCCATGGATAAAGAATACATAACCGAACTGATCTCATCCAAATTAAGATTAATCCGGGCGGAAAGCGGCTATACGCAGGAGAAAATGGCGAACGTGCTCGGGATGTCGAAGAAAACGCTCGTGCAAATCGAAAAGGGCAGGTCGGCTGCGGGCTGGGCGCATGTTGTCGCGGTATGCGCGCTTTTTCGGAACAGTGAAGTGCTGCAGGCCGTCCTCGGGGATGAGCCCCTTGAGGTGGTGGAGACTGTTGCTCACCGAAGCATCGACAGACCAAAAGGGAAGACGCTTGGCGGAAAGGTGTGGTGGCGGGACATTGAGAAAAAAGGAGAGTTTCGCCTTCAGCAAAACTTGATTTCTCACCATTACCGCATCTTGGATTCGTATGACGACCTATGGTTCAGCACGTTTGAAAAGCAGGATGCAGTTGCGCGTTTGGACGAGCTGTTAAATGAGCAGGACGGGGTGGAATGATGAAAAAGATAGCAGAGGCATCAAAATCCTCTGAATTGGCTGGTCTTGATCCCCGCAAGACAAGACACGGGGAATAACACTGCGTGTCTCATCTGGGGAATCGGACGTGAGAACAGTTTTCGCCCGCCTTATTCTCACTCCAGCACATCATCAAGCAGCTTCCACATCAGCTCCCTCCGGTTTCCTGCGCCCGTCTTCAAAAAAAACGATTTCAAGTGGTCTTGAACAGTGTAAGCCGATATATGCAATTCGTCTCCGATGGCTTTTGTTGATAGTCCGCGGATGACCCGGTAAGCGATGTCTTTTTCCCGGTCGGACAGGCTGTAGGCTTCCGCTATCAGCGGAATGGTTTCTGCGGGTGAAGCAGGCTCAAATGAAACGGCGATCTGGCCTGACGGTCCAAATCCGTCTAAACGGCTCGCTTTAATGGATAGGCAGGAATGGCCTGGAATCGAGATGACCGTTTTTGCCGGAGCTGTAGTTTCAGCCGCTGCGCGCGTGCAGACGGCTCGGACGGGTCTCGGCACGGCTTCGCTGCCGATGCTTTCCCAGCCGCGCAAGATGTTCAGCCAATGGAGGGCCGCTCGATTGCATGACAAGAGCTGCAGGTCTTCCGACAAAATCAGAATGCCTCCGACATGTTTCATGTGAAACACGTCTTTTTTTGGCAGATGGTGTCTGAATTGCTGAAGATGCCGGCCGATAAGCGGTGCAAGAGAAGCGAGCAGGCTCTGATCCTTTTCTGTAAACACCGGCTGTCCACTTTTCCTCAGGCAGTGTGAGGTGTATCCCAAGCACTGCCCCTTGCTGAGCGGTTTGTGATATCGTTTGACATCTTGTTAGAAAGTGAGATGATAAATATTAGAAAAGAATAGAAGGAGTGGGGAAATATGCAGCCTGAAGATATTGTCAGAAGCGGTCCAAACCAATACGTTTGCAGAGAGGGGATCGTGAAAGAACTGCCGTCATTTGCGAATGCATTCGAACGTCCTGTCATCATTTCAGGGGTTAAATCGTTTAAAGCTTTTACACGTTATACGACACCTCCAGCCGATTGGAAAGTCGTTCAGCATACGGGCTGCAGTTCCCTAAATAAGATTAAAAAAGCAGCAGAGGAAGCAGAATCAGCAGACGTCATCATAGGAATAGGCGGGGGAACCGTCTTAGATACAGCGAAGGCAGCCGCCGATTTGCTGAACATTGAAGTCATGACGATTCCGACGATCCCGGGAACATGTGCGGCAAGCACGCCGTTAAGCGTCATCTATGACGATGAAGGTAACTTTTCGGGCGTCCAATATCAGAAGCGCTCCAGCTATTTGACACTGGTCGATCCGCTGCTGCTTCTCTCTTCACCGGTCGCTTATGTGAAAAGCGGAATCGGCGATACGCTTGCGAAATGGTATGAGGCAGAAGCGATCATCAGAAATACGGCCGATTCGCTTTCTATCATGGTTCAGACAGGGCTGAGGCAGTCTGTCTATATTCGGGATATTTTGTTGACAGAAAGCCTGAAAGCCATAGAGAGCCTTGAAAAAGGCGAATCCTCCCCAGCTTTCACAAATGTCCTCGAAGCGGTCATTGCGCTGGCAGGCACAGTAGGCGGATATGCGGGCCGCTACGGCAGAATGGCCGGGGCCCATGCCATTCACAACGGCTTGACGTTCATCCCCGAAACCCATCGTGTGCTGCACGGCCAAAAGGTAGCCTACGGGATACTGGTGCAGCTTGCTTTAGAAGGGCGGACAGATGAAATAGCCGAACTGATTCCCTTTTATGAAGGGCTCGGTTTTCCGAGAAGACTTAGCGATTTGGGCATTTTAGAAAATATTGAAGCGGCCAAACGGATCATCGCCGCCCATGCCGCGCGTCCGGATGAATCTTTATGTTTGATGGGATCTTTTCATGAAGCGGATGTGATTGCGGCGATAGAGTCGCTTGAATAAACCCGGTTTTATACGCCTTTGAACTATTCAAAGGCGTATTTTATTTTTAGCGACTTCTTGAGAAAAAAACCACTCTTGTAAACAAGGTCTTTATCACTATATTTTTGTAAAAAAGTATCAGCTGCCGCCGATATAAATAAAAACTACTTTGTTTGGAAGAAGGGGGAGCAATGTGAAAAGCCCAAGATGGAACAATATCACAATCGGCGGCAAATACGGCATTATTTTCTTTGTGATGTTAACAGCGTTTTTAACATCCGTTTTGATTACATATGGTCTGTTAAAAGATACGAGCCAGACGGTTCAGGATACGAAATCGAAAAATGAAACGGCCGTTCAGTCGGCAAAGCTGATGTCCCTATATCAAAATAAATATTTGCACATTCCGGAGTACATCATAAACGCCCAGGATGAAAAGCTGACCGATTATATGAAGTACAGCCAGGAATTTGCCGATACGGCCAAAAAGCTGAAAAAAGAGCTGCATTCGGATGAGCAGCTTGACATGTTCGATCAAATCATTGAAAACAATCATTCACTGGATGAGTACTTTTTCAGCGAAATTGTTCCCAACGTGCAGCAAATCAACACCGAGAAATTTTTAACCCTTCAGAAAAAAGCGAACAAGCTCAAAGAGGAGACGATGACGTTAGGCGAAAGCTTGAAAGAAAACGCTGTCAAAACCAATGTTGAGTCAATTGGACAAGCCCAATCCAATATGACGAAAACCATTTATATTTTAGGCGTCTCAATTCTGATTTCGGCGATTGTGTCGGCGGGACTCCTGATCATTGTCAGCCGGCAGATCAAGAAAAATCTGAAGCGTGTTGTGGCAGCAAGCGAAGAAATTGCAAAGGGTCATTTGAACTTTGAAGCCCTTGATTACAAAGGAAAAGATGAAATCGGCCAGCTTTCGCAAGCGGTGAATCATATGGGCGGAAGCCTGCGTGAGATGATCGTCGAAGTATCAGGGATCGCAGCCGAAGTCGACAAGCAATGTCTTACGTTTACGAGCGTCTCGGCTGATGTCAGAGAAGGAAGCGAACAGATCGCTGTCACCGTTGAAGAATTGGCAAACGGGGCCACGAATCAGGCAAATGAAGCAGCTAATATTTCCGAGCAGACACAGGAGCTCACCGGGCAAATTCAGCACGCTCATGAAAGCGGCGAAACGCTGGCCCGGTTTTCAAAAGAAGTGCTTCACGTGTCTGTCGACGGCGACAAACAGATGGCTCAATCATTGGAGCAAATGAATGTCATCAATCATGTAATGGAAGCATCCGTAGAAAAAGTCAGTGTGCTGGAGGAACAGACACAGTCAATCCACAAGCTTGTCGAAATGATAACAGGTATGGCCGAACAAACGAATTTGCTCGCATTAAACGCGTCCATAGAAGCGGCAAGGGCCGGCGACGCCGGAAAAGGGTTTGCCGTTGTAGCCGGCGAGGTGAAAAGACTGGCTGAAGAAGTGAAAAGCTCTGTCGGCAGCATCACCGAAATCGTCACGGCGATTCAAACCGAAACATCTTCCATGGCCGGTGATTTAAAAACCGGTTTTTCAGAAGTTCATAAAGGAAAAAACCAGATTGAGACTTCCGGCCGATACTTTTCAGAGATTAAAAATAAAGTGACGGATATGGCTGGCCGTGTATCGGACATTTCGGAGGCATTATCGCATTTCAGACGTTCAAGCGAGGAGATTAACGGCTCGGTCGAGCATATCGCGGCGATTTCCGAAGAAAGCGCGGCCGGTTCTGAAGAAATTTCAGCGTCCGTACATGAGCAAAGCGGCTCGATTGAAAAGATGGACGAAAGCGCAAGGCTTCTGGGAGAGATGGTTGAACGGATGAATGTGATGATCAAACGGTTTAAGCTCTGATGCCGATACAGAATGGGGGGTTTTAATGTTGTCGATATATGTGAAAAGAGGGCTGTTGGCACTTGCGCTGTTCAGTCTCCTCACAGCTGTTGCCGGGTGCTCATTCAATTCTGCTGAAAAAAGCGCCAACCGTGAAGAAAAAGTAAAGCTGATTGCCGACTCCGACAAATTGTACGTCGGTTTTGCCATCGATACGCTGAAGGAAGAACGCTGGTACAAAGATAAAGAAGCGTTCGAGAAAGAAGTTAAAAACCTCGGGGGGGAAGTCAAGACGCTTGCCGCTAACGGAAATAAAGAAGTTCAGATTCAGCAGGCCGAGCTCTTGATCAGCGAAGGCGTCGACGTGCTTGTTGTTGTACCGGCAGATGCGGATGCCGCGGCGGAGATCGTGAAAAAGGCGCACAGCGCCGGTGTAAAAGTGATTTCGTATGACCGGCTGATTCGAAACGCGGATGTTGATTATTACGTTTCATTTGATAACGAAAAGGTCGGGGAACTGCAGGCGGAAGCGATTGTAAAAAAAGCGAAGAAAGGAAACTTCGTATATATCGGCGGATCGTCTCTTGACAACAATGCGGTCTTATTCCGGAACGGCGCCATGAAAGTGCTCGAACCGTTGAAGCGGCAGGGTAAAGTCAAGCTCGTGCTTGACGAATATACGAAAGACTGGCTACCAGAAGAAGCGAAAAAGAACATGAAAAAAGCATTGAACAAGACGAGAGATATCGACGCCGTGATCGCCGCCAATGACGGTACGGCTGGCGGGGTGATCGAGGCGCTTCAGGAGGCGGGCCTGGCCGGGAAAATTCCGGTGTCCGGACAGGACGCGGAAATTCAAGGCGTCCGACGAATTGTGAACGGTACGCAGACGATGACCGTTTACAAACCGATTCCCGCGCTTGCCAAAAAAAGCGCTGAAATGGCTGTTCAAGCGGCGAAAGGCGAAGCGATTCAAACCGATACAACCGTCGAAAACGGCAAAGCCAAAGTACCGGCGATTTTACTTGAGCCGTATGCCGTTACGAAAGGCAATATCAATGAGACTGTGATCAAAGACGGCCATCTGTCCAAAAAAGATATTAATAAATAAAACGAAGTCAGCCATCCGCTACAGGATGGCTGACTTTGTTAAATTTCCACTTTCACATCGGCGCTTTTCTTAAGCTTTTCGACCTGCTGTCCGAGTTTTTCCTGTCTTTTTTGCTGTTTGAGCATATCTTGGATTTGCTGTTTGACATCGTCAAACGCAGGTGTGTTTTTCTGTCCGCTGTCTTTTTGCTGTGCGGCAAATTGATCATAATAGTCTTTGATTTCTTTGTCTGTAACCTGATCTGTCGGCAGTTCTTTGTCAATATATTTCTCTGTTTTGATGCTGTCGGCAATGTCGCTTTTCAGCGTGTTCATGTTTAAGCCTGCTTTTTTGACCGCTTCCTCAAAATCTTGCTCGTTTTTATACTGCTTTTTGCTTTCGTCCAGCTGTTTTTCAATTTCTTTCTCAGATGCTTTGTAGCCTTTTTTGTCCGCTTCCTGCGTAATTAATGCCTGTCCGATCAGGCTGTCGATCGCCTGCTTTTTGATTTGCTGCGCCGCATCTTTTGAAGTCGGGTCCTGTCCTGTTTGCTGATATTGCATTTGAGCGGTTGATAATACGCTGTTATAGTCCTTGCCTGTGATCTTTTCATCGTTTACGACAGCCACTGTTTTTGTGTCATCAACCTTTTGCTGATCAAGCTTTTTCTGCATTGCTTTTATTTGCTTTTCCTGATCCTGCTGCCCGCTTTGTGCGGTTTTCGCTTGATCGCTGGCCTGGGATTGCTGATCATCATGATTTGAAGAGCAGGCGCCCAACACGACAGCCAATAATCCGATCATGAGAGATGATATGCTTTTTTTCATGATATATCTCCTTTCTTCAAACAGAAGTGAATCTTAAAATGACCTTTAGTGGGCATTCTAAACGATCGTCTCTGAAAAAGAAACCATTTGGAATCAATTTTCCAAAATGTAATCGAATTGAAAGGAGATCGTAATGTGATGACCGAGTTCCGGTTTACTTGATATGCTTCGAATCAAAGCCGTACACTTCAAAGTCCTTCGCAAAAATGTCGTGCACCAATTCTTTTGTTTCGTCATTGTAAAAGCTCTCAAAAGTCGGAAACGCCCAGTCGAAGGTTGACATAGTCAAAACGGTGTCAGCAAACTTCCCTTTTTTAATCATAATGTCTGACAGATGGTGCGGTGATTGTGACAGCTGTGATAACGGAGATTTCAATAATTTGTATTTGTTTTCAATCTCTCTGATTTGTGCGCTGAATTGCTCGAGGTAAATATAATTGGTGACAAACTCTTCTTCTCCTTCGATATACTGGGGACCAAGGTGTCGGTCAATGGCATTGATATCCGTCCCGAGATCTTTTAGATGATGCAAAAATTGCGTGAAAGAAAGCCCTGTGTTTATATCACTGTTGAACAGACAAATAAAATTCGGGGAGCAAATCGCTGCCAGAAAGGAACTGACTGCTCTCCGAAAAGGGTTGCGTACAACCTTGTAAGTGTCCTTTTTACCCTCTCTTAAATCCGTCAGAAGATCCTTCACATAATTCGGCTTCTGCGTATAGATCGCATTTCTGTAGTGGTGAACTTCTCCGGCGCATCTTCGATTGACATCTTCAAGCAGACCGTTTTGGAAAAAGAACCAGCGATTCAGCGTCGTGCAGCCGCTTTTTGGAATCCAGAACAGAATGATCGGAAAATCCTCAGCATAAAGAGGGGTATAAAGGTAAATCAAGCGATTCAGTCTCTCATCTTCAAACATACAGAACACATCCACTTCTTACTTGGTTTTGGGCGCGCTTGAGACAGCGGCTGCCTTTATACACAAAATATGCCGCCGGCAATGAATTGATAGGGCGATAATATAAAAATATTTTAAAATGATAAGACCGGCAGTTAAATCCTTATTGAACCACATATAGAAAATTAAGTTATATTTTAAAACCATTTTATGATACTAGAGTGAGCCTGTACAATTCATATTGATGGAATTTTTTGTTTCACTGCATGCTCCCCCCTGAGGTAACATAAAAATGAGAGATGCCTGGGGCAAAATAGCTTGCAGGAAAAAGGAAGGGAGGGTATCCATGCAGATTCGCATGACTGAATATCAGGTTCCCGACCCCGAATCGGGGCCGTACGGGATCACAGTATGTGCAAACGGGCGCATTTGGTTTACTGAACAAAAGGGGAACCGGATTGGTATGCTCACAGAGTCCGGGGATATCACCGAATATACGATTCCGACGGAGAGCGCAGGCGCCTCGATTATTACGTCCGGGATTGACGGCGAGCTTTGGTTTACAGAGTATAAAGCGGGGAAAATCGGCAAAATCACGCCTCAAGGGAAAATAACCGAGTATGCTCTTCCACCGGGTGCTGCCCCGTTTGGAATCGCTGCAGGCTGTGACGACGCCATGTGGTATACAGATATGGCCGGACATCAAATCGGCAGGCTGTCCTCTTCAGGCGAAATAACAGAATACAAACTGCCCAAACCAGGAGCCTTCCCGTCATTTATTACAAGGGGAGCAGACGGCGCGCTCTGGTTTACACAAAACCAAAGCGGCTCCATCGGGCGAATAACGGCAGATGGAGACATCAGCGAGTATCCGCTGCCCCAAGAACAATCCGGCCCGGTCGGGATCACTGCCGGCCCGGACGGGGCTTTATGGTTTACAGAAATAAACGCAAATCAAATTGGGAGAATAACGGTCTCAGGAAAGATCAGCGAATACCAGCTTCCGACAGCGCATGCACGCCCGCACGCGATTGCCGCAGGCGGTGACGGAGCACTGTGGTTTACGGAATGGGGCGCGGGTCAAATCGGCCGCATTACAGTCGACGGGGATATTACGGAATATCCAATCCCGACGGCAGATTCTGAACCGCACGGGATAGCGGCCGGATCAGCCCATTCGATCTGGTTTGCAGAAGAGTGCGGCCGTATTGGGAAAATCTCTATCCAAAATTAAGAAACGTCCAGCCAACTGGACGTTCTTTTTTTATTGTTATTCCGTTCTCGTTTCCATTCTGCGGTTGGGCGAGCCAAGGCCTTTATTCATCAAGTAAAAATGGAAAATGTATTCACCGATCGCCATAGCGACAGCTGCAAAAAACGCGGCCAATGCAGCGGTGTTGGCAGCCGTTCCCATCGCAAGAGCCATCAGCCAAACGACAAGAAAAGCGACGCCTAAATCGGCTAAAGTGGCCGTGATGTTGTTGGTTTTCGGCAGAATAAACAAATCACCCAGCAAATAGGATACTGCGCCAAGAACAATCGTGATGAATAGGGTGTTTTCAAAACTAAAACTAAACCCGAGCCCTAGAACAAGGTACAGAATCACAATCGTCATGATGCCTTTGATGGCAAGGGCTTTCACATGTTCCATAACCATTCGCTCCTTTATACGGGATTTTAGTTTTTCTTTTCCTCGTATTCAGAAAATGAAACATGCAAACTTGCATTCTTAACGGGCTCAGACGGATTCCAGCTATTTTTTCGGTTTGTTGCATAATAGATGGTATAGCATAACGCCATAAACGGCACACCGCAAAAAAGGGCGATCCTTTGGTTCGGATCAAAGGCAATGCCAATGCAGGATGCCAGGCATAGCAGAAAAGCGGCAATCGGTACGGCCGGATAAAGCGGTGTCCGGTATTTTAAGTCGTCTGCGGTGTTTCCCTCAGCCAAAAAGCGTCTGCGGAACATGAACTGCGAAGCCGCAATGCTCATCCAGACAGCAACAACGGCAAACCCTGAAATCGACACAAGAACGATGTAGACGGAATCAGGCGCAAACACGCTGGAGAGCAGCGACAGAATGCCGCCGAGCATGCTGAAGATCAGCGCGTTCAACGGGATTCCCCGTGAAGTCAGCTTTTGAAATACGGGGTGCAAAGTTTTTTCTTTTGACAGTGACCAGAGCATCCGGGAGCATGCATACAAGCCTGAGTTGGCCGCGGAAAGCAGAGCCGTCAGAATTACAAAGTTCATGATGTCGGCCGCATATGGAACACCGATGCGGTCAAAGACGTCGACAAATGGGCTTTTGATCACACCGGCTTCTTTAACCGGAATGAGGCACGAAAGCACGAAAATCGTTCCGATGAAGAAAAGCACCAGTCTCCAGAGTGTTGTCTTGATCGCTTTTGGAATGTTCTTTTCCGGTTCGGCGCTTTCTCCGGCGGCAATTCCGATCAGCTCCGTACCCGAAAACGCAAAATTCACGGAGAGCATCGCCATAAAAATTGGAAGGAAGCCGTTTGGAAAGAGACCGCCTTCTCCTGCAAAGTTTGAAAGAAGCGGTGCAGCGTCTGCATTTTGTATCGGGATGATGCCGAATATCGCCGCTCCTCCTAATATAATAAACAATATAATGGCAAGCACTTTAATGCTTGAAAACCAAAATTCGGATTCGGCGAAAAATCTCACTGAGACAGCATTGAGCGCGAAAATCAGTGCAGCGAATACCGCGCTCCACATCCAGACTGAAGTATCGGGGAACCAGCGCTGCATTAATAACCCGGCAGCGGTAAATTCCGAACCGAGCGCGACAGCCCAGGTCAGCCAGTATAGCCAGGCGACGGTGAATCCGGTGCCCGGCCCGATGAATCTGGAGGCGTACATATGAAACGATCCGGTGACAGGCATGGCGACCGATAATTCGCCGAGGCAGAGCATGACAAGGTAGACGATCAGAGCCCCGGCCAAGTAGGCTAGAATCGTTCCGGCAGGACCAGCCTGTGAGATCGTATAACCGGAACTTAAGAAAAGGCCCGTGCCGATAACGCCTCCTAAGGAAAGCATGATAAGGTGTCTCGTTTGCATTTTTCTTTGAAAGTTCTGGCGATTGGTGTTTGACTGTTCCATTATACCTCCAGCTTTCTCGCCCAGGCGGCGACGGCTTTGATGTCCTCAGGCGTTGTTCTGCAGCAGCCGCCGATCAGCTGTGCCCCTTGGTTATACCAGCTGCGGGCGCTTTCTCCGAAAGAAGCTTTACATGCCGCGCCATGCCATGTTTTCGTTTCCGGGTCATACTGTTCACCGGAATTTGGATAGACGATAATCGGTTTAGCTGTATGCTTTTTGATGCCGCCGATGAGCGAAGAGACATGCTCCAGCCGCGTACAGTTTACTCCTACTGCCGCAACCTGGTCATGCTGATCGAGCCACTTCGCGCATTCGCCGGCTTTCGTACCGTCGCTGATATGGCGTCCGTCTTTAGCGCTGAAACTGATCCACGCATGTGTATCCGGGAACTCTTTTAATAAATGAACGATAGCTTTTGCTTCTGAAAGGCACGGTATTGTCTCACATGCCAAAATATCGGCGCCTGCTTCGATTAAAGCGCCCATTCTCCGCCTGTGAAAATCGGCCAATTCATCTTCTGTGACGCCATAATTTCCCTGATATTCGGAACCATCCGCTAAAAAGGCGCCGTAAGGGCCTACTGAAGCTGCTACAAACGGTTTAGGCCGGCCTTCGCGGTTTTCCGGAGCCGCCCAGAATTCATCGCGTGCTTCTGCAGCAAGACGGACAGACTCCCGGATGAGGTGGAGCGCTTCTTGTTCGCTAAGGCCGCGTTTTGTGAAACCCTCAACCGTCGACTGATAGCTGGCTGTAATCGCGCAATCGGCGCCCGCACGGAAATAATCCAGATGGACTTGTTTGATAAGCTCGGGGTTTTCGATGAGAATTTTCGCAGACCACAGGCTATCGTTCAAATCACAGCCGTACCGTTCAAGCTCGGTGGCCATCGCGCCGTCAAGTATAATGACAGAAAATTGTTGTAAAGAAGTTCGGATCGGATTTGTCATCTCATTGTTGAGGCTCTGTCGTTCGAGACCCCGGCCTCCTTTTTTAGAGTTTTTTAAAATATATGAAAAATAGTTTAAAAGACTCGGGAGGTTTTTGTCAATCTACCAATCATCAGTTTTCACCAGTCACTTTTGTCGTTTTCTATTTAGGGTAAAACCGTATGCCGCCGCATACTTTTTTAAAAAAACAGATAAGGGGTATCGGATCGATGAAAAAACTGATTATCAATGCTGATGATTTTGGATATTCAAGAGGTGTGAACTACGGAATTATTGATGCCTATAAGCTCGGAATTTTAACATCAGCGACCTTTATGACGAATATGCCGGGCGCTGGTCACGCGGCCCGGCTGGCTCGCGAATCGCCCGGACTTGGGATCGGCGTACATTTGGTGCTGACCTGCGGAAGGCCGCTTTTGTCTGACCACCGGACGATTGTCGATTCAAAGGGAAGTTTTCGCAATCTCGCATTTTATCAAGGTGCTTTTACAATAGATGCCGATGAAGTATACCGCGAGTGGAAAACGCAGATTGAAACATGCATCAACATGGGCTTGAAACCCGATCATTTGGACAGCCACCATCACATCAATGCTTATCCGGGCATCTCTGACGTATTTTTGTCGCTCGCCAAGGAGTATCGCCTGCCTGTCAGACGTAATATGGAGAGCGCCATAATAACGGAAAAAGGAGTGAAAACGACAGACTCTTTCTCACCTGTCCTTGAAGCGGCCTTAAAGGGTGAAGAAGCCGTCTCTGAACTGTTTGAAAAACATAATACCGTGGAGGTCATGACCCACCCGGCATACCTCGATAAGGAGCTTTTGACGAACTCTTCATATACTTATCCAAGAGTCGATGAACTTGAGTTTTTAACCGATCCGGACGTTGTCATCCGCTTGAACAAGCTTGCGGATGTCCAGCTTGTATCATTTAGGAATTTGACATAAGGAGAATGCCGGAATGAAACATATACTTCAGCTGCTTGGAAAGTCTTTGCTGATTCCGATTACCGTTCTTCCGATCGCCGGGCTGCTGCTGCGGCTTTCTGCGGAGGATATGCTGGATATACCGCTTTTTCAAGCGTCAGGCGTGATTTTGAACAATATGGATGTCCTGATCGCGATCGGCATCGCCATGGGCTTTGCCCGTTCAAAAGATAAAGGGATTCCTGCGCTGACAGGATATTTGGCGATAACCGTGTTAAAAGAGGGGATCGGCATCTTGAATCCGGACCTTGATATGAGCGTCTTCGGCGGGGTGCTCGCCGGCCTGATGGCGGCTTTCATTTATAATCAATTTCAACATGCAAGACTGCCAAGCATGTTTTCTTTTTTTGGCGGAGAGAAGTTTCCGATTACAATGATCGTATTGGTGACGATTCCGGTGGCAGGGTTTTTTTCGGTCGTCTGGCCTTACGCAGAGGCGGCGATCGACGCTTTTAGCCAGTCGCTTGTTGGTCTTGGCGCTTTCGGTGTTTTTGTGTTCGGATTTCTGAACCGGTTTTTGCTTCCGTTCGGACTTCACCATGTCATGAATACGTATATATATTTTGGGCTTGGGCGCTATGAGACGGCATCCGGAGAAGCGGTGACAGGGGAAATTACACGGTTTTTGAATGGAGACCCGACAGCCGGCTACTTTCTCGGCGGGTTTTTTATCACGATGATGTTCGGCATTCCGGCGATCGCTTTGGCAATAGCGCATGCAGCCAGAACGAGAAAAAAAGAAACGAAAGCACTCATGTCTTCCGGAGCAGCCACATCGCTGATCACCGGGATTACGGAACCGGTTGAATTCACGTTTTTATTTACTTCGCCTTTATTGTATTTTCTTCACTCGGTCTATACGGGACTTGCCGGAGCGGTGCTCTGTTTGCTGGGGATTCGTCACGGCTTCTCATGGGGAGCGGGCGCCATCGATTATTTGCTGAATCTTAATTTGTCAGACGGCGGATTATTGATCATACCGGTGGGCGTTGCTTTTTTCGCGCTCTATTATGTTACGTTTTACTTTGTGATTATAAAGCGAAACGTTCCGGTGATCGGAAGGGAGCAGGAAACACCTGAAGGAGACCGGCTGCAGCAGTCTATGGCGGCAGGTATTCTCAAGTATATGGGCGGCCGTGAGAATGTCGTCACTTGTGAAAACTGTATTACCCGTTTGCGACTGAAATTAAAAGACACGTCATTGGCGGATGAAGCCCAATTAAAGCGATTGGGGGCGCACGGTGTGATCATAATTGATCGGCATCATATTCAAATTGTGATTGGAACGGATGCGGGGACTGTAAAAAAAGACTTGCAGAACTTGATCGACGAATCTGCTCCGGATTAAAAACTGAAGTTGCTTTTGAGGAATCTGCGCAGCATCGTACGATTTTTGAACAAATAAGCTTGCACCTCCAGCAGCGTGAGGCTTTATGATGGATATGAATCGTCAGTTGGAGGTGACTCTTATGAAAAAAGATGAGTATTATTCAATCGGTGTTTTCTCAGAAATGACAGGGACATCCATTCGGACGCTCCATTATTACGATGAAATCGGCCTGTTGAAACCTGAAAAAGAGACGGGAACCGGCCGCCGTCTCTACACAGACAGAGATGCGAAAGATTTGCAGAAGATCATATGTTTTAAGTTTCTGGGGTACAGCCTTGAACAAATTCGCGCTTTCATGAAGGATGCATGCTTCGATGCTGGTCTGATTGAGGCGCTGCAGGAGCAGAAAAGGGTGCTGGAGGAGAGGAAGGAGCATATTGAAACAGGGCTGAAAGCGATCGACAGGACGATCGGTCTTCTGGAAGAGGAAGAGGAAATCGACAGTTCTGTTTTCATGAGCCTGCTGAACAGCATCCAGACGGAGAAGGAGCAGCGCGAATGGCTTGAACAGCAGGTGTCTAAAAGTTTTGCCGATGATGTATTCGGCAAATCAGAGGAAGAGATGGCCAAATTGGATCAAGAGTATGTTCGTTTATCTAAGGAAGCCAAGCGGCTCATGGGAAAACCGGTTGATGACCCCGAGGTGCAGGACATGGCAGACCGGTATATGAAGACGAGTTTGGAGTTTGTCGGAGAGGGCGTGCTGTCGGCTTTAGGACAGATGGAGACAATAGAATCGCGGCAGCTGGCAGAGAAATTTCCTTCACCATTTACAAAAGAAGAAGAAGAGTGGCTGCAGCGGGTGTTCGAATATTATATGATTCACAACGATTTCTGTCCCGAAAGCGGCGGATGAAAAAAGGCAGTTCCGGCGGAATTTAAAACACGCCGGAGCTTTTTAATGCAAAAGCTCCGGCTCAATTTTCGTCGTTTGATTATCGAGCGAAACATGCAGTTCATGGTTTTGATTAACCGAAGCGAAAAAGATTTCATCCATTCGTTCAAGCCCTTTCTTCTTCAGCTGGTTTTTGAGCCAGCTTTCTGTTACATTCAATTGCTGAAGGACAGACGTGTACACTTTTCCGTCAACGATGACCGGATATGAAAATTCGCCGCTGCTTTTTTGAATTCCCATATCTTCAGCTGTGATTTCCATTTTATTTGGCTTTTTGTATACCGTTAAATTTCCGTTCGCCTCTACAAACGCCATTTCTACGTCGCTGACATTGAAAACGTCTTTTTCCCGAAGCATTTGCAGAATATTATCCACTGAATATTTGATTCGTTTCAGATTGCCGACGATAAACGTTCCGTTTTTGATGACGATGGTCGGTTCAAATGTAATTAGACGTCCCAGCGTTCGGTATTTGATCATGAGATTTGAAGCGAGTCTTTGCAATAGGGCAATCGCAGCCACCGCAGCGGCGGTATGCAAATGTTCAATCTTCGGATCGGCTATGTCCGCTCCGACAACGGCACCCAATGTAATAATGATTAAAAAATCAAACACAGGCATTTCTCCGATTGAGCGTTTTCCCATGAACAATGTGACAACCAATAAAAGCGGAAGGATGGTAATGATTCGCCCGTAGACAACCAAAATTTCTTTCACAGTTTCCATTGTCTTTCTTCCTTTTTGTAGCCTTTTGCCAATTCAAGGTTGACGGATGTCATTTTGGAGTTGAGATCATGATATGGATAGGAATCGGTTATTTCTGGCAGCCGGTTGGCATCTTCCTGGTTTGAAATCACACGACCCGCCGAGACAAATCGTTTTGGGGGGATTGTAACACCGATTATTTTTGCTCCCGGTTCGATCACCGTATCCTCCTGGATATAGGCATCAAAAACAAGGCTTTGCATCCCGACAAAAACATTTTTGTCAATTCGAACGGGGCCGTAAATTTGACATTGCGGGGCGAGTGACACTTTCTCGCCTATGTAAATGGAATACGATTCACGGTCCTTAAAAACGGAATGTTCAGTAACAGGGCTGTTGTATTCATAGTTTTTCAATCCGTGCAAGACAACTCCGTCCTGGATATTGCAGTCATGGCTGATGAAGATTTTTAATCCCACGTCTCCTCTGATCGAAGAGAAAGGCCCGATGAAAACGTTGCGCCCGATGACCACACTGCCGATGACCGAGGCGAAATGATGGATGTAAGAGGACGCATCAATGTCCGGAATATCTGCTTCTTGATTAAATGACGCCGTGATATTGGGGCTGACATTATCTTGAATCAGCAACTTTTCAAGAAACTTGCCGGCGAGTGATGAAACCGTTAATCCAAGGATGAGTTTGCTGCTTAATTTCATATGACCTGCCTCCTTTATTCAGGTAGTCTGCCTAAAAAACGGGAATATTATTTAATAAAAGCGCGGCGGCGGTCTGAAACCAAAAAAGAGGATATGGAGGAGACAACGGCTAATAAAGCAATGGAGTATGTTTCACTAATCAATTGGTGCGGGAATTTTGGGAAAACCGATGAAAACGGGATCGCCCGTTTTAACAAACACACGGAAACGATTGCCCTGAGGATCTATTTTAAATGAGGAGAGATTCGAATTTGAAGCTAAAAAAGATGGGCAAATCGTAAAGCATGCGGTAGAGAATTATAAGGAAGAGACAAATACCGCAGCTCCTCCTGCCAAAAAGGATAGAGACACTGGACATGTCGAAAAAACAGGAGGCAACCCGCTGCCGAATACAGGAAATGCCGGTCTGTATCGTGCTTTACTCATTGGACCCATCTTTCTTATTATCGGACTTGCTATGTTTGTTTTAAACCGTAAAAAGACTCAAAATCAAAGTGTGTAAATATTCCCCAAAAAGACGGCGTTACGGCTGTCTTTTTCGTTTGCGGAACAGCATTTCGCCCGCGGCGCCTGCGGAAACGCCGAGCACATAAGCCAATAAATCGCTCCACAGAAATCCATAACCGAGAATGAGCCCTCCGAGCGGAGCGGCTCTGATATTGTCAATCCATGGAGCGTGATACAGCTGGCTGCATTCAATCATAAAACAAAACACCAGCGCAATCAGCGCCGCGGAAGCCGTCTTCGCGTTTTTGAACAGAAAGCCTGCGCCGAAGAAAATCATCAGCGCCCACAGCGCATCCCCTAAATATACATTCACGATGTCCGGCAGCATATCGGCCGTCTTTCTTGAAGCAAGCCCCGCCGCCATCGCTGCGAATGTCAGCGCAAGCCGGCCTATCCGGCTTCTTTTCATATTCATGGCTGAACCCCGTTTCTGCCAAAGCAGGTTAAGTAAATCTTCGGAGACATGACGGATACGAGAGGAAAAATGTTTTATACCTTTTGGCGTGAAGCGGTTTTAAAATGAACGTGAAAAAGCCGCCGTACCCGGCGGCTTTTCGTGTTATATCGCATTTTTGCTTTCGGATTTTTGTTCGGTGCCGGAGTGCTCCCAGCATTCGATGCCTTCATGGTTTTTAATGACATCTTTATAAAAGACCGGGTCTTTGCCCGCTTTGCGCTGTTTCACATAGTCTTTCAAGGCGGCAAATGCCACTTTTGACAGCAGGAAAATCGCAATCAGGTTGACGATGACCATCAGGCCCATGAACAAATCGGCGAGGTCCCACACAAGCTGGACTTTTGATACCGATCCGAAGATGACCATCGCAAGCACACAGATCCGGTAAATGAAGAGCCATGCTTTGTTCGTGTGCAGGAATTCGATATTCGTCTCGCCGTAGTAGTAGTTTCCGATCAAGGTGCTGAAAGAAAACAGGAACACCATAATGGCGAGAAAGCCTGAGGCCCATGCTCCGATGTGCGTGCTGAGCGACGCTTGCGTCAACTCGATTCCGCTAAGCCCCGGCTCTTTATACGCATCGGAAAACAAAATGATAAAAGCCGTGCTTGAACAAATCACCAAAGTGCTCGTAAAGACTCCTAAAGCCTGGACAAGGCCCTGTTTGACAGGGTGGCTCGTAGTGGCTGCGGCTGCGGCATTCGGCGCGCTGCCCATCCCGGCTTCATTCGAGAAGAGGCCGCGTTTGATCCCGTTCATCAGGGCCGCGCCGATGGCTCCGCCCGCCGCTTGTTCAAGGCCAAACGCATGACCGATAATCAAAGAGATGACGTCCGGCAGTTTCGTAATATTCATCAGCATGACGAAAACGGCGACGCCGATATATAAGACGGCCAGGCATACGACGATATATTCGGACAGCTTGGCGATCCGTTTGATTCCCCCGAATGTAATGATGCCGAAAACAATCGTGATGATAATTCCCAGTGTGAGACGGTCTGTCCCGAACGAGTTTTCAAAAGCGACCGTTATTGTATTGGACTGGACCGCGTTAAAAACGATCCCGAAGGACAATGTGATCAAGACGGCAAAAACCGCGCCCATCCAGCGTTTTTTCAAGCCCTTTTCCATATAGTAAGCAGGGCCGCCGCGGAAGCCGTCTTTATCCTTTATTTTATAAATTTGCGCCAGCGTGCTTTCGACAAAGCTTGACGCCGAACCGATGATGGCGATGATCCACATCCAAAAGATAGCGCCGGGTCCGCCCAAGGCAATGGCGATCGCAATCCCCGTAATATTTCCTGTTCCTACTCTCGCGGCCATGCTGATGCAAAAAGCCTGAAAAGGCGAAATTCCGTTTTTGTCGGGCGTTCCTTCCTTTAAAACACGGAACATGTCTTTCAGCAAGCGAACTTGAAAGAACTTAGATTTAAAAGTAAAAAACAGTCCCGAAGCAAGAAGCATAATAATCAATAGTTTTGACCAAAGAAAATCATTTGTGACACCAATGACTTCTTGAAGGAATTGCTGCATGCTTTCACCTCTTTTTTTGTAATTTTAAAAAATACTGAGATCCCATTCACGGGCTATATGTTTTAAAAGCATTCCGCCCGTCATGCTGTTTCCGTAATCGTCAATCGCCGGACCATAGATGCCGATGCCGCATCCGTGCTGAAAAGGCTGTTCTCTTTTCACGCTGGCGGGCACCGCGCACATGATTCCGCCGGAGACGCCGCTTTTTGCCGGAATGCCGACAAAGGCCGCGAATTTTCCTGATGCATTATACATTCCGCACGTCAGCATTAAAGCTTTTGTCAGCCGCGCGACATCCTTCGGAATGACATGTTCACGGCGGAAAGGATGGTATCCGTCATTTGCAAGAATCATGCCGATCAAGGCGATGTCTTCAGTGCTTCCTTCCATAGAGCATTGTTTCAGATAGACTTCAAGCGTTTCTTCAACGTCTGCTTCGAGGAAGCCGGTTTCCTTTAAATAATGGGCCAATGCTCTGTTCCGATGGGCGGTCTGCCACTCTGACCGAAAGACTTCCTCATTGATCTCAAGCCGTTTTCCAATCATTTTTTCAATGACGTCATGAAGCGACTCTATTTTTCCCAGTGCCGATTCACCGGGAAGGATCGACGAAACGGTCAGCGCTCCGGCGTTGATCATCGGGTTAAACGGCTTTCCCGGCTTGTGCATTTCAAGGCGGATGATTGAATTGAACGCGTCTCCCGTCGGTTCTACATCAACACGGTCTAATACGTAAGAAATCCCTTTCGTCAAACACGCTGCGATAAAGCTGATCACCTTCGAGATGCTCTGGAGTGTGAATGATACGTCCGAATTTCCTGCTTTGATCATCGTTTGATCAGAGCCGATCACACAGATGCCGAGCTGGTTAGAGTCGATTTTTCCTAAAGCGGGAATGTATTCGGCGTTGCGTCCGCTTGAGGAAAAAGGACGGTAATGTTCGACCAAATCTTCAAGGCGGGATTGCCAGAAGCGGGCGTCATAGCGTTCTTCCAATACTTCATTCATCGAAATTCCTCCAATCCTGACCTGTTAAAGCCTGCAGGTTTGCTGAAAAAATACGAGGCTCTAAAAGCGGTGATTTGAGCATGGCGGCAGAAGGCAAAGGGGTAAAAGCCTGTGCCGCACAAGTTGTTTTAAAGCCTGTTCTTTCCTGGGAAAAAGGGGTTTGGATTGCACAAGGGAGTGAGTTGCGGAAAAATATAAGCGTTTTCAAATAGAGAAAATATACATTCAATTTATAATGGAACCTACATAAACCTACAAAAAGCGACAAAAAAATTTAAAAAATAAGCCGATTGATTTAAAAATCAAATCGACTGTGGGTAAAATGGGAGTTGCGGATATTGTGCGATTAACGCCAAAATAAAGCAACACGTTTGTAATGGAGGATCAGCATGATGGGTGGAAATCGGGGAAGCGTGATGACAAAAGCGGCCCGGCTTGTTAAAAAAGACGGCTATATCTTAATGGTGATGATGTTAACTGTGCCGCTGGCAGGAGAGCTGAAGTTTTATCCGCTGAACGAGACCTTCAGGGTCAGCTTCGGGGTTCCGACTTTCTTCTTTCTTTTGCTGCTGCTGCGGAATGTGCCGGCTGTGCTGTCCGGCTTTTTAACGGGGGCGGCAGTCGTCGGATTTCGTGTGCTGCTTGATGGATTTGGGCCGGGGCAGATCGATTGGCTGTCATCCTTTTACTACCATTATCCGACTTTTTTCTTTTATTTCACATATGCGTTTCTATTCTACTTGGCAAAAGTGAAACGATTTCAATTTCGCCCGCTCTACATCGGGTTTCTCGGCTTCGGAATCGAACTGATTGCCGATGGAGCCGAACTGGCCGTTCAATATATGATGTTCGAGTCTACCGTCACCCCGGGAAAAATCCGCGACATGATGGCGATTGCTTTTTCCCACAGCTTTATTGTGCTGAGCTTTTTTAATGTCATGAAGCTGTATGAAACGCAATCGCGGGAAAAGCAGATCCGCGAACAAAATGAGCACATGCTGATGATCGTTTCAAACTTATATGAAGAAACCGTTCATTTGAAAAAGACGTTGAAGAATACTGAAGAGATTACAAACGAGTCCTATCAGCTGTACAGGCTCTTAAATAGACAGAGCGATAACAATTCCTCCGTCCGGCAGATCAGCCAGAAAGTGCTGCGCCTCGCCGGTGAAATCCATGAGGTCAAAAAAGACAATCAGCGCATTTTCGCCGGACTTTCAAAATTAATTTCCAAAGAAAGCTTCAGAGACTACATGGCTGCAGAGGATCTGGTCCGGCTTGTGACCGGCATAAATCGAAAGTATGCTGAATCGCTCGAAAAAGACATTGACTTTCATTATTCGATAGACGGAGAACATCCGAAATACCATGTGTATACCGTATTATCCGTAATTAATAATATTATGGCGAACGCGGTGGAAGCGATTCAAAAGCAGGGCTCCATCAGACTCAGCCTCTATAGGCGCGGCGATGACATGCTGGAATGCCGCGTGGAAGATGACGGACCGGGCATTCCCGAGAAAGTCGGAGATGTGGTGTTTGAGCCGGGATACACGTCAAAATATGATGAATTCGGAACTCCTTCAACCGGAATCGGTCTGTCTTATGTGAAGGAAACTGTCGAGGAGCTTGGAGGGAGCATTCGATTCCGGAATGATGCAAGCGGTGTTGTGTTTACGATCAGACTTCCGGTTCAACAATTGATTCAGAAAGGGTGAAGGCCTGTGCGTTTTTTTATTGCAGATGATGACCGTGCTGTGCGATCGATTTTAAAACAAATCATTGAAGACGAAGATTTGGGTGAAGTGGCCGGAGAAGCGGAAGACGGCTGCGATTTGGAAGGACACGTCCTGAATTTGCAGCAAATTGATATTTTATTTGTCGATCTTTTAATGCCGCTCCGCGACGGAATTGAAACGGTTCGTCATTTGCACGGCGTTTTCTCAGGGAAGATCATCATGATCTCCCAGGTGGAATCAAAGGAAATGATCGGTGAAGCCTATTCCCTGGGGATCGAATATTATATACATAAACCGATTAACCGCATTGAAATCTTGAATGTCATTCAAAAAGTCAAGGAGCGCATCGAGCTGGAACGGTCGATCCATGACATACAATCTTCGCTGAACCGGCTTGTGAGCCTCGGCGGCGGGGGGAAAAACGGCTTTAGGGAAAAAAGCATTCAGGAAACGGGCGAATTTCTCCTGTCTGAACTCGGAATCGTCGGGGAGAGCGGATCCCAGGATTTAATCGCCATCCTTCAGTATTTGTTTGATGATGAACAGACCTCATTATATGAAAAGGACTTTCCGCCGCTCAAACAGATTTTTCATCAGATTGCCGTGCAAAAGCTCGGACCGGCTGCTTCACCCGCAGAGATCAACAGGGAGGTTAAAGCGTCTGAGCAGCGGATACGGCGGGCGGTCAGCCATTCGCTAAACCATTTTGCATCACTCGGTTTAACAGACTTTTCAAATCCGCGGTTTGAAAGCTATGCGTCCCGGTTTTTTGACTTTACCGTCATCAGCAAAAAAATGAAAGAACTGCAGAAAGACTCTGCCGCCGTCTTGCCCTCCGCCCGCGTCAACACGAAAAAATTCATTCAGGTTTTCTTTTTGGAAGCCAAGCGGTTGAGTGAAAGCGCTGGAAAAAGAGGTTAAAAAGAGCTTCCTCTAAAGTGAGGAAGCTCTTCTGCATGCCGGTTACCCAGCGTATTCTCTTTTCAGCAGTGAAAACATGTATACGTCAATCAGTCTTCCTTTTGCTTTCTCGTATTCTCTTAACAGTCCTTCCTTTTGAAAGGATAACGAGTTGAGAAGTTTGATTGAAGGCGTGTTTTCGGGCTCTACCTTCGCTTCGATTCGGTTGAGGTTCAAGCTTGTAAAGCCGTAGTCGATCAGTTTTTTGACAGCTTCGGAAGCAAAGCCTTTTCCCCAATGATTTCTTCCTAAGTCATAGCCGATTTCAGCTCTGCCGTTTTCCTGGTCGATCATATTAAAGCCGCATGTCCCGATGACTTCACCCGTTTCCTTTGCAATAATCGAAAAGCGGTTTGCCTGCCCTTCAAGGCTTAAATCATTGATCATTTGGATCATGTCCCGCGCTTGTGAGACGTCTGTAAAAGGCGCGATATTCATATATTTTGTGACTTCCGGGTCTGACCAGTATTGACAGAGGACATCTGCATCCTCCAATTCCATCTTTCTCAAAGTCAATCTTTCTGTATAAAGGGTTTCCATGATCTTGCCTCCAAGTTCCGTTTTATTTAGGAAGGTGAAAGAACCATTCATCTATCTGCGCATTATTCATGTTCATAGGATAAAATGCAAAACTGTTATCGGGAAGCGGATGGATAAATCCCTTTTTTATCCAAGATGGAAAGTGCAATCTCGGCAGCAGTGCTTCCGGCAGCCCGTTTTTCACCTTGAATATGAACAGCAAAGAAAAAAGTATTTTCGGCAGTTTCTACATATCCGACAAACCAGCCGGCATGAAGTTCTCCGTTGATAACTGAAGTCCCGGTTTTACCGGATAGAATTCTGCCATTTGATTCTTCTAAACGTATCGAATCTTTCACAGTTTGAATATTAGACTGTTTAAAATCAAATTCGTTATCATAAAACTTTTTTAACATATTAACCTGTTCAAGAGGGGAAATTTGAAGAGAGCCATCCAGCCAATAATTCGCCGGACCTGAGAAATCCTCATTTCCATAATGGATAGATTTGAGATAGCGACGCAAATGATCCTCTCCAATTTGCCGGTCCAGTTTTTGAAAATACCATGTTGCGGAGCTGCTCATCGCAGAGAATAAATCCTGGTCTTGATTCCATTCTTTATACGGATATTGAGTTCCGTCCCACGTCATTTGAGAATTGTTCTTCGTGATGATCCCGGATTCCAGTGCGAGCAATGCGCTGAACACCTTGTATGTAGAAGCAGGTGCGAATCTGGCGGTGCTTTCTTTCCTATTGTATATTGTATACTTTTTCCTGTTAGAATCAAACAGGACAAAACCTCCTGAGAAGCCATCAAAAAAGGTGCTGTCATCTTCGTATTCTACATTTGCACCAGATAAAAAGTGCGTATCTCTTTGCATAGTCAATATAGATACAGAAGGAGTGCCGGCTAGAATGATCCCAAGAACAAGGGCGAACACTAAGGCGCTTTTCACCTTTAGCAAAGGTGATGCCGCCTTGAAGTTGACAACTGTGACAATCCGCCTTTTGATATGTTTGTATGAGCTGCTGAATTCAGAAGCGGCTACCAAAGATGACGTTCTTTGCTTAAGTGAAGTGAATTTTAAAATCACCTCGCCATATTTGAGATGCAATTTTTTATCAAGCGTTTTTAATACGGCAAAGTCGCAAGAAATCTCCATCTCTGTTTTTGCTTCCTTTGATAAATACCACACGAGAGGATTAAACCAATAGACGATTTTGGACAGGCAAAGAAAATAGTTGATGAGCATATCTTTTCGTTTACAATGGTACAGTTCATGAAGCAAAACACATTTCATCTCGTCGGCAGAAAACATTGAAATATCCTTTGGCAAGATAATATATGGACGGACAACCCCAAATGTTATGGGGGATTTTATCAATGGGGAACAGCCTAAAATCACTTTTTGATGAAAGCGTATTTCCTCTTTACATGTACGAAAAAGGGTTAATAGCTCTTTGTTGTTAACCATTTGCAGGCTCTTTTTTATTTTGCCGATTTTTCGATTGCTATAAAGAGTAGCGATAAGCATAACAGCAATGCCCAATATCCAGACTGCGAAAAAGGCTGAATCTATCATTTTGAAGGACGATTGTTCAATCGACATCGAAAAATCCTGCACCCAGTTTGCATGTTGGCCAATTGCTTCCGCCGTCTTATCTGTGGAACGGGTGTGAGATAGCGTTGAGCTAGCTCCTCCTAAATTCAGAATCCAGTCAAAATGATTGCTTTTTAGATAATGAAAGGGGAGAAAAGGAGCGATCAATGCCAAAAGAGAAATCACGCTAAGATGATAGTGGGTGCCTACAGTGATTTGAGCCTTCAGCAGTTTTTTTATGAGTATGATGAGAGAAAAAAACAGAGACAATAGAATTTGACTAACCAAAAAGGGAATAAAGAAAGAACTGCTCATTTCATTCCTTCTTTCTGTTCTTATGTTCTTCTAGTATTTGATACAACTCATTAATTTCTTCACCTGACAGCTGATCATTCTCCAAAAAGTTTAATACCATCGAATTAAGAGTGCCATTGTAAAACCGGTTTAAAAAACTGTGACTTTTCACTTCTATATAATCATTTTCGTCTATATTTGGCGTATAAACGAAAACCCGGCCTTCTTTATGGTGGTTTAATGCTCCTTTTTTAATGAGGCGCAGCAGCATGGTTTGGATGGTTTTAGGGCTCCATGTACTGGTTTTGGACAACTCTTTAATCACCTCATTGGTATTGATCGAAGAATGCTTCCAGATGACTTTCATCACTTCTAATTCCGCATCAGAGATTTGAGGTATTTTTTTCATTTCCATCATCCTATACTTACAAATGTAATACTTTCATTATAGGTTTGCCATGTTAAGAAGTCAATTTAACTGGAGTGACATAAAATGTTTTTTTCCTTTTTTTATTCCATCACTCGAAGATGATGCCCCCAGCCATTCATTTGTCACCGGTTTAAACGAGGTCATCATTCTGTCGGCATTCATGGCCATTCCCCTCATGACCTTTTCGTTTTTTATTCCTTCCAAAAAAACGGTTGCATTTAAAACTTACGTATGTAATACTTCAAAAGACTACACTTGTAAGATTTGATGTTTGAGTTGGCCGTCCGTGTTTTCAGGTGCAAGGGGTTTTCACGAATGTTGCCAGCCTTAGTTGAAATGCCTCTTGATTAGCACAGCTAGTCACGATCAATCAAATATTCATACGGAGGGAGACGATTTTGATGAAATTATGGTTCAGTACTTTAAAACTGAAAAAAGTTGCAGCTGTGTTGCTTTTCTCTTGCGTCGCACTTGCAGGATGCGGCAGCAATCACTCGAATGCCTCACATTCTGCCGAGAAAGATGAAAAGACGGAGATGAAAGATGATTTTGCAAAACTCGAGGAGCAATTTGATGCAAAACTCGGGATCTTTGCATTAGATACTGGTACAAACCGAACGGTAACGTATCGGCCGGATGAGCGCTTCGCTTTTGCATCGACGATTAAGGCTTTAACCGTAGGCGTGCTTTTACAACAGAAATCAATAGAAGATCTGAACCAGAGAATAACATATACACGTGATGATCTTGTAAACTACAACCCGATTACGGAAAAGCATGTTGATACGGGAATGACGCTTAAAGAGCTTGCGGATGCTTCGCTTCGATATAGTGACAATACGGCACAGAACCTCATTCTTAAACAAATTGGCGGACCTGAAAGTTTGAAAAAGGAACTGAGGAAGATTGGTGATGAGGTTACAAATCCTGAACGATTCGAACCGGAGTTAAATGAAGTGAATCCGGGAGAAACTCAGGATACCAGTACAGCAAGAGCACTTGCGACAAGCCTTCAAGCTTTTGCTCTTGAAGATAAACTTCCAAGTGAAAAACGCGAGCTTTTAATCGATTGGATGAAACGAAATACCACCGGGGACGCCTTAATCCGCGCCGGTGTGCCGGAAGGCTGGGAAGTGGCTGATAAAACTGGAGCGGGATCATATGGAACCCGGAACGACATTGCCATCATTTGGCCGCCAAAAGGAGATCCTGTAGTTCTCGCAGTATTATCCAGCCGGGATAAAAAGGATGCCAAGTATGATGATAAGCTTATTGCAGAGGCAACAAAAGTGGTAGTGAAAGCCTTAAACATGGAAAGCAAATAAAAAAACATTGCAATACATTTTGTTAAAACATCGTCTTACATAAAGTCACTTGGTGATCAAGCTCATATCATTGTCTGGCAATGGTGTGGGCTTTTTTGTTTTCTCTCTTTAAAGATAATGTGAAGAAAAACGGGAGAATCGGTCTGCGGGAAACGACCGGGTTTTTGTCGAAATCATAGGCGATTGGATTGATTTGCGACAAAATTCGACATATATACTGGCGGAGTGACTTGATCGACCATGTATCGCGTTTCTTCTCCTATTTGCAATACTTTACAGAACGTTAATAAATTCTGCCTATAATAGAACCCGATCAATCATTTGTATAGAGAGGGGTAATACGAATGACACATGAAGGACCGCTGGAGGAATGGATGAAAAAACTGAGCGAGGAAAGCCTCAAGGACAATACGTTTGACCGCCGCCGCTTTATTCAAGGGGCCGGCAAAATAGCCGGGCTTTCGCTCGGACTTGCGATCGCGCAATCGATGGGGGCAATGGAAGTCAATGCAGCACCGAGGTTCTCCGAATATCCGTTTACACTTGGCGTTGCATCGGGAGATCCGCTTTCTGACAGCGTCGTATTGTGGACAAGGCTGGCGCCCGATCCGCTAAACGGGGGCGGGATGCCAAATGAAGCTGTATCCGTGAAATGGGAGCTCGCAGAAGACGAACGCTTCCGCCGTGTCGTCAAACGGGGAACCGAAAAAGCAACACCTCACCTTGCACATTCGGTACATGCCGAGGTATCCGGGCTGAAACCGAATCATGTATACTATTACCGCTTTAAATGCGGCAACCAGCTGAGTCCTGTCGGCAAGACAAAGACGCTTCCGGCGCCCGGGGCAGATGTTGCTAAATTCACATTCGCTTTTGCTTCATGCCAGCAGTACGAACACGGCTATTATACCGCCTATCAGCATATGGCAAAGGAAAAGCTCGATCTTGTTTTTCATCTCGGCGACTATATTTATGAGTACGGTCCGAATGAATATGTTTCGAAAACAGGAAATGTCAGAACACACAGCGGTCCTGAAATCATGTCACTGCTCGATTACCGAAACCGTCATGCCCAATACCGTTCAGATGCAAACCTGAAAGCTGCGCATGCCGCCTTCCCGTGGGTTGTCACATGGGACGACCATGAAGTGGAGAACAACTATGCGAATGTCATCCCGGAAAAAGGCCAGTCAGTTGAAGCGTTTATTAAACGGCGCGCCGCCGCATACCAAGCTTATTACGAGCATATGCCGCTCCGCCGCCAATCCTTGCCGAACGGTCCTGATATGCAATTGTACCGGAATTTTTCCTACGGCAATTTAGCTGACATTAGCGTGCTGGATACCCGTCAGTATCGCGATGACCAGGCTAACGGCGATGGCAATAAGCCGCCTTCTGATGAATCGAATGATCCGAAGCGGACGCTGCTTGGAGCGGAGCAGGAGGCTTGGCTGTTTGACAATCTGAGTCGCTCCGAGGCGCACTGGAACATTATCGCACAGCAGATTTTCTTTGCGCAGTGGAACTTTGGGACAAGCGCGGCGCCGATTTACAGCATGGATTCGTGGGACGGATATCCCGCTCAGCGCAAGCGGGTGATCGACTTCATCAAATCTCAAAAACTGAACAACATCGTCGTCCTTACCGGTGATGTGCATGCCAGCTGGGCAAATAATCTGCTCGTTGATTTTGACAATCCGAAATCGGACATCTTTGGCGTGGAGTTCGTCGGGACGTCGATTACATCGGGAGGAAACGGCGCTGATAAAAGAGCGGATACGGATAAGATTTTATCGAACAATCCTCATATAAAGTTTTTCAATGATTACCGCGGCTATGTGCGCTGTACGGTCACCCCGGAAGAATGGCGGACAGATTACCGCGTCGTCCCGTATGTGACAGAGCCGGGTGCGGCGGTTTCGACAAGAGCTTCCTATGTTTATCATAAAGACTACACAGGGCTGAAACGGACCGCTTCCAACATTGTGCCTGGAGGCGTGAAGAAGTCAAACGAAGTAGAAGAAGACCGTTTCCTCGCACATACAAGGGCCCATCAGAAGCAAGTGAAGCAAAAGGAGAAAAAAGTAACCCAGTAATCAATGAAAGGATGACAGCAAATGCTTTCAAATATCGGTATTCCTGGTCTCATCTTGGTTCTGGTAATTGCGCTGATCATTTTCGGGCCTTCAAAGCTCCCGGAAATCGGCCGGGCTTTTGGAAAAACGCTGACCGAATTCAAAAGCGCGACAAAGTCTTTAGTCTCTGCCGATGACAATGAGATCGGACAGGGGTCTGATGCGAAGAAGCAAAGCGATCCATCGGCACGATGATCAATAGAGCGGGCGGGTGAACCCGTCTGTTCTTTTTTCTGTTTAACATGCGAAGGGGAGGAAGGCGAAGGTGAAAAAAAGGGAAACACATTTGATTGCCCATCTTGAAGAGCTGCGCCAGCGAATCATTAAAACGCTTCTTACGTTTATTCTGTTTCTCATCACCGGCTTCTTGTTTGTTCAGGACATCTATGACTGGCTGATCAGAGACCTTGATGAAAAGCTTGCTGTACTGGGGCCGGGGGATATTCTTTGGGTTTATATGATGATTGCGGGGGTGCTGGCGATCGCAGCCACCATACCGGTGGCTGCTTTTCAGACATGGCGGTTTGTGGCGCCTGCGCTGACCGACCACGAACGGAGGACGGCATTATTTTATATTCCGGGGCTGTTCATTTTTTTTATTTTGGGGATTGTATTCGGTTATTTTGTACTCTTTCCGCTCGTTCTTCAGTTTTTGATCGGCCTGTCCGCCGGCCATTTTCAAACGATGTTTACGGCGGAGCATTATTTTCGCTTTATGATGAACCTCACACTGCCATTCGGGTTTTTGTTTGAAATGCCCCTCATCGTGATGTTTTTAACGAGCCTCGGGATTTTAAATCCGGCCAAGCTCAGTAAAATGAGAAAAATTTCTTATTTTGCGCTGATTGTCGTATCGGTTGTGATCACGCCGCCCGATTTCATCTCAGATGTGCTGGTGATCGTCCCGCTCCTTGTATTATACGAATTGAGCATCTCTTTATCGGCATTTATCTACCGGAAAAAAACCGCCGCACAACAAGGGGCTGAGGCCCAAGGCTGAAGACGGACTGTGTCTTCAGTCTCTTTTTTTTTTGCCTGAAATGAAAAAATCAGAAAATAATGATATTGACAATTTGTTTATTTGTCTTACAATTAAACAAAAAGATGAATGGAGGGATTTACTAAAACAGAGACATCGTATTTCAACAGAATGACAACGCTTTCTCAGAAAATGAACGACAGGGGGATGACGGAGATGAGTCAATTACGGAAGGCGCCGGAAGGCATATTGGGTTTTCCGGTGGCGCCCTTCAACAGGGAAGGAAAACTGGAGGAAGAAGCACTTTACGAAAACATCCGCTTTTTATTGGATGAAGGGCTTGAGGCGGTTTTTATCGCTTGCGGCTCAGGAGAGTTTCAATCTCTCAGCACAAAGGAATATGAGCAAATGGTCGAAATCGCCGTTTCGGCTGCGGACGGGAAGGTGCCTGTTTACACAGGAGTGGGCGGCAACTTAAGCACCGCTTTGGAATGGGCGCGGATTTCCGAGGAAAAAGGGGCCGACGGCTATCTGATTCTCCCGCCGTACTTGATACACGGAGAGCAGGAAGGCCTCTATCAATACACGAAAACAATCATTGAAAGCACGGATTTAAACGCAATCATTTATCAGCGAGACAATGCGGTTTTGACGCTTGAACAGATTCAGCGGCTGACCGATCTCGAGCAGCTTGTCGGACTTAAAGACGGCATAGGGGATATGGCGTTGAATATCAGTTTGTCATATACGATAGGTGACAGGCTGGGCTGGCTCAACGGAATGCCGATGGCTGAAGTCACGATGCCGGCCTATGCTCCGATTGGCTTTACATCATATTCTTCGGCGATATCCAATTATATTCCCCATATTTCCAGAATGTTTTACGAGGCATTATTAAACGGCAATGACCGGCTTGTCAAAGAGATTTATGAGCAAGTCATCATACCGATCAACGAGATCCGCAAACTTCGGAAAGGCTATGCCGTGTCCTTGATCAAAGCCGGCATGGAAATCATGGGGCTTCATGTGAAAAACACGGCGAGACCGCCGATCGTTCCGGTGGAAAAAGAACATTGCCGGCAGCTCGAAAACATTCTGAAAAACGCGATGGCGCGTTATCCGAAAACGACCGCTGCCCTATAAACAAAAAGGAGGAACTTGAAGATGTCTGTTGCAGCTGAAAGTAAAACGTATTTCAACTTTATCAACGGCCGCTGGGTGAAGGCTGAATCGGGCGGGATGGAACAGAGCTTGAATCCGGCAGATACACGGGATATCGTCGGGCTTGTGCAAAAATCTTCGATTGAGGATGTAGACCGGGCAGTTGAAGCGGCCAAGCAGGCCAAAAAGGCGTGGAGAAAGCTGTCGGGCGCGGAGCGCGGTCAATTCCTTTACAAGGCCGCTGACATCATGGAACAGCGCCTCGATGAAATTGCCGAATGTGCGACGCGTGAAATGGGCAAAACACTGCCTGAAGCAAAAGGCGAAACAGCGCGGGGAATCGCGATTCTCAGATACTATGCCGGAGAGGGGCTGCGGAAAACAGGTGATGTGATTCCGTCGACCGATTCATCCGCTTTTATGTACACAGACAGGGTGCCGCTCGGCGTCGTCGGCGTCATCTCACCGTGGAATTTCCCTGTTGCCATCCCGATTTGGAAAATGGCGCCTGCTCTTATTTATGGAAATACGGTTGTCATTAAGCCGGCTACGGAAACCGCAGTCACCTGCCTTAAGGTTATATCGTGCTTTGAAGAAGCAGGGATTCCCTCAGGCGTGGTCAATGCGGTGACAGGACCGGGATCATCGGCCGGCCAAAGGCTTGCCGAGCACCCGGATGTGAACGGAATTACGTTCACAGGATCGAATCAAACAGGAAAAATCATCGGCCGGACGGCGTTTGAAAGAGGGGCGAAGTACCAGCTTGAGATGGGCGGCAAAAACCCGGTGATCGTAGCGGATGACGCCGACCTTGATATTGCGGTTGAAGCGGTCATCAGCGGAGCGTTCAGGTCGACAGGCCAAAAGTGTACAGCGACAAGCCGCGTCATCGTCTTAAATGGTGTTTATGACCGTTTTAAAGAAAAGCTGCTTCAACAGACAAAAGAGATTACAATCGGCGACAGCTTAAAAGAAGATGTCTGGATGGGGCCGATTGCGAACAAACAGCAGCTTGACAACTGCCTGTCCTATATTGCAAAAGGAAAGCAAGAAGGCGCGGACCTCATTTTCGGCGGTGAGAGGCTGGCAGATGGAAAATACGAAAACGGCTATTATATCAGGCCGGCCATTTTTGACAACGTCACTTCCGGCATGACGATTGCCCAAGAAGAAATTTTCGGCCCGGTCATCGCTTTAATCAAGGCGGATACACTTGAGGAAGCGTTGGAGACGGCAAATGACGTCAAATTTGGCCTGAGCGCCTCCATTTTTACGCAAAACATTAGGCGGATGCTGTCATTCACAGATGAAATCGAAGCGGGGCTCATTCGCGTCAACGCCGAAAGCGCCGGTGTCGAACTGCAGGCGCCATTCGGAGGCGTTAAACAATCGAGCTCGCATTCACGGGAACAGGGGGAGGCAGCCAAAGAATTTTTTACAGCCGTGAAAACCGTATTTGTCAAACCGTAAGTCAGTCGTTTCGGTACAAATGAATAAAGGAGAAGATGCTATGAAAAAAAATCGTGCAGCCTCCCCCGATACCGCGGGGAAAAGAAGTTCTGTCCGCTGGTTTGTCGTGTCTATGCTGTTTCTCGTCACATCCATTAATTATGCCGACCGTGCGACACTTTCGATCGTCGGCGATTCTGTGCAGCATGAGCTTGGGCTGAGTTCGGTGGCGATGGGGTATGTCTTTTCCGCATTTGGCTGGGCGTATGTTGTCGGCCAAATCCCCGGAGGCTGGCTGCTCGACCGTTTTGGGTCGAAAATCGTCATCGCCGCCAGCATCTTCTTTTGGTCATTGTTTACCCTTTTGCAGGGTGCGCTTGGCTTTTTCGCCGCGGGAACGGCCGTAATCCTTTTATTTGCGCTCAGATTTCTCGTCGGTCTGTCAGAAGCCCCGTCCTTCCCCGGCAACGGCCGGGTGGTGGCTTCCTGGTTTCCAAGTTCTGAACGCGGAACAGCTTCGGCGATCTTCAACTCGGCGCAGTACTTCGCACTCGTCATTTTTTCACCGCTGATGGGGTGGCTCGCCCACTCTTTCAGCTGGCATACGGTTTTTGTCATTATGGGTGCACTGGGGATCGCGATGTCGTTCATTTGGCTGAAAACGATTTACGAACCGAAAAAACACCCGAGAATAAACGCCGCCGAACTGGCGTACATCGAAGAAGGCGGCGCGCTTGTCTCGATGGATGAGGGAAAGAACGCGGAAAAAAAAGAAAAGGAGTCGCAATGGCCTTATATTAAGCAGCTTTTAAGAAGCCGGATGCTGCTCGGGGTGTATATCGCTCAATACTGCATCACAACGCTGACCTATTTCTTTCTGACATGGTTTCCGGTCTATCTTGTTCAGGCGCGCGGCATGTCGATCCTTGAAGCGGGTTTTGTCGCATCGCTTCCTGCAATCTGCGGATTTTTAGGAGGATTGCTGGGCGGGTTCGTGTCAGACTTCCTTTTGAAAAAGGGCTGCTCCATAACGGTTGCCAGAAAAACGCCGATCATCCTCGGCATGCTGATGTCCTGCTCAATGATCATATGCAACTATGCAGATTCGTCCTGGCTGGTCGTTTCCATCATGTCGCTTGCCTTTTTCGGAAAAGGATTCGGCGCGCTGGGCTGGGCGGTTGTGTCAGATACCTCGCCAAAGGAGTGTGCCGGCTTGAGCGGCGGCATCTTCAACACCTTTGGAAACATTGCGTCCATCACGACGCCCATCATCATCGGATATATCGTGAATGCGACAGGCTCATTTAACGGAGCGCTTGTGTTTGTCGGAGCCAACGCGATTGCCGCGGTATTAAGCTATTTGTTTCTCGTCGGGCCGATCAAGCGCATCGAACTGCAGAAAGAGAAAGACCCTGCGGACACCACTTTATCCATGTGAAATGTAAGCGCTTTAATAAGAGGGAGGCTAAATCGATATGAATACAAACATCCATCAGCATGTAAAAGAGGAGAAAGCATCGCAAACACCGTCTATTGCCGACATGCGGGTTATACCCGTGGCAGGGCGGGACAGCATGCTTTTGAATTTGAGCGGAGCTCACGGCCCCTTTTTCACACGGAATATCGTGATTTTAAAGGATTCATCAGGCGCTCTCGGCGTCGGCGAAGTGCCGGGCGGCGAGCGGATCCGCCAGACGCTGGAGCAGGCGAAGCCGCTCGTCATCGATCAGCCGCTCGGCGCTGTTCAATCGATTTTGCAGTCCGTCAGGCGCCGGTTTAAAGACAGGGATGCCGGAGGACGCGGGGTGCAGACCTTTGACCAGCGGACGACGATACACGCTGTGACCGCATTGGAAGCAGCTTTGCTCGATTTGCTCGGAAAATTTCTCGGCGTCCCTGTGGCGGCGCTCTTGGGGGAAGGCCAGCAGCGGGATAAAGTGAAGATGCTCGGCTATTTGTTTTACATCGGGGACCGAAAGCGCACGACGCTTCCCTATATCAGTGAACAAGAGGCAAATGACGACTGGTTCCATCTCCGCCGTGAAGAAGCGTTGACTCCCGAGGCGATCGTCCGTCTTGCGGAGGCAGCCCGAGAACGATACGGATTTCACGATTTTAAATTAAAAGGCGGCGTCCTTTCCGGAGAAGAAGAAATCGAGGCGGCATCCGCTTTAGCGAAGCGGTTTCCTAAGGCGAGAATCACCCTTGACCCGAATGGGGCGTGGTCATTGGAGGAAGCGATTGCGCTTTGTAAGGGAAAGCGGGATGTACTTGCCTACGCGGAAGACCCTTGCGGAGCGGAAGCCGGATACTCAGGCCGGGAAATCATGGCCGAATTCCGCCGTGCGACAGGCATTCCGACAGCGACGAATATGATTGCGACAGACTGGCGGCAAATGGGGCATGCGATACAGCTGCACGCCGTTGATATACCGCTGGCAGATCCGCATTTTTGGACGATGCAGGGATCCGTCCGCGTTGCTCAAATGTGCCATGAATGGGGGCTGATATGGGGCTCTCACTCCAATAACCATTTTGACGTCTCACTGGCCATGTTCACCCACGTTGCCGCAGCAGCTCCGGGCGATATCACGGCGATTGATACGCATTGGATATGGCAGGATGGACAGCGTCTCACAAAACAGCCTTTTTCAATTGCTGACGGATATGTCCAAGTTCCTGATCAGCCTGGGCTCGGCATTGAAATCGACATGGAACGGGTGGAAAAAGCAAATGAACTATATGAGAAAATGACAGCAGGCGAGCGCAATGATGCCGCTGCCATGCAGTTTTTGATTGAAAATTGGCGTTTCGACCCTAAACGTCCTTGTCTTGTTCGATAATTGCGGAAACAGCGGTTTGAGAGGCCCCTAGCCGACATTGTCATACGCGATATTTTGTCTTACAATATGAACAACTGAAAGGGGGCCCACAGTCGTGGAAGAAGATATGGAAACATTGCAGGTCGAATCAGTCAATCGCAAGACTTTGGCAAAACAGGTTGTTGAACGAATCGTCCATTTATTATCAAGCGGCCAGTTGAAACCGGGGGACAAACTGCCGACGGAGATTGAGCTCATGGAAAAGCTGAATGTCAGCAGACCCGTTCTCCGCGAAGCTTTAATATCGCTCGAAACGCTCGGAATTATCAAAAGAAAAACCCGGGACGGCACATATTTTAATGATAAAATCGGCATTCAGCCGTTTTCTGTCATGCTGGCTTTGGCAGTCGATAATTTGCCGGCCATTATTGAAGCGAGGATGGCGCTGGAGCTCGGGCTTGTCACGATCGCCGCAGAAAAGATCAATGACAGTCAGCTCGAAAGGCTTCAGGAAACGATCGATATTATAGCAAACAGCACGGATAATCATTATGGAGAAGCGGATAAGGAATTTCACCGGATTATCGCTTTGAGCGCGAACAACCCGGTGCTTGAAGGGATGATTCAATCGCTCTTGATCACACACGCCAAAATCGACAGCCAGATTCCATATAGGGAAAGGGACCGGACTGTCGAATATCATACGAATATTTTGAAAGCCCTTCAACAAAGGGACCCATATCAAGCCTATCACCATATGTATGAGCATTTAAAATTTGTACGTGACAAAATACTGAATGGTCTTCGTGATGAAAAAAACAATCATTAAGTTGTTTGACAGCGCTTTCTAACATGTGCCGCGGCGGGAGAAGGGCCGCGGAAAGGCGCTGATCGAAAAGGGGAGTTGATCAATCCTTATGCTTGTCAATCAAACTGAAACCCCGTTGTACATTAAGGTGAACGAAAAAGACAATGCCGCAATCATCGCCAATGCCGGCGGACTGCCGCAAGGGACGGTGTTTCCTTGCGGGCTTAAGCTGCAAGAGCGGATTCCTCAAGGGCATAAAGTGGCTTTAACAGACATCACACAGGGCGGTGCCGTTATTCGCTACGGCGAAATTATCGGCTATGCCGTCAAACCGATCGAAAAAGGCGGGTGGATTTCCGAGTCGCATATCATGCTTCCGGAAGCTCCGCCGCTCGATGAACTGCCCATCGCCAACAAAGTTCCAAAACCCGCTCCCCTTCTTGAGGGGTATACATTTGAAGGATACCGGAATGAAGACGGGAGCGTCGGCACGAGAAACGTGCTTGGCATTATGACAAGCGTTCAATGCGTCGCAGGCGTTCTCGATTACGCAGTGAAACGAATTAAAGAGGAACTGCTCCCAAAATATCCGAACGTTGACGGTGTCGCTGCATTAAATCATCAGTACGGCTGCGGCGTGGCGATTAATGCGCCGGAAGCCAAAATCCCGATCCGAACGATTCAAAATATCGCCAGGCACCCTAATTTCGGCGGTGAAGCGATGGTGATCGGACTCGGCTGCGAGAAGCTCCTTCCGACGAAGATAGAGCCGGAAGGAGACGCTGAAAACATTCTTTCACTGCAGGAACGGCAAGGGTTTCAGCAAATGATACAATCGATTATGGAAATGGCCGAAGAGCGCTTAAAAAGGCTGAATGAACGGAAGCGGATGACATGTCCCGCTTCAGACCTGGTGATCGGCCTACAGTGCGGAGGCAGCGACGCCTTTTCAGGAGTGACCGCAAACCCTGCGTCCGGATATGCGGCCGACTTACTTGTCCGGGCAGGGGCCACGGTTTTATTTTCGGAAGTCACCGAAGTCCGCGATGCCGTTCATCTCCTAACACCGCGCGCTGTCAATGAAGAAGTCGGCCGCGCCCTGATTCGGGAAATGGCTTGGTATGACCGCTATCTGGAAAGAGGCGAATCAGACCGAAGCGCCAATCCGTCGCCGGGAAACAAAAAAGGCGGACTGGCAAACGTGGTCGAGAAATCGCTCGGGTCGATCGCGAAGTCGGGAAGCAGCCCGATCAGTGCCGTACTTGCGCCCGGTGAAAGGGCTGTACAGAAAGGACTCATTTTTGCGGCGACACCTGCAAGCGATTTTGTATGCGGCACCCTGCAATTGGCTTCTGGCATGCATTTGCAGGTATTTACAACCGGAAGGGGAACGCCGTACGGCCTTGAAATGGCTCCGGTTTTGAAAGTGGCGACCCGGCAGTCATTATCAGAAGATTGGCACGACTTGATCGACGTCAATGCCGGAAGGATCGCTACAGGCGAAGCTTCAATAGAGGAAGTCGGCTGGGAAATCTTCCGGACGATACTTGACGTCGCAAGCGGAAGGAAAACATGGGCGGAACATTGGGGACTCTCCAATGACTTGTGTTTATTCAACCCAGCGCCTGTGACTTGATCCGTGCTAGTGGGAAAGTAGATTGGTATCGGCCAAAAGATCCGGAGATACAATAGGTTTCAACTAGAAATATGGATAATTTTTGTAAAAAACACACGTTTTTCAATTACAATGAGTGTAATTGCACGTGTGTTTTTATGTTGAAAAGGATGGGTGAACAAGATGCAGCACATATTGCTTATTGAAGATGATCATTCGATCAGTGAAATGGTCGATCATTATTTAACAAAAGAAGGATTTGAGGTCGTGCTTGGCTTTTGACGGAGAAGAGGGCGTTCGCTTGTTTCAGCAAGGCAATTATGATGCGATTCTGCTCGACATCATGCTTCCTAAGCTGAATGGAATGGATTTTCTGAAAATGATCCGTGAACAGAGCAAAGTTCCGGTTTTAATGATTTCCGCAAAAGACGGGGATGTCGATAAAGCGCTGGGGCTGGGCTTTGGTGCGGATGATTATATTGCCAAGCCGTTTTCGATGATCGAACTGACCGCAAGAATAAAAGCCGCCATTCGGCGGGCAACGCAATATTCCGTCAGTGAACCGGCAAATCAAAAAATATTACGTGTTCACGAGCTTACGGTTGATATAGAAAATGTATCCGTACAAAAAAATGGTGAACCGCTTCAGCTGACATCGACGGAATGGAAAATGCTGACTTTGTTTGTGACAAACCCTAAAAAAGTGTTTACAAAAGAACAAATCTATCGTTCGGTTTGGAATGATGATTATTTTGGCGATCAAAATATTATTAACGTTCATATGAGGCGCTTGAGAGAAAAGATAGAGGATGATCCTTCCTCCCCGCAATATATTAAAACGCTTTGGGGCATCGGCTATAAATTAGCAGAGTTTTAGGATGACAATGTTATGGATTGGCATTCTGATAATTTTGGCGTCTCTCAATATCGTTCAATATAAAATGAAAAGACAACGGGATCGAAACTTGAAGTACATCACGGAAAAGCTCAGTGTGATGCTAAATGAGCATGAGGCTGATCAAATTTTATTAGGAACGGCTGATAAAGTACTGCGGGCTCTGCTCGTGCAAATTAACCTGTTTGTTGAGGAGCATCAGCACATAACAGCCCGTTTTGCAAAAACGGAGCAGTCAATGAAACGAATGCTGACCAATATGTCCCATGATCTGAAAACTCCGCTGACCGTCGTGCTCGGGTATATCGAGGCGATCCAAAATGATTCAGACATGGCGGAAGAGGAGCGTGAAAGACTGCTGGAGAAGCTTTATCAAAAAACAGGCGAAATCATTCAGCTGATGAATTCTTTCTTTGACTTGGCCAAGCTGGAATCGGAAGATAAGCAAATACTGCTCACTAAAATACATATCAACGAAATATGCAGAAAAAACATTCTCCAACACTATGATGCCGTTCAGGCAAAAGGTTTTAAAGCTGTCATCGACATCCCGGATACCCCGGTTTATGCACATGGAAATGAAGAAGCGCTTGACCGGATTTTGCAAAACCTTTTATCAAATGCGATTCAATATGGTGCAGACGGAAAGCTGATCGGATTGTCCCTTACATATGATGAGACGTGGATTGTCATTACGGTATGGGACCGTGGGAAAGGAATTAGTGAGTACGATCAGCAGCGGGTGTTTGAAAGACTGTATACCCTTGAGGAATCGAGAAATAAAGCGTTCCAGGGAAGCGGGCTCGGTTTAACAATTACAAAAAGGCTCATTGAGAAAATGGGAGGGAACATCTCTCTCCAAAGCAAGCCGCATGAACGGACAGTGTTTTCCATTACGTTAAAACGAATGACCTATTAGCAAACGTAAGAATTTCTTAAGAAACAAGAAATAAAAAAGACAGCGTCCATCGCTACAATAGACACATAGCAGAGACAGGAAAGGAGAAACAGAGTTGACTTACATCGTACAAACAAGCGGGCTTACCAAGACATTCAAAGGTCAAGAAGTTGTTTCAAATGTAAGCATGCATATACGAAAGGGAGAAATATACGGTTTTCTCGGCCCGAACGGAGCCGGAAAAACGACCATCATGAAGATGCTGACGAGCCTCGTGAAACCGACAAGCGGCGAAATCAATATCCTTGGGCATAAGCTGACAAATCGATCATACGAGATTCTCGGGAAAATAGGCAGCATGATCGAATACCCGATTTTTTATGAAAATCTGACAGCCAAAGAAAATTTAAATCTGCATTGTGAGTATATGGGATATCACAATAAAGCCAAGATTCAGGAAGTGCTGGACATGGTGAATTTAAAAAATATCGACAGCAAACCTGTCAAAACATTTTCCCTCGGTATGAAGCAGCGTCTTGGAATCGCGCGGGCCATTCTCACCAAACCCTACTTGCTCATCTTGGATGAGCCGATTAATGGCCTTGATCCCATCGGAATTAAAGAAATCAGAAACTTATTTCAAGTATTGAGCAAAGAGTATGGCATGACATTGCTCATCTCAAGCCACATCTTGAACGAAGTAGAGCAAATTGCAGATACAATCGGAGTGATTCGGGACGGCAGGCTTGTTGAAGAAGTATCGATGGAAAGCGTAAGGGGACGGAACACAGAGTACATTGAACTCGTGACGCCGAACCAATTGCATGCTTGCTTTGTGCTTGAACATGAGCTGCAGATTGCTAATTTTAAAATACTAAATGATAAAACGATCCGAATTTATGATGCCGAAGCTTCTCAAACAGCCATTTCTAAAGCTCTGATTTTGAATGATGTAGAAATTGAATCCATGAATAAAAAGCATACTTCGCTTGAGGACTACTTCCTCAGCTTAATCAACGGCAATGCGGTCAACGCATAAGGAGGCGGAGAAATTTGCTGAATTTGATGAGAATTGAAATGAAAAAGCTGAAGCTGGGATGGTATATACGCGGAGCCGTCTTTGCCAATTTCATCATTTTTGGTTTTCTGTGGATGGTGACCTGCACAGAAGGCAAGGAGACGTTCCAAACGATTGATGAAACTTTTCTATTGATCGGCACTTTTGTTAGAGCCGTTTTTATCGTATTCGGCGCTGTGCTGATCTCAAAATTAGTGATTTCAGAGTTTAAAAACAAGACAATACTGGTGATGTTCACGTATCCGATCAATCGAAAGAAACTGCTGGCTGCTAAACTGCTGATCGCAGGCGGGCTGACCTTCGTTACGATATTGATATCAAACGCATGCGTTGCAGTTGGTTTTTTTCTGCTGAACTCAATCTATGGGATCATCCCCGGCGAATTAACAGCTTCTATCGCGTCTCAGCAGGCTCTGAAAATGATCGTTTTTGCTTTTGGCGCCGCAGGAACGAGTTTAGTACCCATCTTTTTTGGAATGAGAAAGTACTCCACTGCGGCAACGATCATCTCATCTGTTGTAATCATCATGCCGATCAGTTCCACAGGCCCTGGCTTTTCTATTTCTTCAATTGTGTATATACCTTTATCTCTTGCCGCAGTCGGTCTGTTTTTTTCCTTTTTGGCTGTAAGGCGTATTGAAAAAATAGATGTTTTTTAACGGAGTTGAAGTTCAATGCTGAATTTAATTAAATTGGAGTTTAAAAAAACAAAATTAGGGTGGTATTACAAAGGTGCAGTAATTGCAAATCTATGTATTCTCGGTTTATTGTGCCTGATCGGATCAGAGGAAAAAACCTCCCTCAAGCAAAAATGTCGATGGCTGATGCCGCATCCATGCTGCTAGTTATAGGAATTTTCGTGAGGTCTGTGTTTATTGTCTTTGCCGGCGTGCTGATTGCCAAACTGGTCATCGGAGAGTATAAAAACAGAACCATCACGGTCATGTTTACATATCCAGTCAGCAGAAAAAAACTAATGGCAGCAAAACTGCTGCTTACTGGCGGATTGACCTTTTTGACAATGATCGTGTCCGAACTGATTCTTGCATTTATTTTCTCGCAGCTCAATGATGTCTATCAATTCAGCCCGGAAAAATTGACGATGCATGACGTAGGGAATGAGATTGGCAGTATGCTCATTTATGCTGCTTCCTCTACAGGACTGAGTTTTATTCCATTATACTTTGGGATGCGCAAACAATCAGTTCCTGCCACCATTGTGACATCCTGTATCTTGACCACGTTGATCGGTCAGCAAAGCGATGAATTTCCACTTGCTTCCATCATTTACATTCCGATTTCATTGGCTCTAGTCGGAATTGCCATTGCGTTTTGGTCGATACGAAAAATTGACCAGGAAGACGTATTATAAGATCTCCGTATATCTTGAAGGTGCAAATTGACGGAATACCGGCATTTACCTATACTTGAAGAACTGAAACAACAAGGAAAACGGGTGAACATGTCATGGAATTTGAAATTCGCTACATCTCCTTTTACGTCATCCAGGTCGACGGCAAGGATGAGCAGGCCAACAAGCAATATAAACATTTTCAGACGCTGGATACAGAGGAATTTGAAAACAGCGAGCTGAAGGATTTCTTAGACGGGGAATTGAAAAAAATCGTCAAGCGGAAAGCCGAACGCCATCCGAAATCGGAGCAGGTGCCGACGAAAATCGGCCGCTTCATCACAGAGCCGGGGCATGAGCTTGATTCTAATCCGAACTACAATCTGTTTCACAAAACAAAACTGGCGGAGACAAAGGAAGAATTCAATGAACTGAGCGAACAGTTCGTCCGCACATACCTCGACACGAGCGCCGTCAGGGGAGGCGTGTTTTTAGTGGCGACAGCCGTACCGCGCAAATACTTCGATGATACATTTGTCTTTGTCATGAAGTGCGACTTTGAACCGAAGGTCGCTACGATCGCCGATGAATCGTCGCTGATTCGCAAGGTCGAAATGGCGATTACGACGAAAAACATGAAATCGATTCAGTACCCGCACATGCCTGAAGAGGGCATGACAGAGGAAAGCGAAGTGAAAATCCACCAGGCCTCGCACGCCCGCTACTTTGAAGACTTCTTAAAATTCGTCGAGTACGGCGAGTCGATGCCGGAAATCATGAAGTCACAAGTGATGAACATGGTGCAGGAGCACGTGTACGAAGCATTTGAAGACAAAAGCGAAGAACTCCAGCAGTTTGAACACGACCTCGAAATCTGGGAAGCGAGCGAAAAGCGGGAGATTCAGGAACGTCTTGACACCCACCAAGTCATCGAAGCCTCAGCCCAAATCGTTGAGCACATGCCTGAGGCAGAGCTGAAAATGAAGCTGGGAGAAACCGAGATTAAAGGATTGCTGGCCGAGTTCGGAGACTCGATCCACCTCGCCAAAGTAAACGGCCGCTATGTGGCGCTCATTGAAGCCGAAACGATTTCGTTTGAAAAGGGCAGCTCTCCGGTCGAGTTTTATAAACCTGAGGGTCTGCATGAGGTGATTGAGCGGATACGGAATAAAATTGACAGGGAAGATGAGAAATAAGAAAAGGCATCCGTTTTTTTGGGATGCCTTTTGATTTTTCATCCAGATAGATGAGACTGCTAAATAGGTTTTCATGTAAATTACTGTTTAATAAGGTTAATATAAACATAATCAAGCCGATATAGGGAGTATAGAAAGAATTGAGGGGAGGTGCCCAATGCGTCTCAATAGTCAATACATCCGTACACAGCTGATGGTCCAGAATATATTGAAAAGAAATGCGGCTGATACAACTTTAAAAAATGTCTCTTCCGATATCACTGCCGTTGCGAAGAAGGCCAGCAGTCAAGCAGGGAGAGCATCGAAAGAAAGTTTGAGTAAGCTGAACTACTCAAAGGACAGTATTGTGAATCATGCCGGAGCTTTCAGGCGGGCATACGAAGCAGCAAATGATCGAACTGTCACAGATACAGGGAAAGAAACGAAGATTAATGCCCAAAACCCCTATGTGTCAGAAAGTGACATCAGGAAAAAAATCTTAGATGAAAAATACAGCAAAATAAATGCAATGAACAAAACGAAACCCGACCCTTTAGGCTACATTAAGGATAAATACAAAAACCCCAATTCCCCTTATTTCAGAAATGACTTGTCGGCAGCAGAAAGACAGGCTGCATATGACAATGAAACTGAGTGGCTGTTCAAAGGAAAGGCGCAAAGCTATAATATGCAGGATGCCGCGTTTCGAAATGTGACTTTTAATGGGGAAGTAGAGACGGAGAATGAGAAAGTATATCAGCGCAGCCAAGTCAACAAACAGCTTCAAGCGCTGCTGGATCAATATCATATTGCCATTCCAGCGGATGCGGCGCTCACCTTTACGATTACACCGATTGATTATCAAGTAAAGGTAAGCGGAACAGATGATGAGCAACTCATCCATCAAATTGAACAAATATTGCAATCAGGAGAAAACAGCAAACAGTTATTTCTGCATATCATGAAAAGCTTGAGCAGCGATTCGGCACAATATTCCAAAGAAGCGCACCAAAAATATCAGACGGTTCGCGAGATATATGAGGTGACAGGGTATCACCTGAAAGATTTGGAAGTGGTTGATGGCCGATATGTAACACCTTCCGGCCGTGATTTATTAGAAGTGTATAAAGAAGAGCTGGAGAAGGATCCCGTCCTCAAGAAAACGGCTCATCTCGCAATCGCTCATTATGGAGCAGAGCTGAACAGGCTTGCGGAAGCCGAATATGATTCTGTTCCGGATTTCATCTTGTCTATTGACTACAGCAACGGGTCATTGCGGGATACAGGGCAAAAGAAGAGCTATGGAACCGGGGATACGGCTTGGCTAAGAGAATTAAAGCGCCGAACGGGTGTGAATGATTAGTTTTAAAAGCCAGGAACGAGTTTCCTTTATCAGGGTGATTTTCTTAATAATTGAATTTTTCGTTGCGGGTCTTCCCAACACCTGTTAAAATAAGGCTAACTTTTAAGAACGGAGGGATTTCCCAAATGGCATACATCAGATTCCGATTGAACTTTGTCTAACTAAATCGTGAACAAAGACTCTGCCTGTGTGCAGGGTAATCGGGATTAGTCTGCCTGTTTTTAGGGAGCCCTTATGCAGTAATAGAGGGAGAGGCGCGGATTCCAGCGCCTCTTTTTGCCTTTAAAAATAGCATTTCTGAAGCTTGCCTTCAGTTTATTAGCCATATCTTTTTTCCGTTTACTTTCCAGCACAGGCAGACGACCTGCGCTTTTTTTATTCAAAACCTTCAGCAAAGGGGAAAATCGTATATGACAACTGTAAATGAGCAAATTGAACATACATTAAAACTTGCGGAAAAACACGGCCTTCGGCTGAAACGAAAGCATGCGGAAATCAACGAGTCCGGCATGGATTTTCAAGTCGTTTTTGCAGAAGATGAAGCAGGTAAGAGTTGGGTGTTGAGAAAACCGCGGCGCGACGATGTGATTGAAAGGGCAGTGTATGAAGGGAAAGTGCTGAAGCTGCTGCAAAACCGTCTTCCCGCGGCTGTGCCGGATTGGCGCATTCATACTCCCGAACTGATTGCATATCCGGAGCTTCCGGGTGTGCCTGCCGCAGTCATTGACATGGACATCAAGAATTACGTATGGAACATGGAGCATGAGCCTCCGGCTGAAGCGTTTACCAGGTCATTGGCGAAAACGCTCGCGCTATTGCACGGCATCGATCATAAGGACGCAGAAGAAGCGGGCATGCATGTGATGAATCCGGATGACGTCAGGCAGACAAAAGCAGAGCATATGGAGCGGATCAAAAGTGAGCTCGGGGTTAGCGCCGAGCTCTGGGAAAGATGGCAAAAGTGGCTGTCTGACGACTCGTATTGGCCTGAACATACGGTGTTTATCCACGGCGACTTGCACCCTCCGCATATTTTGATTGACCAGCATCAGAGCATAACTGGGCTGTTGGATTGGACAGAAGCAAAAATCGCCGACCCGGCTAAAGACTTTCTGTTATACCAGACGATTTTAGGAGAAGCCGAAACCGCACGGCTCATCTCTTATTACGAAGAAGAAGGAGGACGCGTCTGGCCGCGGATGAAAGAGCATATTAAAGAAATGCAGGCCGCCTACGGCATCGAAATCGGCATGTTTGCCCTTCAAACGAAACAAGAAGAGCACTTGAAAATGGCGCTGGACGCGCTTGGCGTCACACAATAAAAAAAGGCTGTCGATTTCGATCGACGGCCCGTTTTACATCATCACTTTTTCAATCACAGCAAAAAAAGCCTTTTTTTCTTCCTCTGACAATTTGCCGAAGAGCTTGTCGATCAAGGCCTGGCGGTTTTCCACCATTTGTGCGGCGATCCTCGTTCCTTCTTGCGACAGTTCGATCCAGACGGTGCGCCGGTCATCGTTATTTCTCGATCTGATCACAAGACCCTCTTTCTCCAAATGGTTCAGAGCTGTTGTCGTTGCTGATGGAGACAGCGCGACCTCCTGTAAAATTTCCTTTATCGTACATGTTCCGTGTCTGTAAATGATACGCAAAATAAACCCTTTGCCGCTCGTGATACTTTTCGGAATCGTTTCTTCGTCTAATTTCTTTGAAGACCGCAAATATTTCGTGAAAGCATGGTCCAATAGATTCGCTTCAATCCGATGGTGATTCATGAAGGTTTCCTCATTTCCGACATCGTGTAGTAGATCAGCAATTTCATACTGACCAAACAAACATAGGTCTATTTTATCATAAGCGAATGCTCCGCAAAAAACGATTTTGTGAATTTTAAAATGAGCGGTTTAATTCCTTTTGTTATCAGTTCATAAAGATAATAATTCTATTATGAAATAGTTTTACAATGGATATATTTTGTTTTAGAATGAATTTGTGCGTCACATAATCTCACCAGGTTTTGTGAGAAACAATGAAAATTTGGAGATGAAAATTTTGAGTACACTTCAGCAATTAATCAATCATCATATGGAAACGTCAGATGGGTTGGAAGCATTGTCCGGAGGAGATCGAACGTTTACGTTCAAAGCGTATCACCAACGGGTGAACCAGCTGGCTCATTATCTGCTGGAGGAGGGTGTTCAAAAAGGAGACCACATCGCGGTTTTATGTAAAAATAATCATCATTTTCCCGTCATTTTGCTGGCGTCTCTTAAAATCGGAGCGACAGTCGTGCCGTTAAGCTGGCAGCTGACATCGTATGAATTAAAAGGAATCTTGAACAACTGCCGGCCGAAGGTGATGTTTTATGACTTGGAATTTGCCGATATACTAACGCCGCTCCGCGAACAGCTTCAGTTCTGCCTGATGATTGAAGCGGGTGCGGGAATGAACACGACTGAACAGTTTGAGAGCTTATTTAAAAACAGGCCGCTGAAGGTGGAAGCTGAGCAGGTGACAGAGCATGATTTGGCTTTAATGCTGTTCACCTCGGGCACGACGGGAAACCCGAAAGGCTGCATGGTCAACCACGGCAGTCTGGCCGCATACTTGACAGAGGTGAACGTGAAATCGAAGCAGCTGAAAGGCACGCGCTTTTTAGCGAGCCACCCGCTCTATCATATGAGCTCGCTCAACCATGTTTTTCAGGCGGCTTTTGAAGGAATTGCCCTTTATTTCTTATGGGATCCCGAACCGTTTGAAATCCTGCAGGAGATCGAGAAGAAACGCATTCATATGATGATGGCGTTTCCTTCCGTCTACACCTACATGCTGGAGGAAATGAAAAGACATCCATTCGACCTGTCATCTGTGAAAATGCTTGTTTCCGGCGGCACCAAGGTGCCGGCGCGGCTGATTAAGGAGTACAATGACCATGGAATCATGATGGTGCAGGGGTACGGCAGCACAGAAGCATGGACGGTCAGCGTATGGCGGCCTGACATGGGCTGGGATAAAGTCACTTCAGCCGGCAAGCCGATTCCGCAAGTCAGCATAAAAATCGAAGACCCTGATACACATGAAGAGCTGCCGACGGGAGAAGTCGGAGAAGTCGTCGTCAAAAGCCCGTATGTTTTTGAAGGGTATTACCAAAATCCTTCCGCCACGCAAAAGGTGCTGAAAGACGGCTGGTTCTATATGGGGGACTCCGGCAAACTCGATGAAGACGGATTTTTATATATTACCGGCCGGTATAAAGACGTCATTGTCTACGGAGGCGACAACATTTATCCGGACCAAGTGGAAGAAATCATCGATCAAGTGCCCGGAGTAGTTGAATCTGCCGTCATCGGCGTCCCGGATGAAATGTACGGCGAGGTTCCGAGGGCGTATGTGGTGAAAAATGAAAGCGCCGGCCTCAAGAAGGAGGACATTATCGCGTATTGCAAAGAGCGCCTGTCCGACTATAAAATTCCTGAAATCGTCTTTATCGACAGCCTTCCGAAAAACAGGCTCGGCAAAATCGTCAAAAAAGATCTGCGTGAACTGGCAGTCAAAGGGCAGTGAGCGCAATGATTGACCGAAAGCTTATCCAGCATTGGATAAGCTTTTTTTGCTGATTCCTTGCATCAGCTGCCGTTTTTTGTAACGTTTTCCAGTGCTAAACCCACTACAACATTAGGAGGTGTTGACAATTGAAATCGAAATGGAGTGCAATGGTGGTTATTGCCGGTCTTTTATTGCTGGCCGGATGCGGTGCACTGAAGGAGGCTGATCCCCCGCGCGGCAGATCAGCGCAAAAAACGGAAGCCTCGTTTTCTGAAGCTGAACAGCGATTTGCGCTCGCCTTGTTTCAAGACATGATAAAAGAAGAAGGGAGCCGGAAAAACATCTTCCTCTCGCCTTACAGTATTCAGCAGGCACTTTTGATGACGGCAAACGGTGCCGCGGGAGACAGCAGAAAGGAACTGCTCAGCACTTTACATCTCAGCCAGGCGGATATGGCATCGATCAACGGGATATCAAAATCTGTTAATCGTTCTCTTGAAACGCTGCCTCACGGTGAATTTTCATCAGCTAATTCGATATGGACCAAAAGGGAGCTGAAAGAAAGCTTTCAAGACGCGATCAAAGGCCTTGGCGACGCCTATCAGCTTCAAATTGATCCTAATCGGGCAACAGAGGAAATCAACAGCTGGGTCAAAAAGAAAACGAAAGACCGCATCGATCAGATCGTTGATAAAGTCTCGTCGAATACGATTGCCTACATCATCAATGCCGTCTATTTTAAAGAAAGCTGGAAGCACCCATTTGATCCTCACATGACAGCGGAACAGCCATTTTATTCAGCGGACGGCTCCGCAAAAAAACACCCCATGATGACGCAGACAAACCGCTTTCCTTATCTGGAAAACGAACATTTTCAAGCCGTCAAGCTGCCATTTCAAGACGAAGGCCTGTCACTAGCCGTTTTTCTGCCGAAAAAAGCGGCAAATCTAGAACAGCTTCTGACTGGCATGACGCATGATCAATGGCGCGCCTTGCAAAAGGGCTGGACGATGAAACAGGTGGAGCTCAAGCTGCCGCGCTTCTCATTTCAAACAGACTACATGTTAAATGAACCGCTTAAACGCCTTGGAATGAAAAACGTGTTTAGCAGCGCGAATTTTTCAAATATGTTTACCGGGCATGGCGCCGCTCAAATTAATAAAGTCAGACATAAAACATTTATCAAAGTGGATGAAGCGGGCACTGAAGCATCCGCGGCAACGGCGGTTGAAATCATCGAATCAGCCCCCGTCCCTGAAGTGACCATGACTGCAGACCACCCGTTTTATTTTGCGATCGTTGATGAAGCATCCGGAATGATTCTCTTTTTGGGCAGTGTGGCAGAGCCGAAAGATGATTAAATCTGGGGAAATACCATTATTTTATAAAAATTCATTAAACTTCCTGTTTTATTACCGATATTAGGAAGGGAGTTCCTTTATGGTGATGAATAAACAGGAGGCAAGGACAAATGAAAAAAAGTTTGTTTCTGTTCGTGTTCAGTTTGTTTTTGATGGCGATTCCAGCATTTTCGGCTTCGGCGAATGTTTACGAAGATGAGTATGAACCCAACAATTCTTTCGCTGAGGCTTACGATGTAGGGTTGTGGAAATACAAGACGATTTCGGCGACGATTCACAGCGAAAGCGATAAAGATTATTACAAATTTTACGCGACAAAGGGAGAACAGCTTGCCATTCACCTAAAGAACATCCCGGCAAATACAGATTATGATCTATATTTATTTAAAGATGCTTACGGCTATCCCGCAGTAGGATCTTCTGAAAGAATGGGAAACCAAAATGAAATCATCCGCTTGGATGTTCCCGAGACAGGCCGATACATTGCGGTCGTCATGTCTAAAGACGGTTCATATGACGGCTGGGGATTTTACAGACTTGAATTTATCGACAGAATGAAGAGCGGTGCTTATACGGCGAATTTGTCTCCGTCATCCATCTCAAGCCCGGGACAGGGAGTCGTTTCTCCGGTTGCCGCCGTCAATCTTGCCAATGCCTCGGCCATTCCCGAAGGAGCGACTGTGAAAAGCGTTTCTGCCGAGGGAACGATATATCCAAGTCTCGGACACACCTACAGAGAAGTCCTGAACAAGGAAGAAGGCGTTTGGCACACATCGGTTTCAGGCGGCACACTGTTTCCGGATCTAAAGCCTGAACTTGCGCTTCCCGTCAAAACGACATGGAATGTGAGATACTATTCGCTCGCTTGGAGCAGTTCAACTTGGAGATCGCCGCAGCTGAAGATCAATTATCAATACGATTCAACATACGGCTGGTAAACAGATCCAAATCCCGGCCGATATAAAAAGTAATAGAATGTAATTGGCATGAAAGGAGCTCCCATGAATATTAGAGACAGGGTAAAACTTTCGCTTTATTCCGAGCAGCTGATGAAGCCGGCCGCCGCGAATGTGCCGGCAAAGACTAAAGGCTCCAAAAGGATGCCCGCCAGCCAAACAGACACTCTCTCCATCAGCAAACAGGCTGAATCAGCCCAAAAAAATGCACCGTCATTACGGTCACAAATGAACGGCGTTCAATTTGAGATCTATAATCTTTATGTGGACAGGCAGCGTTTGAACAGCCAGATCGAAGGGGCGCTGCGGGAGAGCGGAATTTCCCTTTCCGAAAGCGAACATCTGACATTGCATGTTGACGGACATAACCGGATTACAGTTGAAGGCATCGAAGACGAACAAAAAAGAACCCGTATCGAAGCTGTTTTAAACGACAGCGATAAACGGTTCGGTGCGCGTCTGTTGGGCCACGCAGAACTGATCGGTGAACAAAACGGAACGCCGCTGGATAAACAGGCTTACGAAAAATGGCATGTGAATGAGTTTTTGAAAACGGTCGCCGGGCTGTCTTTGGCTGATGTCAGTTTGGATGAAAGAGGAGAGCTTGAAGGCGGAAATGAGAAGCTCACCCGAGTGATTGAATCAGCCAAAGACCCGAAAAGCGACTTGGAGAAGAGTTTTCAAAACATTCTGAAGAAGCTGAAGAATGTCCTGGCGAAAGGGCCGGACACCATTCTGGACAGGTCGGCTTCTTTCGGCTATGCCGGCGGAACGCTTATCGATCTCAATGTATCAAAAGGATTCTCCGCGGGCCAGCTGAACGAGTGGCTGGATGATCCGTTTCTTAGAGAAGTCCTGCTGAACAATTTTTAAAAGACCTGGCAAAGTGATTTTGCCGGGTTTTTTGTTTGCATAAAAATTGCACGAAAAAAATTTCAAATTTCGCATTGACCCTCACGTTGCGGGATACTTTATAGTCAATATCGAAGGGAGGTCAGATGGATGAAAATGAAAGTAAAGGAAGTGGCCGATTTAGTCGGCATCAGTGTGCGCACACTGCATCATTATGATGAAATCGGGTTATTAGCTCCGTCGGAGACAACCGAAGCCGGATATCGGCTGTATTCAGATGACGATCTGGAAAAGCTGCAGCAAATCTTATTTTTCAGAGAGCTTGACTTCCCTTTAAAAAAGATTAAAAGCATTCTTGAGAACCCTTCATTTGACAAGAATGAGGCGCTTCAGCTCCACCGCAAAGCGCTGCTGGAGAAAAGGAGCCGGCTTGACCAAATGATTGCGACAATCGATAAAACGATCCAATTTGCGAAAGGAGAAATCAACATGACAAACGAGGAAAAATTCGCGGGTTTTGATTTCAGTCAAAACCCGTATGAGGAAGAAGCGCGGGAACGCTGGGGAGATGAAGCCGTCGACAGATCGAAGGCCTATATCGAATCGATGTCCGAAGGTGAACGAAAAAAAATGGAACAGCAATATGACGCCATTTACAGAAAAATCGCCGCTCTCAGAGAAGGCGCCCCCGACTCAGAGGAAGCACAGGCGGCTATAAAGGAATGGTACGACTTTCTGAACAATAACACCGGCCACAGCTATTCGCTGGAAGCTTTCAAAGGTCTAGGACAAATGTATGTGGCTGACAAGCGCTTTACGAAAAACATCGATCAATACGGCGCCGGCTTGGCGAAGTTCATGTGCGACGCCATGACGGTGTTTGCTGACAGAAATCAGGAATAATCGCTGGAAACCGCCTGATAAGGTTGTGAAATGACCTTTTAGGCGGTTTTTTTAGATTTTAATGTGAGATATTCCTTTTGGGCAATAGCCTGTGCTGACTTATTTGATTTGCAGGCTGATTGCTGTGTTTGATTTGTGTCGAATCGTCTAATATGCTATTATATCGTTAGTCGATATATCGTAAGACGATACAAAATGAGGAGGCAAATGATTTGAATACATACCTTACCGGGATTTTATTTGTTTTGAGCGGAATTCTTTTATTAAATCTAGCGGTTTTATCAGGGATAAACGGTGTATTGTGGGGGCTGGTTCTTGGGGGCAGCATCATTTTCAATCTAATAGGTGTTGTACTGCTCATGAGATATATAAATGAAAAAAGCCATACTTAATAATGAGGTGCGAAAAGTGATGAAAAAAACGGCGGAAAACTATCTACCGCTTACGCAGGCTACATATTACATATTATTGTCATTAACTCAACCATTACACGGCTACGGCATTATGCAAAGGGTTGAGAGCATGAGCGAGGGAGAGGTCAAACTAGGGCCTGGCACTCTTTATGGTGCATTAAGCAAACTCGAAAAGCAGGGGTTGATTAAAAAGGAAGGCGAAACCGGCGATAATCGGAGAAAGCAGTATATTTTAACGAATGAAGGATGGGCGGTTGTTGAACTCGAATTTAAACGTCTGTCTAAATTGGTGGCGATCAGTCAATCTATTTTTCAAAAAGAGGGAGATACAAGCAATGAGTAAAAAAAGAAAGCGTAAATTCCGTTTTTTTCTTGCCTGGCAAGACCGGAAGGAAGAGGACTGGCTGAATGAAATGGCCAAACAAGGGTGGATGTTAAAGTCATTCTTTTTATTTATCTATACATTTGAAAAGACAAAACCAAGCAATACAGTATATCGGCTCGACTATAAGACAACATCAAACCTTGATCAAGAAGAATATATTCATATTTACGAAGATGCAGGCTGGAAGCATGTGACACAGTTTTTAAATTGGCATTACTTTGCGGCTGATCCGAGTCAAGTTCAAACAAATGTGATTTATACAGACCGTGAATCTGAAGCGGAAAAATATAATGGCTTACTAAAAGTGTTATATGCTGCACTTGCCAGTGTATTTCTCAGCTCGGGACTTCCGATTCTTATCATAGGCATCCCGGGATATTTTTATTGGATAGCAGCATTCAATCTCTTTGTTTTGTGCCTGTTGATCGTGTGTATATTAAAGGTTCGTAGAAAAACAAGAATTTGACGCTGTTTGACACCCGCTAATTTTCAGAGTAATATATTTTTTACAAATCATGTACGGCTAAACGATATTGAAGAAGAGCAAGTACGTGTCAGAGCATGGGCTTAAGAGAGTCGGTGGCTGGTGTGAACCGATGCCCTCCTGATGCCGAATGGGCTTCTGAATCGCTTCGCTGAAACGGGCAGTAGGCGGAGCCGGGATGTTCTCTCCGTTATCAAGAGAAGCGTATCGAAAGGGCTGACTGTCCCCTTTCCGTATGTTCCGAGCGAATCGTTTATGCGATTAATAAAGGTGGTACCGCGAGACCCTCGTCCTTTTGTGACGGGGGTTTTTTGCATTTTTAAGGAGGTGGTGGCCATGGAGGAAGGCTGGCCGGAGTGGCCGCATAATACTAAACGGAAACGGAGGTGTGATCGTAAATGGTGATTGCAACGGACGATTTGGAAACGACATGTCCAAATTGCAATGGAAGCGGAAGAGAAGAGCCGGAGCCTTGTCCAAAATGTTCGGGAAAAGGCGTGATTTTGACGGCGCAGGGCAGCACATTGCTCCATTTTATAAAAAAACATCTCAACGAATAAAAAGGACGGGTGTTTAGAGTTGAGTCGAGCAGAGAAGAGTACAGCTGAGCAGAGCGGCCATATTCAACACGGTGTTCGAAAAGCGGCCGGGGTCGTTTTTATGGTCTTTGGGACGATGTGTTTTGCTTCAAAATCCATTTTTGTCAAATGGGCTTATGAACAAGGTGCACAGCCGGAAGCGGTGCTGTTGTACCGGCAATTATTTGCGGCGCCGCTGTTTTGGCTGATTTTTATTGTGTATCGCTCAAAGCTTCCGGCTAAGCCTGAAAAAGCGGAGATTTTTAAAGCTTGTGCGGCCGGATTGCTTTGTTTTTTTCTATCGCCATTGCTTGATTTTATCGGCCTTCACGGTGTTTCTGCAACCGTTGAACGGATGATTGTGATGAGCTACCCCATGTTCGTATTGATCATAACCGCCTTTGTAAATAAAAAAATGGTCTCGGGTAAAACGTTTGCTGCCATCTTGCTTGTGAATGCCGGGCTGTTTTTGGCTGTCGGCGGATGGGATGTGCAAGCATTGGAAGCGAACCTGTCAGGGGCTTTTTTGATCCTATTGTCCGCTGTCGCTTATGCGGCCTATCTTGTTGTGGCGGGAGGACTTGTCCGTCAAATCGGAGGGATTCGAATGAATGCCTATGGAATGTCGGCAGCAAGTCTTGCGATGGCCGGTTATGCGCTGCTTCGCTCGCTGAGAGAACAACCGGGAATCGTGCTTTCTTATCCTCCCGCAATGTATGGTTTTTTTATGATCATTGCGGCGGTGACGACGGTCATTCCTTTTTTATTCATGCTGGAAGGCATGAAGCGGATAGGAGCGGAACGAGGGGCCGTCATTTCCATGATCGGCCCCGTCCTCACCATCTTCGGAGGTGTTTTGTTTTTAAACGAACGTTTAACTCCCGTTCAGTGGCTGGGGTGCTTGCTAGTGCACCTGACGGTTAGTCTGCTGGAATACCGGAAATAGAGAAAGGGATTCATATCCCTTTTTATTTCTGTTTAAATGAATAAAGGTGGTTTACTCAGTGTCGGACGTTTTCATGACATATGTTCTAGCCGCGAAATCGTGGACCGCTTGTTTCGTTCCTGAAAAAACGACGGTTAAATACAGCAGACCGAAAAAGATATGCACCCATGAGACGATGTAGCGCACGAAAGCCTGCCAAAGCTTAATCCGTCGGCCCGTATCATCAGAAACGATACGAATTCTAAAAATTGCTTTTCCAATCGTGCCCTGGAGCTTTGTCAGCGGCATCAGAAGCGGATACAAAACGTATACCAGCAGGGCGGCTGCAGCAACTTCATGAGATCCGTCGCCGAATATCCATGCGGATGAAAAGTGTAACCCGACCGCCAATACGCAATCGATCAACCATGCACCCGCTCTAACCCAAAAACGAGCGTATTGCAATATGTATAACATCCTCTCTATTATAAATGAATGATAAAAACACAACATTAACCATTTTATAGTCTTTTTTTCTATTTTTAAATAAACCTTTTGGCCTCTTTTATAAAATTTTACTTTTCAGCTAAATCATACTGATTTTCATTATCGGATTTCCCCCTCCTGAAAGTTTTGATAAAATAAATAAGTTGTAGTATAAGATACGGAGGTTTAAACGTGGGAAAAGTAAAAAGAAATATGCCTTGCCCCTGCGGCAGCGGGCTGAAATATAAAAAATGCTGCGGCAAAGCAGAGGGAGCGTTTCCGGCTGTCGCGGTGCAAGAATTGAAACAAATCCAGAAAGACGTCATGGAATTCGCTTTTACGGAACATAAAGACACAATCGATCAATTTCTCAATCAGTATTCTTTTCTGTCAGACCTGGATCAGTCTGCGCAAAAGATATGTGTTTTTAACCTGGGCGTGTGGGGAGTATTTGCCCGCCCGCTGGCAGATGGAGGATTGACGATTTTTGAAGACTTTTTACAGAAAAAAGGATCTTCGATTCTCAGATCGCAGACAAAGGAAGCCGTTCAATCGTGGAAAGACCTCTCCCCTGCGTTGCTGCGTGTGAAACATATAACAGATGGCGGCATTCGCTTTGAGGATGCTGTAACGAATGAAGAGCTGACCGTGAGGATGAATGTGAAACGGGAAGGGCCTTTTGTAGGCGAGTACGTGCTCGGCTTTCCGATCAAGATCGGAAGCCATACCGAGTTCTTCTTGCAATTCACCATCTATCCTGCAAAAATGGCGGATGCTCTCAAAGACAGGCTAAGCGAGGCTTTGAACCGTTTTACAGAAGAAGGCGGGACGAAAGAGCAGCTGATGAGAGAGGATTTCCATCATGTGTTAATGCATCTTTGCCGGCAGGAAGAGAGTACACCGTCTGAACAAGTGTCCGAAGACATCGAATGGGCCAATGAGATGGAAAAAGAAACAGCGCTCGTTTTTGAGAAAGGTATGCTTGACGAAGGACATTCTGAACCATTTGTGTCCTGGGCGGTCGGCCTTTGGAAATCGTATTGTGCCAAAAAAGCACCGGTCATCAAAAAAACAGAAGCCTTTGCAGCTGCTTTGGAGTATTTTATCAATACGATCTCCAAATCGGAAAAATCGATATCCCAAGCAAAGCTTGCAAAAAAATACGGCGTCAGCGCTTCGACCGTATCGAATCGTTTTAAAGATATTGAAGCCGTCCTGCAGGATGAACTTGACCATCATCTTGAGCTTATGCCATCTTAAAAAAGCTCACACAACTGCTAAACCTTCCGGGGAACCGGAAGGTTTTTTGCGTTTGATTCTGATTAAATCTTGAGAAAGATATTTTAAGATATCGGTACGATCAGATCAAACAAGGAGAGATTATGATGAGTACAATTCTACTGGAAACAAGGCATCTTCAAAAAAAGTTCGGAAGATCGCAAGCGGTCTCAGACGTCTCATTGTCAGTTGAAAAGAACAGTATTTACGGATTGCTTGGACCGAATGGAGCAGGAAAATCAACGACTTTAAAACTTTTAACCGGAATCTTAAACCCAACTGCCGGGGATATTTTGTTTGAGGGGCGGCAATGGAAAAGGTCCGTATTAAAAGACATCGGTTCTTTAATAGAATCCCCGCCTCTGTATGATAATTTAACAGCCTACGAGAATGCCAAGGTGCATGCCGCATTATTGGGCCTTCCAGATGCGAGAATAACAGAGGTGCTTAAAACTGTTGATATGCATCATACCGGAAAGAAAAAGGCGGGGCAGTTTTCTATGGGGATGAGGCAGAGGCTGGGGATCGCCATCGCTCTTTTAAATCGCCCTAAACTACTCATACTTGATGAGCCTACTAACGGTCTTGATCCGATCGGTATACAAGAGTTGAGGGAACTCATCAGGTCATTTCCCGAACAGGGGATGACGGTCATTTTATCAAGCCACATTTTATCGGAAGTCGAGCAGATCGCAGACCATATCGGGATTATCAGCGGAGGGTATCTCGGATATCAGGGGAAAATCAATAAGGGAGACGATCTTGAGCGGCTTTTTATGGATGTTGTCAAATCAACGCGGGAGAAAGAGGGCGGAGAAAAGTGATCGGATATTATGTAAAAGCGGAAAACCTGAAGTTTAAAAGAACATTTTCGAGAAAAATGATCTTCATTGTGCCTTTGATTAATATTTGCTTCGCCTTTTTAATGAATCCGGGATTTTTTGTAGCAGGTACGTATAATTGGTGGTCTGTCATCTTAATGCCGGTCATGATCGCCTTGCTTTGTGCACAATCACACCAGAAAGAAAAGAAAGCGTCGAATTATAACGGCATTTTTTCTTCTCCTGTAGATTTGCATCAGATTTGGTATGCAAAAATAAGCGTCATTGCGCTCTATTCTTTAGCATCTCAAGCTGTTTTTTTAGGATTCATGGTTGGGATGCAGTTTGTCATTCCTCAATTTTCGAGCATTCATTTGACAGTCATTGCCGCGAATCTGCTGCTTTGGCTCACGACACTATGGGAGATCCCCGTCTGTTTATGGATAGCGCGAAAGTACGGGTTTATATCTGCCGTTTTGTTCAATATGCTGGGCACTATCATATTGGGCATCATGTCGGCATCAAGCCCTTTTTGGTGGCTGAATCCTTGGAGCTGGCCGATCAGGGTCATGTGCCCGACAATTGGCATCCATCCAAACGGTGTGCCTCTTGAGAATGGCGATCCTTTAACGAGCTGGGCAGTCGTTCCTCCGGCTGTTGTTCTATCTGTTCTGTTATTTGCTATTTTGGCGCGTCTGACTAGGCGGTCTTTTTCTCCTGCCGTTGATCGCAAATCGATAAAACGGGAGGCGGTTTAATTTGTTGTTATTTTTCAGATGCCTGGCGGCTGATTTTCAAAAAACAAAGCGTACGTCTTTTATTTGGCTTCACTTGAGTGTTCCGGTTATCTGTGCGGGTGTTTTTCTGCTTTATTTCTATAACAGACAGCCCGATCCATATCAATTATATCGCACGTATTTTGAAGCCATTGCGATTGCATTGCCGCTTCTGATTGGAATTGTGTGCGGAATGACGGCTTCCTTAGAGGAGCAGGCAGGCCGTTTTCAAGTGCTGTTGGGCGGCACGGCTCCCAAATTAACGGCTTATTTAAGCAAAGTCACGCTGCTTCTGATCATGAACATTTTTGCGGTATTCTTGGCTATTGGACTCTACTTATTGGGGCTCAGAGCTCTTTTTCATGTGCCGAACCTGCCAAGCTCCCTTTTTTTAGAGGCTGGGGCATGGCTGGCAGCCGGAAGTGTCACACTTTATTTCATATACTTTTTGATCAGCTGTACATTCGGAATGGGGGCTTCGATTTTAGCAGGCGGGGCAGGCCTTTTGATGACAGCGCTGATGAACACGGGATTGGGCGATGTCATTTGGAAATATAATCCCTGGGCATGGGGAATCAGGCTGACAGGGTATAAGGGGATTGACCGATTTGTCCAAATTGATCCGTCTCTCCGCTCTGTTCTAGATGGGGAAATCAAGCAGGGGGCTTTCATCATGGTGTTTGCTATAATAGCTGTATTCGCTCTAAGCATCATTTGGTTTATCCGCTGGGAAGGAAGAAAAGCTTTTGAATAATGAAAAAAGGGTGGTCAGCAAGTGGCGAAAATTTTGGCAGTAGATGATGAGAAAGATATTCTTGTACTCATACAAAATATTTTGCGCCGCGATCAGCATCAAGTTCATACGCTAAGTCAAGTTAACACCGAATCTCTCGACGTGTTTTCAGGGTATGATTTAATTTTGCTTGATGTGATGATGCCGGGGATGGACGGGTTTGAATTATGCGAGAAAATCCGGCCGCTGGTAGATTGTCCGATCCTGTTTCTCACCGCTAAGACGGAGGAAGAGGCCATCGTTAAAGGCCTCCTGACTGGGGGAGACGACTATATTTCAAAACCCTTCGGCGTTCTTGAGCTCAGTGCAAGAGTAAATGCACACCTGAGAAGGGAAAGAAGAGAGAAATACGAGACTAAACGGGTGATTTCCGGTTTTTTATTTCACTTTGACAGCAAAGAAGTATTTATTCATGATCAAAAGCTGAATTTAACAAAAAATGAATTTAAAATATGTGAGCTATTGGCTCAGCATAAAGGACGAACCTTTACAAGAGAAGAAATTTATGATCATGTATACGGGCTGGAAGGCAATGCTTTATATTCGACGATAACCGAATTTATCCGCACGATTCGGAAAAAATGCAAAGAACACAATAGAGATCCGATCAAAACGGTATGGGGCGTAGGATACAGATGGGAATAATCCGCAAAAAAAAGACACTGCGCAGAGAACTGATCAAATATATGCTCACTTTGAGCTTCAGCCTGATCGCGATCACGGCTTTATATGTTTTGGTCAATATGATAGGAATGAATGCAGGGCTGTTTTATCCTGCCAACTACAATGAAATCGAAGCTGAAAAGCTTAAGCCCAGGCTTCAATCGGCTGAACAGATAACGGAAGACATGATACCGGATACAATGCTGTACGCCATACTGGACAAAAAGTCGAAACAAAAGACAGCGGGAAACATGAAAGAGACGAATCTTTCGATTGTACGGAAAAAGATAGAGAGCAGGCCTTATGTCAGCTTTAGTCAAAAAGGCTATATGATTATCGAACGCAAAGACGAGTATTGTGTATTGGAGTATCCTTTGCGCGCTGAGTTTCGGTCTCCACTGCTGAGACGGTTTCTCCCGAACTATGAGCTGACAAGCATATGCATCATCGTTCTTCTTTTAATTACGGTCGTTTTTACGGTGACAACCCGATTTGCAAACAGATTAAAAGAACATTTTCAAACTTTAAACACCATTGCCGAGCAAATTAAAAAACAGAATTTAAATTTTACTCCGGAGTTCTCGAATATTAAGGAATTTGATCATGTAATCAGTTCCCTGATGGACATGAGGAATGCCCTCCAAGCCTCCCTACGGGCGCAGTGGCATTTAGAGAAAACGAAAAAAGAACAGATCGGCGCATTGGCTCATGATATTAAAATTCCAGTGACCATCATCAAAGGAAATGCGGAGTTGCTGAGCTTATCTCCGCAAAATCAAGAGCAGTCGGAATATATCAGATACATCCTTGACGCGGGGCAAAAAATCGAACAGTACATTGACCAATTAATCCATCTCTCAAAAACTGAGGAAGCATTACATACCGAGTACAGAGAAGGCGCTGTGAAAACGCTAGTCGAAAGTGTTCTCCATGAGACTGAAGCATATATAGGGAACAAATCGATTGACATTGTGTTGAAGGAGCAGAACCTTGAAGGAAAAAAAGCAGTGTTTGACAAACAGCTGCTTCACCGAGCGTTGATGAACATCATGACGAACGCCGCAGATCACACACCAGAAGGCGGGAGAATCGATTTTGAAGCTGTGTGTACGGCTGATCAATTGATTTTCACAATCACTGACAGCGGAAAAGGGTTTTCTCAAGACGGCCTGCAGAAAGCTGCCGAGCTTTTCTATATGGAAGATAAAGCCCGGACATCGAATGGTCATTACGGGATGGGACTTACCTTTGCACTTCGTGTTGTTAAGCTTCATCAAGGCGATTTGGCGATTAAAAACAGCGAAGCAGGAGGCGGACAGGTACAAGTGACCATCCCCCTCTGAGACCAGATCATCATTTCCATATCTCGTCATTCTCATAATCAAAAACCTTCCGGCATCGGCCGGGAAGGTTTTTTACGGTTCTCCAAGTTCCTGTTTCAAATATTGGTACAGCTTTGCATCAGCCTGTTTCAGCGGAAACGCCGCGGTTTTGCAAAGGATGCCGAAGGTTACGCTGATCGGGTCATCGTCGATAAACCGGACAATCGTTCCGGGAGGAGGAGGGGAAACGATGCTTTTCGGAATCAGGGCAACGCCGAGTCCTGCGGCAACATAGTTTTTCAAAGCTGTCATGCTTCCGATCTCCATCGTGTTCATTTGGCTCCCCGGCAGCTCTTGAAACGCGATTTCGACTTTCTTCCGGTAGGTGCAATTGTTGGCCGTAATCAGCAGGCGGTGCTCCCTAATATCTTTCAGATGAATGCGTTCATTGTTTCCGGCGGGGTGTCCCTCAGGGAGCAGCACTACGAGTTCTTCAGCATAAAGCGGTTCAAAATAAAGATCTGTTCCCATTGCCGGAGTCGAACAGACGGCAAGATCCAGGCTTCCTTGAACCAGCCGTTCCCCCAATGCCGACGAGTTGGCGATATCAACGGAAACCCGGATCTTCGGATAATCCGCTAAAAATCTCCCCAAAATCTGGGGCAATTCACAGCTCGCGATCGGTTCGACCGCTCCAAGGCGGATATTTCCCCCTTCGCCAAGCAATAAGTCGGCCATATGATGTTGAAGGTGATCTATATCCTTGACAATATGTCTGCTTTCTTCAAAAAAAAGCCTGCCGGCTTCAGTCAGACGGAATGTTTTCCCCCTCTCGAGCAAACGAATGCCGAGGTCTTCCTCGAGCTTTTTGATTTGCATTGTGACCGTGGACTGCGCATAATTCAGTTCTTCAGCCGCGCGGTTAAAGCTTCCGCAAGCCACGATTTTATGAAACGTCTTTAACGTTTTGAAATCCATCCCATCACCTCAAGTTCAATAAAATTGAATGAAACCTTCAAATGATTCAATTATACAAAATGATATAACCGTTATACACTATTAAACAATACAAAGGAGGAATGAATATATGCCATTTGTCAGGATGGATCTTTTAAAAGGAAGATCAAAGGAAGAGCTTCGCCGGATCAGCAGATCAGTTCACCAGGCGATGACGGAGGCGATCGATGTTCCGGAAGACGATTATTTTCAGGTCATCACCCAGCACGATGAGGAAGAGTTCTTTTTCGATCCTAGCTATATGAACATCAAACGGACGAAGGATTTGATTTATATTCACATCACAATGAAAGAGAGACCGATCGAAAAAAAGCTGGCTCTGTACCAACGCATTGCAGAGCGTTTGCAAAAAAACGCCGGCATCCGCCAAGAGGACGTCATGATCATTGCAGCCGAAAACGTGAAAGAGAACTGGTCGTTTGGGAATGGAACAGCACAGCTTGCATCAGTTGAAAGGGAGCGTTGAAAAATGGAAATGAAAAATAAAACAGCCCTTGTCACAGGAGGCGGCACAGGGATCGGCAGAGCGGTATCGCTCTCTTTGGCAAACCGAGGGGCAGCGGTTGTTGTCAACTATTCGCGTTCCAAAGCGGAGGCTGAAGAGACGGTTGGAATGATTGAAAGTCAAGGCGGCCGCGCGCTCGCGGTGAAAGCCGATGTTTCTAAGATCAGTGAAGTTCAAGACATGTTTGATCGGGCGGTGGGCGAGTTCGGTACCGTCGATCTGCTCGTCAACAATGCAAGCATCACCAGGCATATCGAGCTTGATGACTTGGAAGGGGCTTCTGAAGAAGTCTGGGATGAACTGTATGCGGTAAATGTCAAAGGGATGTTTAATTGTGCGAGAGCGGCGGCACCTTTTATGAAGCGAAATAAACAAGGCGCCATCGTAAATGTCGGCAGCATCGCCGGGCTTACCGGTTCAGGCTCTTCGTTACCCTATGCCGTATCAAAAGCGGCGGTCCACGGTCTGACGAAATCATTGGCGCATGCGCTTGCTCCTGATATTAGAGTCAGCTGTGTGGCACCGGGCGCGGTATCAACGAGATGGTGGGAGGGGAATGAAGAGAAAATGAAGCGGCTCAGCCAAAAGCTCCCGCTTGAGCGGATAGCGGAACCGGAAGATATCGCCTTGCTCATTTGTGCGCTGCTCGAACAAGAAACAGTTACAGGCCAAATCTTAACGGCTGACTGCGGTCAAACATTATAGCGATTATAAGCCTATTATCCTATTTCTATATGAAACCATTTACCTTATGATAAATCATATCGAAATAGAAAAAAGAGGGAAGAACGTATGAGGCGTTTACAATCGTTAGAAGCCATTGAAAAAGTAAAAAACGGGGATTATCATGTTTTGCGGGATGCCGAATGGCTGAAGTATCTCGTTTTAACTGAAGAGCAAAATATCAACCTGGAGCGGATTTCTTCGCTAGAGAACATGCCTCAGAATCCCGTTTTTCTTTATGTTGAACAGACGCTCTCTATTTTGGAGAAAGCTGACATTCCTGAGCTGGAAAAAGAAATCATTGAAGAGGTTCTCATATGGAGTGAAGCGGCTAAGTGCGGCCAGCCTCATAAAAGAAAGGAATGGCGTGAAAAAGGTTTTCAGCTTGCGATCCATAATATCGGGTCGGCGCAGATTTATGCTGATCGAAGACAGGCGTACATGCCGGAACGGCAGGATATTGAAGAACTCATCCATATTTTGATTGTGACGCATGGACTCGTCGGACAGTATATCCGCGGGGAAACAAGGTATCGCCAATTCACTCCTCTTATCGATTGGATTGAAACATCTGAACTTCAGCACATCGATATCAGGCGGGTTCTATACGTGCTGAACAAATGTATCATTGAAGCGGTATCGCCGGCGCTTTGGGATTCGATAGAACGAGACGTGAACCGGGTAATCGGCCAAATCTGCACAGGAGAAAGAAATAAAGACTGGCCGTTTGCGGAAAGGATCAGAAAACTGCGGGGACAAGCGCTCGATTCCGGTGAAGACAGCAGCCGGTACGAGCGGTTTTTGAGGGAGCATTCGGCGGAAGATACGCTGAGACGCTTCTTTCAGCGGATTGATTTATGGTATGTGGAATCCGCCTTGTCATCATTCAGTTTTGAAGAGTTTGTCAAAATCTTTCTGCTCGTGCTTCGTTCTGTCAACCCTTTATCAGTCAAGCACATCAGCTTTGAGCCGCTGATGAAGGACATGTACCGTGATTACCAGGGTGTGAGGCATATAAATGTTTATAAAAAACGAATTATCGAAGCGTGCTTAAAAGAGATGTCGATCAGCGATTTGCTTTACGGCGAGGTGCCTGTAAATGAACACGTTTCGCTTGCTGTTCAGCCGTTTGATCAGGCTTCTGAGATTGTCGGCGTCACGTTTTCATTTTCGCAGGCAGGACTGAAGCTGATTGAATTTTGCCAGGAAGCGGAGAAATCGCCTTTATATGAACGGGCGATCGTGCTGCTTTATGATTTTTTTGAGTTTCGCAAGGATTCGTTTGACCGGCTGCAAAATGAAGCGGCTTATCTGTCTGATATGAACGGTGCTGAAGATTATAAAAAGAAGATTGCCGATTATGCCGTTGGAGAAAGAATGCTCGACATCGGAGCCGGAGGCGGCGTGATGCTTGATTTGCTGACAGACCAGCATCCAGAAGCAGAGGTCATCGGAATCGACCTTTCCGTCAATGTCATTGAGGAGCTCCAAAAAAGAAAAGTGCGCGAACATAAGCCCTGGCATGTGAAACAGGCTGATGCATTGGACCTGCCTGAGTACTTTGAGCAGGAAAGCGTCGACACCATCGTATTCTCATCGATATTGCACGAATTGTTTTCATACATTCCGTATGAAGGGAAAAAATTTAATCATCTCGTCATTGCCCAAGCGTTAAAAAGCTCCTTTGACATTCTGAAGCCGGGAGGCAGAATCATCATCAGGGACGGAATCATGACCGAAAACAAAGAGGAAACGCGGCGGATACGGTTTAAAGACCCGGATGGAATGGATTTCTTGAAGCGGTATGTCCATGATTTTAAAGGGAGAAAGGTGCAAATGCTTGAGGCTGAGAAGGACGCGGCTGTACTGTTTGTGAATGATGCAATGGAATTCCTCTATACATATACATGGGGAGAAGAAGCCTATCCGCATGAAGTGCAGGAGCAGTTCGGCTATTTTACGCCGTCTGAATTCCGCCGCTGTATCGAGAAAGAATTAGGGGAACGTGCGAACATTCTGGTGTTCGAACACTATGTGCAGGAAGGATATGAAGAACACCTTTACCCTAAAATCGAGCTGACAGACCGGCTCGGCCGGCGTGTGCCGCTGCCGGACAGCACTTGTTTTATTGTAATTGAAAAAAAGCACCTCTAGGGTGCTTTTTTTAGTTGTTGCTTTTAAGGAAGCTTGAGAAGTATTGTTCGGTCTTGTAATTATCAGCATCAATTTTCCATTTGTCATTTTTTGATTTTTCAAGTTTGACTTCAACGGTTTTCTCACTTGAAGTCGCCTCTGCTTTTTTGATTTCTTCACTCATGATGTCAATCGCAGGATTGATCAATTCATCTCTGGACATGAAGTCTTTGCCGCTGTCTTTCACATAGTCTTCCAGTCTTTTCTTCACTTTCTTTTGGACATCTGTATTATCGATTGGCGTAACGGTTGCCTCAACAGTTGCTTCATCGCCTGAAATTGATTTTGTAACTGCTTTGACTTGAGATTTTTCTTGATAGGCGTTTTGGATGGCGCTGATCAGTTTATTCAATTTCTTTTTATCCACATCTTCTTCATCATAATATCCTAAAGAGCGAACGATAGATTTTTGAGCGCCTTCAAGGTAATCGGTAACGACTTCACGTTTGTTTTCGTCGACCAGTTTATCAAAGTTATTATTGTCTTTGCCGAAAATCGTTACGTCTGTGTAAGCTAGCAAAGCTTTTGCCGGATCTTCAAGTTTTTTGGCCGTTTTCAGTAATTCGTCGCTGCCGCCGTCGATCTCGAATTTGACAGGATCGGCTTTATTTTCACCGTACATGTCAGGTGTGTATTCAAGCTGAAACTTTTTGCCTTTTTCAACGATGTAATAGATATTTCCGTCGACTTCTTTGTCAGAATTCAGCGTCGAAGAGCGAAGCCTTTTGTTTCTTTCATCATATACGCTGACGTCCGACATTTTTGAGTCGCCTTCGTAAAGGCTGAATTGGCTTTTATCAACCATTAATGGTTCTTTCCCTGTATTTTTCACGGAAACATTGATCTTTAGTATAAGTTCATTTTCGTGCAGGTTTGTTGATGAATCATCAGGAAGCGTATATTCGGAGCTTAGGATTTTAACTTCTGCATTATCTGCTTTTTTCGTATCTTCTTTCTCTCCGCTCGCGCTTTTGCTGCCTCCGCAGGCTGTTGACACGACTGCTACAATCATCAAAAGCATCATCAGAAAAAACTTTTTACTTCGCATGGTCTGTCTCCTTTTTTATTATTTTTTTCAATGTTATGTAAATGAAAAGAATGAGGCGGCCAGGGCATAAAGGCCCTTCATCGGGACAAATCTTACTCAAGTCCCGGTCATTTCATTTATCTAACAGTGAAAATTTGATTATAATTCTTCCTTTTTCCTTAGTTTCTTTAAAAAAACAGAAACAACATCACTCATTTTAAGGTTTGAAGAATCATTAATAAATAGGTGTTAAATACTAATTTTGGTCAATGATTTGCAGGATTAGGCATGTTTTCAAACTTTGGATAGTAAGAAGAGACTAAAACTAATGACATGCACTTCGGTGCATTTAATTGAGGTTTATCCATTTTTTACTTTAGATCCTGGTCAGATCAGGTTAAAAATATAAGTATTTTGTTTAGGAGACGCCCTTATGTTGGTGAATTTCAAATTTGGGCCATAGTGAATAAAAAGTCCCGTTTTCGGGTTTCCTTAACCTGAGCTTAAAATTTAGTAGATCAATTGTCTTAGAAACGGCGGTTTTGATGGTGTAAGGCTTTTCTATAGTCAGAGAGATGGAGGCATATATGGGGGAATGCAGCCGGGGGCACCGGCTGCATATTGTGGACCGGATGTTTACTTAATACCAATTATCATAGCGATAACAATCGCAGCGGCGCCGATGATAATCCAGCCTGCGATCAGCTTCCAGACAAACTTGACCCAGCGTTCATAAGGGACGCCTGCGATTGACAGTGAAGCCAGCAATACGCCGGAGGTCGGGATGATTGAGTTGGTGATCCCATCTCCGTATTGATAAGCGAATACGGCAATCTGACGTTCGAATCCCAATAAATCGGCCAGAGGCGCCATAAGCGGCATCGTTGTGGCTGCCTGTCCGCTTCCGGATGGAATAAACGTGTTAATCGCGATTTGTACGGCGAACATGCCGATGGCGCTGATTTCATTCGGAAGCGAGCTGATTGCTGAAGCAAGGCTGTTGATGATCGTATCGATAATATGTCCGTTTTCCAATACGATGACGATGGCACGGGCGAAGCCGACGATCAGCGCTCCGTATACAACCTGTTTCATGCCGTCGACAAACGAATGGAAGGTGTTGTTGATGCCGCGTCCTCCCGCAAGACCGGCGGCAAAGCCGATGATGAGAAAGCCGGCCGACAGCTCGCTTAAAAACCATCCCCATTGAAAAACACCGAACATATTGATGCCGAAGCCCAATGCTGTAATCAGCAGGACGAGGCCGTGTCTTCCGGTGAAGGAAAGATCAGCGTGTCCTGCGGCTGTCTCTTCATTTATCTCTGTTTCGCTTCCATACATCAAACCGGTATTCGGGTGCGCTTTGACTTGTTGAGCATAACGCATGACATAAAAAATGGAGAAACCGAGCATGGCGGCATAAACGGCCAGTCTATAACCGAAGGCGCTAAACACCGGGACTTCCGCAATTGTCTGTGCAATTCCGACTGTGAACGGATTCAACATGCCGCCGGTGAACCCTGCAGCCGCGCCTAGAGAAATCATCGCCAGCCCTGTCATTGAATCATAGCCAAGCGCTCTCGCAACAGCGATTCCGATCGGAATAAAAATAATCGTCTCTTCAGACAAACCGATCGTTGCGCCTCCGATGGAAAAGACGAACATGGTGACGGGGATCAGGAGGAAGCCGCGTTTCTTCAAGCGCTGCACGAGCACATGGACACCGGCGCGAATCATACCGGTCTGATGGATGATGCCAAAAGCTCCGCCTATTAAAAAGATATAAAAAATAATATCCGCCGATTGAATCATGCCCTCCGGTATGGCTTTAAACATCTCGAAAAAACCGACCGGACCTGCGTCAGTCTGCTTGTAGCTCCCTTGTACGATAACCGTTTGGCCGTCTTCTTCAACCCGCTTAAATTCTCCTGATGGAATGAAGTATGAAGCCAGTGCAGCTAAAATGATAATGAAAAAAATCAAAGCATAAGTATGTGGGAAGTGCAGTTTTGTTTTCTGTGGGGTGCCATTGCTCATTCCGTTCGTCTCCTTTATAATGTATTAATATTCAGATAATTATATATTTAAACATTTTGAGGATATGAGCTTTACTTTGTCAACCCTGGAAAAAACTTTCGGTAATCGAGAAGGGAGAACCGTTATGAAAAAACAAATTGAGAAAGAGATCGAAAATATTCGTGAAGAGCTGCTGCATATCAGCCAGTATATAGGCAATCATCCTGAACTGGGGCACGAAGAATTCAAAGCTTCAAAGATTCTGTCCGAGGAGCTGAAAAAACACGGTTTTCAGGTGGAATTAGGCACATGCGGCCTTGCGACGGCGTTTACGGCCGAGTTTGACAGCGGCCGTCCCGGTCCTTCCATTGGATTTATGGCTGAATATGATGCATTGCCTGACCTTGGCCATGCCTGCGGGCACAATTTGATCGGCACGATGGCGGTCGGCGCCGCAATCGGCGTCAGCAAAGTGATTGCATCGTGCGGAGGAAAAGTGTATGTTTACGGAACTCCTGCGGAGGAGACGAAAGGCGGAAAAGTAACCATGGCCGAACAAGGGGTTTTTGATCACTTGGACGCCGCTATGATGGTTCATCCGTATTGCAGGCATGAAAAAAGCGGGACATCGCTGGCGATGGATGCGATCCAATTCGAATTCTTCGGAAAGGCTTCGCATGCGGCGGGAGCACCTCACGAAGGAATCAATGCGCTCGATGCCGTCATTCAGACATTCAACGGCATTAATGCGCTCAGACAGCACATTCTCCCTGATGCCCGGATTCACGGGATTATTCCGGAGGGAGGGAAAGCGGCGAATGTTGTGCCGGATTACGCGGTTGCCCAGTTTTACGTCAGAGGAACGGAACGCGCTTATGTCAATGAACTGCTCGATAAAGTGAAAAATTGTGCAAAAGCGGCCGCACTTGCGACCGGAGCCCGGCTTGAGAGCTCTTTTTATGAGCTGTCTTACGATGATTTGAAAACAAATGAAACGCTGTCAGACGCTTTTACACAAAACATGATCGAGTTGGGCGTCGATCCGGATTCGATTCATGAAAAAGCGGACGGAGGAGGTTCGGTTGATATGGGGAATGTCAGCCAGATCGCGCCTTCCATTCATCCTTATGTGCAAATTTGCGATGAGCCGTATGCGTGCCACACACCCGAGTTTCGTGAAGCGGCCATGAGCAGCCGGGGGTTCGAAGGCTTGATGCTCGGCGCAAAATCTATGGCATTCACCGCATATGATGTGCTCATCAATGAAGAGCTGCTGAAAAAAATAAAGGAAGAATTCAACCTTTTAAAGGCGCTGGCCTAAACGGATGATCCGAAAACGATCAAGTCCTGTTTTGATGAATATTGACGAGAAGCCGCCGGGGAGCCCGGCGGCTTCAGCGTGTCGACAAACCCTCGCATTCGTTGTCAGGCCTGCGCGCCGGTGCCTAGGAATTACAAACATTGGCTGTTCTAGACTGCAAGGATTGCGTTTCACGCTGAAAAGATGACAAAATCCCAAAACTAACAGTCGTTTACAGGTCGAGCGATAAGCGGATCATATCGATGCAGCGCATGCCGTTTTCGTATATCGGCTTCTCGTAATGTCTCAGGAAAAAGTTCCGGTCGATGCCGGTGATTCTAAATCCGCATTTTTGATAGAGCGCCAGCTGACCGATGCTTGAATTCCCGGTTCCGATTTCAATCGTCTTAAATCCTTGAGCTTTCGCTGTTTCAATCGCATGCATAACCAATTGTCTGCCGATTCCTTTTCCCTGCAGATCTTCTTTGACGGCGATATTGACGAGCTCTGCCGTTTCAGGCCTCGTCGGCAGCAGCACATAGACACCGGCAATCCGGCGGTCGATTTCGGCTGTATAGCACTGTCCCCGTTCGAGGTAATCGTTAACCAGTTTTTCGGAAGGGTCTGCCGTCAACAGCAAATCAAGCGGCGGCTCATGTTCTGGATGCAATCTCCGAATGTTCATTTCACTCATCTCCTTTTGATCTAAACAGAAATCGTTGAAATCCCCAAAAGGCTCATGCACAATAGTAAGCACAAGCGAACAGTAAAGTGAGGTACTGATATGAATATATCTGACTATGTAAAGCATGACGCGGTTGCTTTATCTAAGCTTATCAAACATGGGGAAGTAACGGTCAACGAATTAATCGACGCTGCTTTTTCCCGTCTTGAAGAAGTCAATCCAGAACTGAATGCAGTCATTCGGACAAGAAAAGAGCAGGTCAAAATTGAATCCAAACAGCTTGACATCAGACACCAGCCGTTTGCCGGGGTGCCGATTCTTTTAAAGGACATTTCCCAAGCGTTGAAAGGGGAGCCTCTCACAGCCGGCGCCAAGCTGCTTTCATCTTATAAACCAAAGCGCGATTCGAATTTCGTCGCGAAATTGCGCGGCGCCGGTTTTTTATTTCTCGGACAGACGAATACACCCGAATACGGATTAAAAAATATTTCTGAGCCTGAATTGTATGGGCCGTCGCGAAATCCTTGGAACACTGATTATTCACCCGGGGGTTCAAGCGGCGGTTCTGCGGCTGCGGTGGCGGCCGGAATCGTTCCACTTGCAGGGGCAAGCGACGGGGGAGGCTCCATCCGGATACCGGCTTCCTTTACCGGACTATTCGGTCTGAAACCGACCCGGGGCAGAACGCCTGTAGGACCGGGCGCCGGACGGCAGTGGCAGGGGGCATCGATCGATTTTGTGCTGTCCCGTACGGTCAGGGACAGCGCGGCGCTCCTGGATATTCTGCAAACCATTCAGCCTGAAGCCGCTTTTCAAACGCCTTTATTTCCAGGTCAGTATGAAGAGGATATGAAAAAAGGGCTGGAGCGCCCTTTGAAAATCGCATTCTCTGTAGAATCACCCGTCGGAACGCCTGTCAGCGATGAAGCCAAACAAGCCGTCCGCCGCACCGTTCGATGGCTGGAAGCGCAGGGACACCATGTCGAAGAGCAGACGAACGGCGTTGACGGAATCCGGTTAATGGAGAACTACTACTTAATGAACAGCGGTGAAATTTCCGCGATGATTCTTGGAATGGAAAAAACGCTTGGAAGAGCGATCACTGTTCAGGACGTTGAAATTGTCACATGGGTGCTGAATGAAGCAGGCAAAAAAGTGTCGGCAGCCGAATTTACAGCAAGCCTTGCTTCCTGGGATCGAGCAGCTGCACAAATGGCGGCGTTTCATGAGACCTATGATCTGTATGTGACCCCGGCAACGGCTTACCCCGCTCCAAAGGTCGGCGAGCTCACCCATACCGAAAAAGAAGCCGAAGCGCTCCTGAAAGTAAGTGAGCTGGAAAAAATCGAGCAGCAGTCGCTGATTTATCAAATGTTTTTGAAAAGCTTGACATATACACCATTCACACAGCTTGCCAACTTAACCGGACAGCCTGCAATGAGCGTCCCGGTCCATCTGACAAATGAAGGTTTGCCGCTGGGTGTTCAAGTGACGGCTCCGAAAGGAAAGGAACATTGGCTGCTGCGCACCGCCCATTTATTAGAGCAATCAGACTTATGGATCGGAATGAAAGGAAATCCAATGCTCGGCAGTCTGTAACCGTATAAGAGAGGACCGCCCGTTAATCAGGCCGGTCTTCTTTTTTATCGTACAGTTTTTCAAGCTCGTCAACCAATGTTCCGACATACGTCACAGCCCGGCGGATCGGCTGGTCTGTCGACATGTCGACACCGGCGTGTTTCAACAAGTCCAGCGGCTTCATGGTACCGCCTGCTTTTAAAACGTTCAGCCATCTGTCTACGGCAGGGCGGCCTTCTTCTTTGATCTGTTGCGAGACGATCGTCGATGCTGTCAGCCCGGCAGAATAGGTGTAAGGGTATAACCCCATGTAATAGTGTGGCTGACGCATCCATGTTAAGCTTGCTCCTTCATCAACCTTAACTCCGCTGCCCCAGAATTCGGAGAGCACGGCGCTAGTTTGCTCAGACAGTACGGAAGCGGTAAGTGCGTGCCCCTGTTCGGCGAGCTCATAGACTCTCCGCTGATATTCCCCCTCAAGCAGATGGGTGACGAAATTGTGGTAATACGTGCCCATCAGCTGGTTGATGACCCAGCGCTTCATTTTCGGATCATTTGTTTTGGAAAACAAATGCTGAGCGAGAAGCATTTCGTTCATTGTAGAAGGCGCTTCAATGAAATATAGAGACGGTCTGACATTCATGATGCGCTGCTCTCGGTTGGCAAAGTAAAAATGGCCGGCATGACCGAGTTCATGGGCAAGGGTAAAGGCATCCCGCATCGTATCCGTCCATGTCATCAAAATGAAAGGATGCGCTCCGTACGGACTTGAACAAAACGCGCCCGTTGATTTGCCGATATTGTCAGCGAGATCAACCCACCGCTCAGTCAAGGCGGTTTCCATGACTTCCGTGTACTCCGGCCCCATCACTTGTAAAGCGTCCAAGATCATCCGGCCGGCCTGTTCGTAAGTCGTCTTTGGACTGAAGTCGTGATCGAGCGGAGCCTGCAAATCGCAGAAGCGCATTTCGTCGAGGTCTAATACGCGTTTTTTCAAGGCGGCATACTTGCGCATATGAGGTGCAAGTTCGTTTTTAATCACATCAAGCTGGTTGCGGTACATTTCGAGCGTGACGCTTTGCGGCTGAAGAAGCATATGGGTGACGGATTCATATCCGCGCAGCCTTGACATGCTGACCTGTTTTTTGACCTCTGTTTCATAGATGGCGGCGATGGTGTTTTTGTATGTTTGCAGGGTATTGGTAAAGGAGTCGAATGCGGTTCTGCGAATATGCGTATCAGGAGAGAACATGTATTTTCCTTCATATAACGCGAACGAATTGGCGAGTGTATTGCCGTTTCGGTCCTGAATCGGGGAAAATTGCATATCCGCAAGCTTCGCCATCCCGAAAATTTTGTACGGGGCATCATGTATTTCGCCTAAAACGGCTAGCGCTTCCTCTGTTTCGGGAGCAAGTTTATACGGCTTGAGTTCCATTATCTCCGTCAGCATTTTGCTGAAAGGCTCCAGTCCTTTCTCGTTTTTTATGTACGTCTCCACTTGATTTTCGGGGAATTCAAGAATTTCCGATTGGATAAATGAAAGCCCGGCGTTTATTTTTGCTTGCAGCGCGGCCATCCTTGAAGCATCAGCTTGGTTGACGGGGTTTGTCAAATCTTCGGACTTTCTGAGGTGAGTATAGGCGGCGGCCCGGACTAGGCGCTTCAGCAGTATCTCCCGCAGCGATAAACAATCCAGCAATACGCCGGCTCCTTCATGCAGCCTTCCTTTAAATGAGCCGATGGATGCGAGATCTTCCTCAATTTTCACAAGTGCGTCTTCCCAAGTTTCATAAGAAGAAAATAAATCAGTAAGATTCCAAGTCAGTTCCTCCGGCACCTCACAGCGCTTTGGTCTTTTTTCTGCCACTTTTTCCAATGTGCAGCCTCCCCTTGAAAATATTTCGTGTTTCTAATTAATTATATAAAAGACGGCAGCATAATGAAATAAAAAACGACGGCTTCTAAAGAAACCGTCGCAAACCGTCTGCTTATTGAGCATTGCGATTTCGACCGCCCATGCTTCTCATGACGAGGCTGACGATGAAGATCAAAATGATCGCCCCGATCAAGGCCGGTATGATATTAAACCCGCCGACCACCGGACCCCAGCGCCCCAAAATCATCGAGCCGAGCCATGAACCGATAAATCCCGCAATAATATTTCCAATGATTCCTCCGGGTACATCACGTCTGATAATGAGGCCGGCCAGCCAGCCCAAAATTCCGCCAATGATCAATGACCAAATAAAACCAAACATTGAACAGTACCTCCTTGTTTTTTAGACATTTTAAGCCTTATACCTATCTTTTGGAATTCGTGAATAAATATACAAATTTTTTCTAAATGAAACCATTTGGGCGAACAAACGTATGAAATACGGACACCATGAACCGTCATAAGACTCTTAAATCAAGTGAGGAGAGTAAGATGAAACAGTCATTAAAGGCATTAAAAGGCTTTCGGGCATTCGCCGAAGAAAAAATGAAAGAGTGGAACGTTCCTGGAGCCGCGGTTGCAGTCATTAAGGAAGACGAGATCATCATGGCGGAAGGGTTTGGATTCAGGGATAAAGAACGGAAATTAAAGGTCAACCCGGAAACGGTATTTGCGATCGGTTCCGCCTCCAAGGCATTTACAACGGCGGCGATGGCGGTATTGGCTGATGAAGGGAAAATGGAGTGGGATAAGCCGGTAAGGGAATATCTCCCTGAGTTTAAGATGCACGATCCGGTAGCAACTGAACGGATGACTCCCCGTGATCTTGCGTGCCATCGTTCTGGTCTCCCAAGACACGAAATGATGTGGTACAATTCCTCCTTTTCAAGGGAGGAGCTTTTCAGACGGATCCGCTACCTTGAGCCGAATCAGGATTTTCGATCAAAGTGGCAGTATCAGAACCTGATGTATATGACGGCTGGTTATCTTGCTGGAAGAATAGCGGGGACGACATGGGAGGATCTTGTTCATGAGCGGCTTTTCAAACCTTTGCATATGACATCCAGCAGCTTTTCGGTCGAAGATATGCAAAAGCTTTCCGATTTTGCCTTTCCATATCAAGAGAACAACGGAACGGTTGAAAAAATACCTTTTCGTAATATCGATGCGATCGGGCCGGCTGGGTCGATTAATTCCAATGCCGTGGATATGGCAAATTGGCTGCTTCTTCAGCTTGGCAGCGAGAAATTCAACGGGGTTTTATCAGATGGAAGCCTTCATGAACTGCATACGCCTTGCATTTCCTGCGACTCCATTATTAAAGCGAAGGAGCTTCCGGTCTGCAGCTATGGACTCGGCTGGTTTGTGGAACCGTACCGCGGTCGCCATATGATTCATCATGGCGGAAATATCGACGGCTTTTCATCGCTTGTCGCTTTCATGCCTTATGAAAAGATCGGCATTGTCATTTTGACAAATATGAACGGCAGCTTTCTTCCAAATGTTCTGGCGTACAACATTTTTGACCGCTTGCTTGGATTGGAAGAGATCGATTGGAGCGGCCGGCTGAAAGGCGAAGCGGAAAAAATAATGAAAGCCGCTTTAGGAGTGGATCGAACCGCGGATCTTACCAAAATTGAAGGAACGAATCCTTCTCATGCCCTGAAGGACTACACAGGTGTATATGAGCATCCCGGCTACGGCGAAATCAAAATAGAGCTTAAAGACGGCGTGTTACAGGCGCTCTTCAATTCGTTTGTGATGCCTTTGAAGCATTATCATTACAATATATTCGAGATGAAAATGCCGCTCACGGAGATGGCGATGCTCGCATCATTCGACACCGATATACACGGACATATCAGCCGCCTTTCCATACCGTTTGAAATGGCGGAAGGCGCTAGAGAAATCGAATTTGTCAGGAAGCCGGATCAGCAATTGTACGACCCTGAATTTCTTGCTTCTTTAACAGGGAAGTATGCATTGGGAGACGGAACAGATGTCGTTGTGTCTCTCAGAAACAACCGGACGCTCTGGGTTTCATTGCCCGGTCAGCCTGATTACGAACTTGAACCTTACCGTGAGTTGACATTTCAAATAAAAAATCTGCCGGGATTCAGCGTCCGATTTGAAGCCGGCGATTCCGGACAGGTAACAGGTTTGCGCTTCATCCAGCCGAATGGAGAATTTCCTGCTGTCCGGAAATAGCAGCAAAGGACATATTTCGATTTATTTCCCGAGAAATATACAGGTGTGAGCCAGTCTGGTCACTTCTGGACGGCTTCCAGTAATAAATCCGCCAGATGAACGGCTCTCACTCGGTCTGTAAGTCCTGCTCGTTCAATGCCGAGCTTCATTTGCAGCAGACATCCGGGATTAGCCGTAACGATCGTAGCGGCCCGGGTCGCTGCTGCTGCTTCCATTTTAGTATCGAGAATTTTCATCGACATTTCGGATTCGACAATGTTATAAATGCCGGCTGATCCACAGCAGCTTTCGGCATTTTTCATTTCCTTGAATTCAATGCCCTTGATGCTGCGAATAAGGCGTCTCGGCTCAGCGGACGTTTTCATGACATTTCGCAAATGGCACGAATCTTGGTATGTGACGATTTGCTCCGGCAGTTCAAGGGATTGCTGATCGAAGTTCAGTTCCAACAAGACGGAAGAAAAGTCTTTCAATTTTCCTGTGAAAGATGCTGCCCGTTCCCGCCATTCGGAGTCATCTTTCAGGAGATGATCATATTCCTTTAAAAAAGCTCCGCATCCGCCTGCATTTGTTATGATAAAGTCCGCGTTTGAATCCTCGAATGCCTGAATATTTCGTTTTGCGAGCAGGATGGCCTCAGACTTTTCGCTGCTGTGTCCGTGGAGGGCGCCGCAGCAGGTCTGCTGTTCGGGAATTATGATCTCGCAGCCAGCCAGCCGCAGCAGCTCAATGGTTGCCATATTCGTATCCAAAAACAGCGTATCCATGAGACAGCCTGAGAAAAAGGCGGCCCGTTTTTTTCTCTCCCCGATCGCAGGGAGCAGGTGCGGCCGTTTTTTCAGCTGTTTCATATTAGGAACCTTCGGCAAAACCGCCTCCATCTTCGCGAGGTGGTCCGGCAAAAGCCGGAGCAAGCCGGATTTGCGAATCACGTTTTGCATGCCGGAACGCTGATACAAGCCGAGCATTCCGGTCAGCGCCCTGATTCTGTTTGGATGGGGGAAAAGCCCTTTGAATACTGCGCGGCGAAGCACTTTAACCGGAAAGGCGTGCTTTTTGTTCTGCTGAATAATATCTCTCGCTTCTTCAAGCAAGCGTCCGTAGTTTACGCCTGACGGACAAACAGGTTCACACGCGCGGCAGCCGAGGCAAAGCTCGAGTGACCGTTCGACATCCTCATCAGGCTCGATCGTCCCATCGACGACCGCTTTCATGAGCGCGATGCGTCCGCGCGGAGAATGGCTTTCTTGAAAACCGGATTCGATGTAGGTGGGGCATGACGGCAGACAGAAGCCGCAGCGCATGCAATTCAGCAGCTCTTCCTCATCCATTCTTTGTTTAAACTGCTGTTCAATGACCTTTCTTTCGTCAGCTGTCGTCATCTTGTCACCACCACTCGCTTGCGGGAGTCTTTCGCAAATATCTTCCCGGGATTCATGATGTTGTTTGGATCCAATGCCTGTTTTACCGCCTTCATGGCGGCGATTCCCGCATTGCCCAGCTTCAGTTCCAAATAGGGGGCTTTCATTTCGCCGACCCCATGTTCTCCGGTAATTGTTCCTCCCAGTTCAACCGCTTTTTTAAAGATGTCTTCAAAAGCCTGTTCGACCCGTTTCATTTCTTCACTGTTTCTGACATCTGTCGTACAGGTCGGATGAAGGTTGCCGTCGCCTGCGTGCCCGAATGTACAAATCGATATTTGGTGCTTTTCGGCGATCGAATTAATCGCTTTTACCATTTCAGCAATTTCAGAACGCGGTACCGTAGCATCCTCCAGAATGGTCGTCGGCTTTAACCGCGCTAAAGCCGAAAGGGCGGTGCGGCGGGCCTCCCGAAGATTTTCCGCTTCAGCTTCTGTTTGCGCAGTTTGAACGGACACAGCATTTCCTTTTTTGCAAATCTCTTCAATCACGGCGATATCACGGCGAACTGCATCTTCGGTGCCGTCCTGTTCGATCAGGAGAACCGCTTTGGCATGGACGGGAAGGCCGATTTTCGCGAAGTCTTCGATCACCTGAATCGTAGGTTGGTCGAGAAATTCGAGTGTCGTCGGAATGATTTTATGTGCAATGATATTTGAAACAGTTTGTGCTGCAGAGTCGATATCTTGATAGAGAGCGAGGACGGTTTTTTTTGTTTCGGGTGCCGGGATGAGTTTTAATGTTGCTTCAGTGATGACGCCGAGCGTTCCTTCAGAACCGACGAACAGACGCGTCAAATCATAGCCGGCAACATCTTTGGCCAGCTTGCCGCCGGTGCGGATGATGTCCCCGTTTGCAAGAACGATTTCCAGCGCCATGACATAATCGCGGGTCACTCCGTATTTCAAGCCGCGGAGGCCGCCTGAGTTTTCGTTAATATTCCCGCCGATTGTCGAGATCTTCATTGAGCTCGGATCGGGCGGATAAAATAATCCTTTTTCTTCAGCGGCGTGAATTAAGTCAAGTGTGATCACACCGGGCTGGACGGTTATCGTTAAATTTTCTTCATCGATTTCTAAAATTTGATTCATATGCTTAAACAGGAGGACAATCCCCCCTTCAGTCGGGCATGTGCCGGCACATAGGTTTGTACCTGAACCTCTCGGCACAATCGGAATGCGGTGCGTGTTGCAGATTTTCACGATTCGCGATACTTCTTCCTTGCTGCGCGGGGCAATGACCGCGTCAGGCATCGATTGAAACTGTGGTGTCGCATCATAGGAATAGACGAGCCGTCCGGCGTTCGAATCGTCATAATTGGCAGAGCCGACAATCTCAATCAGCTTGGATCTCACTTGTGAGGAAATCATGTATGATCACATCCTTTACCAATTATTATACAAAATCAAACGCTTTCAAAAAATCATTCTTTTAAACTTCAAATATAAAAAAGAACCCGTTTTCAAAGGAAACGAGGTTCTTTGCGGAAAGCATCAGGTTGCAAGGCTGATTGCTTGATTAAGCACTTTTGCCCCGTCCATCATTCCATAAGCCATTTGGTCAATGACGGCCACGGGTGTATGATACGGCTTGGCACGCTCTGTCATTTGCCCTTTTAAATACCGGACCTGCGGACCAATCAGTATCACATCAATTTCATCCAGATCGCTTGGCAAATCTGCCTCAGCATACGCATTAATTTCCGCCTTCAATGAACGGTTTTCCGCTTCTTCCCGCATTTTTTTTACCAATATACTCGTAGACATTCCGGCTGAACATACAAGTGCGATCTTCATTTTTCTCTTCCTTTCCCAAGCTCTTGATATAAATCAATCATTTCTTTCGCCAAATCTTTTACAGTTATGGCTGTCATTAAATGGTCCTGAGCATGGATTAATAATAGATTGGGTGAAAGGCCTGCGCCCTGTGCTTCTTTTTGCAGGAGGCGGGTTTGTGCCTGATGCGCTTGGTTCAGCTCCGATTCTGCTTCTTGTATCTTTTGATAACCGGTTTCGCATTCGTGATGTTTCACAAGCTGCAACGCTTCCATTGCAGAAGAACGCGCATTTCCGGCGTGAAGGATGATTTCAAATGAGACCTGTTCCAATTGAAGTGTATCTGCCATAACATTCACTCCTTATTTATTCATTTTCTGTCTGGTGCAAGGCGGAACGTTGAGCCGCTTTTATAAACGGGAGGTAGAGCAGGGTGGCCAGCACCAGGTTGAAGATTTGCAAAAAGACCCCTCGGACTGATCCTCCGGTGACAAGATATCCGCTGACAATCGGAGGCGTCGTCCACGGAAGGATCGCCACAGTTTTCGGGACGAGACCGGAAGCCAAAGCGATATATGATGTAATCGTCAAAATTAATGGAATCAAGATAAACGGAATGAACATGATCGGGTTTAATACAATAGGAAGGCCGAACAGAACGGGTTCATTGATGTTAAAAAGGCCGGGTGCGAGAGACACCTTTCCTATCGTTTTGTAGTGCTTCGATTTCACGGCAATTAAAATGGCGGCAAGCAGAGCCAATGTTGTTCCCGATCCCCCCATAAATACGTAAGAATCGAAGAAAGGCTTTGTCACAATATACGGCACTTCAAAAGCGCTCATTCCTTGCGAGAATAAGTGCTGATTTTCCTGAATGAGCGGGAGGTAGACGGATTCCATGATCGGCCCGAGGATGTTTGTTCCATGCAATCCAAAGAACCAGAGCAAATGATTCAAGAAAGTAAAAATCAAGGCTGACCCAACCGTGTTGGAAAGGCCTTGAAGCGGCTCTTGAATCGTGCTGAAAACAAGCTCATGGATGCTTTGCCCCGAAAAGTGAACGATCAGAGCGTTACATAGCCCGGCAGTGGATAAGATGACGGCAGCCGGCAATAGAGCATTCAAGGATTTTGTGACGCCGTCAGGCACTCCTTCAGGCATTTTGATTTTCAATTTCTCATTTTTGGAAAACAGCCGGAAGACTTCTGTCGACAGCAAAGCCACGATTAAGCCGACGAACAGACCTTGGGCTCCCAGCCAAGTCATTGAGAAGCCAAAGTCTTCAGTGGTCGGTGTAAGCACGGCGAATGCGCCAACCCCGATTAATGCGGCAGACAGACCATCTGTGTGATATGACTCGGCCAGCTTGAAGCTGACAGCCGCAACGGCTAAAAGGCTCAACAGAGCAAAAGAGCCATTCCATATCGCTCCGCCGACAGCCGTCCATCCCTCGCCGAAAAGACCGGTCATAAAGTTTTGAAACGCCGGTATTGGAAAATTATTGACCAGGATGGCGAGGGAACCGATGATGATAAGAGGCATAATGGCGATGAATCCGTCGCGTATTGCAATCAGGTGCCTTTGGGAACCGATCCTTCCGGCGATCGGCATGATGTTTGATTCGATGAATGCCATCATTTTATTTTGTTTCATGTGCACGGACCTCCTCAAAAAATTGCGGGAGATAACGTTTATGAGCCTCGAGCATTTCATCGAGCACCTTTTGAGCTTTGTGATCAGAAGAGACCAATGGATTGGTGATCATGGCTAAGTATGCCGTATCGTAGTCGCCGGTGACCGCAGCTTCAATCACTAATTGTTCAAATTTTTTCATCAAGATGATCGGCCCGCTGATGGCATCGGGCAGTTTTCCGACGGTCAGGGGAATCGGTCCGCTTTTTGTAATGACACTGTTGACTTCGATCACCGCATCATCTGGAAGGTCTGGTATGCTTCCTTTATTCAGTGTGTTCACGGTCTGAATATCCATTGAATGATGATAAAGCGAGTTCATTAATGAGCAGGCTGATTCACTATAGTAAGCTCCGCCGCGGCTTTCCAGTTCTTTAGGCTTTTCATGGATCTTGGCGTCTTTGTATCTCTCAAACAGCTGCCGCTCCACTTCCATGACGGTTTCTGCGCGCGTCCCTTTGTTATTGTACGCTTCGATATCTTTTGCGAGCGCATCTTCATGTTGATAATAGTACTGATGATAAGGGCTCGGAAGCATTCGCAAAGACCGCAAAAATTGGCGATTCCACGGCAGCGCCGCAATATTGGAAGGCGAGTAGCCGAAGTGATCATTCAACAGAAGCTCAATCGTCTCTTCTGTCCGGTCGATCCCGTCGATCCAAACTCTTTTTCCGAAAACAAAATGATTGATGCCCGCGAATTCAATCATGACGAGGTTTACATCCACGCCGAAAATTTCTGCGATGCTATTTTTCATGTTGTAAGGAATATTGCATACCCCGACGACCTTTTGATGAGGTCCGTGCTTCAGCAAAGCTTCCGTCACGATGCCCGCCGGATTGGTAAAGTTAATCAGCCATGCTTCGGGACAAATCTCATGAATATCGCGGGCGATATCCAGCATAAAGGGAATTGTGCGCAAAGCTTTAAACATGCCGCCCGCCCCGTTTGTTTCCTGGCCGATCAGGCCGTGGCTGAGCGGAATTTTTTCGTCTAAAGCTCTCGCCTTCAGTCCGCCGACTCTGATTTGAACCGTTACGAAATCGGCGCCTTTCAATGCTTTTGCCCGATCTATTGTATGGCTCAGTTCGATGGGAACCCCCGCATGTCTGATCATTCGCTTCGCGAGTTCTGAGACGATGCGAAGCTTTTCTTTGCCCTCCTCGATATCAACCAGTACAATCTCATTCACTGGAAATTGATGATGCCGTTTGATGATGCCTTCAATGATTTCTGGTGTGTAGCTGGAACCTCCGCCTATAACAACTACTTTCAGCGCCATAATCCCCCTCCTTAACTCTCTTTTATGAAAGCGCTTCACACAATTGAAACTTAACATGTTATAACAAATTTGTCCATACATATTTGTTATAACAAATTGTTTTTTGGGGGAACTTTTTGTGTTATTCTATAATTACGAACTCACCCCAAAGGAGAAAATGTATGGCGAAACAACCACAGCTCCACAGTCAAATTAAACAAGATATTGTAGATAAGATTGAAAGCGGTTATTATCCGCCGGGCAGCCTGTTGCCGACGGAGTCCGAGTTTTGCAAAATTTATGATGTCAGCCGGACGACGCTGCGGACCGCGCTGAATCATTTGCTTATGGAAGGGGCTATTTACCGAAAGCAGGGAAAAGGGACATTTGTCGCCAAAGGAAAAGTAAAGCAGATCTTAAGCTCCAGCAGCCTCCGCTATGCAGAACAATTGAAGGCTCAAGGCTTTAAACCGAAAATCAAGGTTGTTGATTTGCAAAAAATAAAGCCGTCCGAAAAACTCCAAACCCGTCTCGGAATCGACGCTGAACAAATGGTCTATCAAGTAAAAAGAATCCGCTATGCAGACGATGAAGAAATCCAGTTTGAAACAGCCTATATCAGAACGGATCTCGTACCCGAAGTAACGGAAGAAATGGCGAATATCTCACTTTACCAGTGCATCAGCAGGCAGGGAAACAACATTAAAAGAACAGAGGAGCAAATCAAGATTGTGATTTCTGATGAGGAGATTGCACACCATTTAAATATTACACAAGGCACGCCTTGCTTCCAGATATCGACGCAAACATTTTTGGCGTCTGAAGAGGTTGTCGAGTATTCTATGGCCTATTTTCGCGGTGACCGCGTTGAGTTCTTCATTGAACGCGATTATGGACAAAGGGGGAAATGAAAGCGTGAAATCTCTAATCATAAATGCAGATGATTTTGGATTTTCAAGGGGAGTCAACCTTGGCATTATTGAAGCTTTCCAGCACGGGGTCCTCACATCGACTACCCTCATGGTCAATATGCAAGAAGCGGATCATGCCGTCGAACTCGCACGGCAAAATCCAGAACTCGGAGTCGGGATCCACTTGACATTGACGGCCGGGCGTCCGATTCTTGGCGGACTGCATACGATAACAGATGAAGAAGGGAATTTTCGCAAGCTTTTGTATTACCAAGGTTTTTTCGACATTGATCTTGAGGAAGTATATCGAGAGTGGAAAGCGCAAATAGAGAAGGCTTTGTCCTGCGGTTTAAATCCGACACATATCGACAGCCATCATCATATTCATACATACGGAAATCTCCCTGAGGTGTTTGTAGAGGTTGCGAAAGAGTATGATCTGCCTTGCAGAAAGGTCAATCATGACCATCCTTCACTGTGGAAGGGTGTAAGGTCTAACGATGCTTTTGAGCTGAAAGTCGACCGATTGAAGGATCTATCGAGCTTCTTTAATGATTATCAAGACGCAGCTGTGATTGAAGTGATGTGCCATCCGGCTTATGTCGATAAATGTCTGCTTGAAAAATCGTCCTTCCATTATCCTCGGGCATATGAACTTTCACTGCTGACGGAACCTTCTCTCAAAGCCGCTTTACAACACTGTCCGGATATTCGCCTCACGTCTTACGCCGGTCTATGAAAGAGATGCCGCTTCTATTCCTTGGCTTAATAAGATGTGAAATGGGGTAGGAAGCGGCGGTTGTTTAGTCAAATACTTCATATTTACAGTTTGGAAAATTCTGATTAATATAAATTTGTCATAACAAATTTATGCATTCTTCATCATTGGAAAGTCTTCTTTTACACTTAAATGTATAGACGTCTATACGTGTTTCACCCTCTGCACAACCAGCTTTTTCAAACGCCAAAGTTTTGATGAAATGATGTTGTCAATCTCACTTATGTAAGCGTTTTCCCTTGTTGTCTTCAATGTATCTGCTGCTATTAGATGACAAGGAAAAATATAAAACCAGCAAAAAAGGCGGTGAGGAAAAAGAGAGTTCTAGTTTCATAGCTTGCCAAAAAATTGCTTGTAAAGGAGATGAAAATCGTGTTGATCAACAAAAGCAAAAAGTTTTTCGTTTTTTCTTTCATTTTTGTTATGATGCTGAGCCTCTCATTTGTGAATGGGGAAGTTGCAAAAGCCGATTCCGGAAAAAACTATAAAATCATCGGCTACTATCCATCATGGGGTGCTTATGGAAGGGATTTTCAAGTTTGGGATATGGACGTTTCGAAAGTCAGCCACATTAATTATGCCTTTGCTGATATTTGCTGGGAGGGAAGGCATGGAAACCCTGATCCGACAGGCCCCAATCCTCAAACGTGGTCATGCCAGGATGAAAACGGAGTGATCGACGCGCCAAATGGAACAATCGTGATGGGCGATCCCTGGATTGACGCACAAAAGTCAAATCCCGGGGATGTCTGGGATGAACCGATCCGCGGCAACTTTAAACAATTGTTGAAGCTGAAAAAGAGCCACCCTCATTTGAAAACGTTCATATCGGTCGGGGGGTGGACTTGGTCTAACCGCTTTTCAGATGTCGCGGCAGATCCTGCGGCAAGGGAGAATTTCGCCGCTTCGGCCGTTGAGTTTTTAAGGAAATACGGGTTTGACGGGGTCGATCTTGACTGGGAATATCCGGTCAGCGGAGGATTGCCGGGGAACAGCACACGTCCGGAAGATAAAAGAAACTACACGCTGCTCCTGCAAGAGGTGCGCAAAAAACTTGACGCTGCAGAAGCAAAAGACGGCAAGGAATACTTGCTGACGATCGCATCCGGCGCAAGTCCCGATTATGTAAGCAACACTGAGCTCGATAAAATCGCTCAAACCGTGGATTGGATTAACATTATGACCTATGACTTTAATGGCGGATGGCAAAGCATAAGCGCCCATAATGCACCGCTGTTCTATGATCCAAAAGCGAAAGAAGCAGGCGTTCCAAACGCTGAGACCTACAATATTGAAAACACTGTGAAACGCTACAAGGAAGCCGGTGTCAAGGGTGACAAATTAGTGCTTGGAACACCGTTCTACGGAAGGGGCTGGAGCGGTTGTGAACCAGGGGGGCACGGAGAATATCAGAAATGCGGACCGGCTAAAGAAGGGACATGGGAAAAGGGCGTATTCGATTTTTCAGATCTTGAAAGGAACTATGTGAATCAAAACGGCTATAAAAGGTATTGGAACGATCAAGCAAAAGTGCCGTTTTTGTATAATGCGGAAAATGGCAATTTCATCACTTATGATGATGAACAATCATTCGGCCACAAAACGGATTTTATTAAAGCAAACGGATTAAGCGGAGCAATGTTCTGGGATTTCAGCGGCGATTCCAATCGGACGCTTCTCAATAAATTGGCAGCCGATTTAGATTTTGCACCGGACGGAGGCAATCCGGAGCCGCCTTCATCGGCACCTGTGAATGTGCGTGTAACCGGAAAAACTGCTACAAGTGTCAGCCTGGCGTGGGATGCGCCGAGCAGCGGAGCAAACATTGCGGAATATGTCGTGTCATTTGAAAACCGGTCGATATCTGTAAAAGAAACATCAGCGGAAATAGGCGGCTTGAAGCCGGGTACGGCCTACTCATTTACTGTTTCAGCAAAGGATGCGGATGGAAAGCTCCATGCCGGACCAACGGTAGAGGTCACGACGAATTCTGACCAAGCCTGTTCATATGACGAATGGAAAGAGACGAGCGCATACACAGGCGGAGAGCGGGTTGCATTTAACGGAAAAGTGTATGAAGCGAAATGGTGGACGAAAGGCGACCGGCCTGATCAATCCGGTGAATGGGGCGTATGGCGGCTGATCGGAGGCTGCGAATAAGAGAAAGTCAAATGGATAGAAAACGATAAAGAGAGATTTGGGGAACAGCTTCTCACGTCTCTCTTTATGGACAAAGGAGTCTGAGTAAACATGAAGAAAGCCGCTTCATCTTTTTTATCTTGTATGCTGCTCCTCGCGCTTTTTATCCCGAACCGGCAGATTTCCGCAGAGACTTCAAGCGAAAGACCGGACTGCCGTCCGGAAGGGCTATGGGACTCGGGCGTTGAACATGTGCCGTATTGCGATGTATACGACAAGGACGGCCGTGAAAAGCTGGCCAATCAGTTAGACCGGAGAATCATCGGTTACTTTACGAGCTGGCGTACGGGAAAAGGAAATCAAGATCGTTATTTAGTAAGCGATATCCCCTGGAAGTACTTGAGCCACATTAATTATGCGTTTGCCCACATCGGGGAAGATCATCGGATTTCAGTCGGAGAAGAGGCAGATGAGAACAACCCGTCCATCGGGATGACTTGGCCGGAGCATCCCGATGTAAAAATGGATCAAACCTTGCCGTATAAGGGGCATTTTAACCTTATCCATCAATATAAAGATAGATACCCGGATGTGAAGGTTTTGGCCGCTGTCGGCGGTTGGGCCGAAACCGGCGGCTATGTCGACAAGGACGGAAAGCGAATTCCAAGCGGCGGCTTTTACTCGATGACAACGAATGGAGATGGATCTGTAAACCACAAGGGTATTCACACCTTTGCGGAATCGGTCGTTGCGTTTCTCAGAAAATATGAGATCGATGGAATCGATATTGACTATGAGTACCCTACATCGATGCAGGATGCAGGGAATCCGGCAGATTGGAACATCGCCAATCCGCGGCGCAACGGGTTAAATAAAAGCTTTGAGGCATTGATGAAAACATTAAGAGAAAAGCTTGATCAAGCGTCCGCTGAAGATGGAAAGTACTACATGCTGACCATTGCAGCACCATCCTCGGCATATTTACTGAGGGGGATGGAAACGTTTAAGCCGCTTCGATATGTCGATTATGTCAATATCATGTCCTACGATCTTCATGGAGCCTGGAATGAGTTTGTCGGACCGAACGCTTCTTTATTCGATAACGGCGAAGATGCCGAACTCAAGCAGTCCAACATTTATACTACGCCGGAATACGAAGGGATCGGATATTTAAATACGGACTGGGCTTACCATTATTTTAGAGGGGCAGTAGAATCGGGACGAATCAATATCGGTGTGCCTTATTATACGAGAGGCTGGAAAAATGTGACCGGCGGAGCAAATGGGCTGTGGGGAAGAGCCAAAAGCGCAGATTGCCCTCAGGGACTCAGGCAATGCGGTGACGGAGCAACCGGAATCGATAATATTTGGCACGATAAAGATGAGCAGGGGAATGAAATTGGAGCAGGGGCAAACCCGATGTGGCACGCCAAAAACCTTGAAAAGGGCATTGCTGGTTCTTATCTGGAAAGGTATGGATTGAGCAAGGCTGATTTGACAGGCGTTTATAAAAGGCATTATGACGCAGGGCTGGCAGCGCCTTGGCTTTGGAATCCAGAAAAGAAAGTATTTCTATCGACAGAGGATGAGGAATCGATCAAAACGAAGGCGGATTATGTCATTGATAAAGGAATCGGGGGTGTCATGTTTTGGGATTTGAGCGGTGATTATGACTGGTATCCCGAACGAAACGGCAGTAAAGGAGAATACGGTATCGGCAATACCTTAACGAGAACGATGTATCATAAATTCTCGGATACAACACCATACGATAATCGACTCAGCACATCACCTTTGCCTGATGAATCACTAGATGCAGAAGTAGAGTTGACGAACTTTCCGTTAGGAGATCAAAATTACCCGATCCACCCGGTGATGAAGCTGATCAACAACAGCGATGTCACGATTACGGGAGGTTCTTTTATCGAATTTGATGCGCCGACATCCACTTCCCCTCGGTTTAGAAGCTGGAGCGGCGATCATGTTGAAGTGATTTCTAAAGGGCATACGGGACCGAACATTGGCGGACTGACAGTAGATTTCCACCGCATCAGAGTGACTCTATCAATCTGGAAAACCATTAAACCTGGTGAGGAAGCGGAGTTTCAGCTTGTCTATTATTTGCCGATCAGCGGTCCTTCAAATTTCACGATATCAATAGATGGCAAAAAGTACAGGCTTAAAGGAAATTAAGTATACGGCCGTTAGATGTGACAGCCCGTTCCAAAAGGAAGCGGGCTGTCTTCGTGTATTATTGTGCGCTGTTTTTCCAGTTGGTCAAATTGTCGAACACCTCTTTTGTAATCCGGGTGCCTCTGTTGTACGAGGAGCCGCCGTATACTCCATTTGTGTGTACGGCAAGCGAGCACGGACCGCTGCAGTTCGTTCTGGAGCTGCTTTGTTCGAATACCGGTGAACCGCTTTGTCCTCCGTACGTGTCCATTGCGTACTGCAATTTATACGTTTCGGAGATGGCAATCGGTCCTGAATGCTGCCATTGTGTGCCTGCTGTTTTATCGCCTGGGTAGCCGCTGATGGTAACAGTTGTCCCAACAAGTGATGAAGTAGTGTACGAGTATCCGAAGTATCCGACAGTATTGCCGATCGGTTCGCTTAGTTCGATTGCGCCGTAATCGTAATTGGTGTTTCCGCTTCTCCATCCTGACGGAATAAAGTAGCGCGTCGATTTAACTGAGCCGTAAGGATAGCTTGTCCCGTTCCGTCCCGGCGAAACAGTGGCTGTACCGGCAAATGAACCGCTTGATGTGTCATAGATGCAGTGTCCGGCTGTTGCGACGGTTTTCGGACCGATCATCCATCCGGTGCATGAACCGATGCTGCTTGAAATATGAACGATCGCTCTGTACGGATATGCGGTTGTGTTGGTGACCCTTGTCCGATCATCAGAACCAATCACCGATTTAATGCTGTAAGGAGCTTTGGCGGGTGACTTTTTTTCCGCTTTTTCCTTTGTTTCATTCACTTTGCCGGTGCCTGTAAACGCTTTTGAATACAAGCCGTATTGATCGCTCTTAATGTTTGGGTCATAAGTAACCGATGTTTCCGCTTTGTATGAAGGATCGCTTGAAACAGGAGTATGAGGCGATGGCGCGGCTTGGGCCGGGTGCATACCTAAAGAATAAATAGAAATACCAATGAGACCTGTGATCAAACCTCGTTTAACACTCTTTTTACTAACCAAATCATATCACTTCCTTATTTTGTTGTAAGTACAAGTTAGATATTAACAAAATAATTCTGAATTTTCCATATGTTTAAAAAAGATCATACTAAAGGTGTGTATTAACATTTTGTTTGATCATATATTGATACCGGGTAATGTACATGGAGAAAAGAAATTGAGGGGTGTTTAGGTTGTATAGTGATTTAAAAGGAAAAACAGCAATTGTGACCGGCTCTTCAAAAGGTATAGGCAAGGCGGTTGCAGAACGGTTTGGAAAAGAAAAGATGAATGTGGTTGTCAATTATCACAGCGATCCCGGAGGCGCACGGGAAGCCGTCGACAATATTCAAGCAGCGGGCGGAAACGCCCTTGCGATAGAAGCTGACGTGTCTTCCGAAGAGGACGTGAAAAAGCTGATTAATTCAGCAGTTGAACACTTTGGTTCACTTGATGTTATGGTCAATAATTCAGGATTTAACGGCGCGGGCGCCTTTCCGCACGAACTTGAGCTTGATGAGTGGCAGAAAGTGATCGACGTTAATTTAACCGGTGCGTTTCTCTGCGCACGCGAAGCCTTAAAATATATGGCGGACCGCCGCATGAAAGGAAGCATACTCAATATATCCAGCGTTCATCAGCAAATTCCGAGACCGAAAAATGTTCACTACTCCGCTTCAAAAGGCGGAATGAAGCTGTTAACAGAAACGCTTGCCCTAGACTATGCGGACAAAGGAATCCGCGTCAATGCGATTGCGCCGGGAACGATTGCGACCGAAAGCAATGAAGACTTGGAGGGAAGCCGCAAGTCGGAACAGCTGAAAAAGATACCCATGAACGAATTTGGCGAGCCTGAACAAGTGGCTTCCGCAGCGGCATGGCTTGTGTCGCAAGAAGCCGCCTATGTAACGGGCGCGACTTTATTCGTTGACGGCGGCATGACGCTGTATCCATCACAGCTGGAATAGCAAAGGCCGTTTTTTCAGCTCCCGTTCTGCCCTTTATTGAATGGCGGAATGGGGGCTTTTTTAATTGTGTTACCTTTTATTTTATAGTAAAAGAAACGAGTTTAATATATACCGTGCATCGCGCTGATCAGGTTGCTATTACAACTTTCAATAAAAGGAGATTATGATGCAAAACAATATCGTTCACATTGCCTTCGGCGAGTCTGCCGGCGGCAGTATAAACATGATGCTCAAACAGTCGGGAGGAACCCATGAAAAGAGTCTGATCGTTCTGCCTGAATTATTTTCCATCGGACCGCTTCAAAAGCTGGAAGCCAAAGAAGGCAGGGTCAATCGTTATGAATGGTTGAAAACATATCTGAATGACCGATTTCACGAGTCTGGAAAGAGATACAGCCGTTTTGAAGTGGCGGTTTCTGCATTGTCCGGCATTCCTGAGCAAGCCTCTGTCTTTATATGGACAGGAGATCATGCACACGAACAGACTGGACTGAGGTTTGTACACCATATCCTCCGACAAATGAACCTGGCTGTTTTCCATTTGAATACGACGAAGTTCTTCCCCCATACCCGGAGTTCTGGTGAATTGAATGATGAAAACCTGAGATTCATTTATGAACAAGGGGATCAGGCGGCTGTGACAGCCGCTGAAGGACGGCGCCTTGCAGAGGAATGGACAGCGCTGTCTCAGCAGACAAGCGTGTTGCGGGTATGGGAAGACGGTAGAATCAAAAGCGTGAAGGAGGATTTTTTTGATTCGTTCATAATCGAAAAACTGGCTCAGCTTCAAAAAAACCGTTCAGCCAACACCTTTATCAACTGTCTCAGCTTGATCGGCGAAGTCATTGGCCATCTGGAGGAGAACATCGGAGATGAATTTATCGAGTACCGCATTTTAGAGCTGATCCGCAAAGGTATTTTTGAGATGAAAGGCACAACAAAAGGAATGAGATATTTTAATGTCAGGTTAAAAAATGTCATGTAAGTTCACCAGTTAAATCCAATTATCTCAATTTTCATGAAACGATTGATAGTATATTTCGTATACATAAGGAGAAGAAAATGAAAGAGAGGTAGACAGGATTTGGTTCGTGAACAGTTAAAACAAAAAGCGCAATCCATCAGTAAGGTTCCCCCACATTATCAGCTCATGATCGAAGATTACGGAGAGAAGTACGAAAAAGAGAGGCGGGTTTTTTTCGCTTGGCAGGACATTGAAGAGCCGGAGCGGGACATATCGGTGGAGTTAGATCATCAAGGCCGCTTAATCAGTTTGACAAAAGAGTATGAACCGGTGGTGGAGGAAGCTCTTCCTGATGAAAGGCTGCTGCAAATCGCCCTTCAGTTTACAGAACAGCATTACCCGAATGCGCCTTATGAATTTGTTTTCCATGAAAAGAAGGTAACAGAACAATTCGTTCGTTTTACGTATGTTCAGACTGTCCTTGATCTTCCGCTGCCGCAGACGGGCTTTTATGTCCGGGTCGCCAAGAACGGAGAGGTGATTGAGTTTCGCTATAACGGCGGGACGAGCTCTTTCTCCATTCCAAAGCAGATAGCTGATAAGCAATCGGTAACAGCCGATTATCTTGAACATGTTCAATTCGAATTGGCGGTTGAAAAAATCCGCAGTGAACTTTATGAAGGGGGAGATGATCTCCCGCATCTTATTTACGAAGCAGACTTGCCGTTTTTCAGCTATCCCGCCGATATCACGGAAAAACGCCAGATGAAGCCTGCGGCTGATGACGAGGAAGAAGAAGACACATTGCCGCTCCCTGTGCTGCCTGAGGCTGACCGTCATGCTGATATCGATGACATGATCGGCTTTACCCCTTCGATGCGAAAAATCCGCGAAACCGATTTGGGAGAGTCAATTGGAACAGTGTGGCGCCTGGGAGACGACCCTGAGCCGAGAGATCGGAGTATAGCCGGCTACTTTGAAACATGGAACCAAAATACGTTGAAAATCGTGAAAGACAAAAACTCGGGGAAGCTCAAAGGAATCGCTTCTTTTATCAAATCGGAAGGACCCCCTGTCTTGAGCGGGGAAGACTGCTTGAAACGGGCGCTGCAATTTTTGTACAGGCTTTATCCCGACGCTGATCGGCTTTTTCGAATGCATCCGGCGGAAAATGACGGGGACAGGTCAAACGCATTTTTTCAATTTGATCTTCAATACAAAGGGGTGCCGTTAAGGCTTGGCTCTGCCAATATCAGCATCAATCGGACAACCGGCAGGGTCGTCGGTTATCACGGCCCGGAAATCGAGCCGGAAACGCTGATCGATCTGAGTCCTTCGCCATCCATTTCAGAGGAGGAAGCGAAAGCCGTTTTTGCAGCGGCATTTGATGTGAAGCTGCAGTGGGAAAGGGACTACAGTCGGGAAAAGGATGACTTCTACAGGCTTGTCTACCGGCCGGTATACCCTTACTTTATCGATGCCCATGACGGAAAGGCGTTTATGAGCAAAAACATATAATAAACGGCGGCTGGCTGGGGTGGAAAAGCCCCCGGCCGCCGCCTCTTGTAAGATCAAATATCGTCCTCGGCTCCAGTGGAGATCGGATGGTCTGGGTAGCTGATCCAATCGCTCCAGCTGCCGGCATACAGCTTCACATTTTCAAATCCGGCTTCTTTTAAGCCGAGTACATTCGGGCAGGCTGATACGCCCGATCCGCAATAGACGACGATTTCACTGCCCGGGTCCAAAGCAGCGTAATGCTGTCTGAGCTGTTCTTTGCTTTTCCATAATCCGCCTTCGGTTAGATTGCCTTTCCAAAAAAAGTTTTTAGCGCCGGGAATATGGCCGGCCCGATGATCGAGAGGCTCGGTTTCCCCGGTGTATCTTGAAGGATCGCGCGCATCGATCAGAATGGAGCCTTCTCTGCCGATTCGCTTCAGTACTTCTTTGGCATCGAGCAGTTCGTTTTCTCTGAGCGCCGGCTTAAATTCGCGCTCGCTAGGACGAGGATCCTCGGCGTTCACCTCGTAGCCCGCTTTGATCCAGTTGGACAGTCCCCCATCCATGATATAGACGCTGTCATGCCCGAGATAGTGAAGCTGCCACCAAAAGCGCGCTGCAAACATGCCGCCGCTGTCATCATAAACAACGACATCTGTTTGCCGGTCAATGCCGATTTTTCCAAGCTTCGCGGCCAGAAGGTCAGGGTCTTGAAGCGGGTGTCTGCCGCCGTGCTCTTCCGGGTTGCGCGACAGATCTTCTTTTAAATCAATGAAAACGGCTCCGGGCACATGGCCTTTCGTATACGCTTTTCGGCCTTCGTCCGGTTTTGTCAAATGAAACCTCACGTCGACAATAACTGTTTGGTCCGTTTTTTCCATTAATCGTTTGTATACCCATTCAGGGCTTTTTAATACTGACAATTCACGATCCCTCCGTTCCCCTTTGTTTTTTCTCGGGTTCTGATAATAGAAGAATAGCTTTCTTTCATGGGCAATATCAAAGATAAATCCCGAAATCGTCATCACCTAAATGAAACAGAATATGATAAAGGTGACGACATCATGGGGGTGACTAAAAATGGCAGTCGTTCAGGCTTCTTCTAAAGATATCAGTCTTTTGGCAAGACTTTTGAGAGCGGAGGCTGAAGGCGAGGGCGTGCAAGGTATGCTTATGGTCGGAAATGTCGGAATCAATCGCATCAGGGCAAACTGTTCCGACTTTGTGGGACTTCGCACCATTCCGCAAATGATCCATCAGCCGCATGCCTTTGAAGCCGTGACGCACGGTTATTTCTATCAAAGGGCGCGGGAAAGCGAAAGGCGTTTGGCACGCAGGGCGGTCAACGGGGAGCGGCTTTGGCCGGCAAAGTTCAGTTTGTGGTATTTCAGACCGGCGGGGGCGTGTCCCGCACAGTGGTACAATCAGCCGCATGTCGGCCGCTTTAAATCGCATTGTTTTTACGAGCCGACAGCGGAAGAGTGTGAGAATGTCTATAATACGTTCTAACAAAAACATCCCTTTTCAACGGTTTTTGAAAAGGGATGTTTTTCGTTCAAAATAATTCTGCCAGTCTTTCGTAAGACTGCTTCTTATCTTCAAACCGGTAGACGTTAGTTAAAATCATAAACTCATCTGTTTGATATCGTTCAGAAAGCTCGAGCAGTTTTCTTTTGACTGTTTGAGGAGACCCGATCACCATACGGCTGCGGTTTTGGGCAAGCTTCTTTTTATCGGCAGCTGTGTAAGCGGCCGATTTCGCCTCTTCAATGCTTGGGACAAGGCTGTCCAGCCCTTTTTCAACCCGGAGAAGCCATAAATCTTGGCTCAAGCAGAGCTCCTCGGCTTTTTCATCGGACTCCGCACAAACGACGAAAACGGCGGCCAATGATTGGGGGCGTTTAAAGAAAGGGGAAGGCCGAAAGCTTTCACGGTATGATTGAAAGGCGTTCTTTCCTCTCGCGGGAGAGATGAAATGGCCGAATACGTATCCCGCTCCCATGCTACCGGCCAATTTTGCGCTGTTTTCTCCCAGGCCTAAAAGCCACACCTCCGGGGGCGAATCCGTCAAAGGGGAGGCTTTAATTCCGAAGTAATCATGTCCGGAAGGCACGGAATCAGTCAGAAAGCTAACCAAGTCTTGTAACTGTCTCGGGAATTCGTGCAGGCTTTTATGAACCCCGTCTGTCAGCGCCAGCCTCGTTTTAGTTGTGCCTCCCGGAGAGCGGCCGATCCCCAGGTCAATTCTCCCGGGATAAAGGGCTTCAAGCTGCCGAAAGTTTTCAGCCACTTTAAAGGGACTGTATTGGGGCAGCAGAACGCCGCCCGAACCGACGCGAATATTCGCCGTCTTTGCCGCAATGTGTGCGATCATGATTTCTGGAGCGGTGCTGGCAAGCCCCCGTGTGCTGTGATGCTCGGCAAACCAATACCTTTTGTACCCCCATTGATCCGCAAGTTCCGCCAGCTCTGCAGAATGCTTTAGAGCTGAATGCGCATCCGAGCCTTTTGATATAGGAACCTGGTCAAGAATGCTGAGCTGCATCAATTGTCACCGGCCTTCCTTTCGTTTTCTTGTTCAGTAAGACAAGCATATGAAAAACAGCAGATAGGGTCAAATCGAAGAGAATACGAGAGACAAAACATGATTAGTCAAAACATGACACCGTTGAAACAAAAACGAAATATAAATGTAATATAAATTGGCGCCTATTGTCGAAAATAGATGGTATAATAACGTCTGTACATTAGAAACGGATATATAAATCATAGGTCATAAGATTCATTTTTTAATAATGTTCAATCGAATTTACATAATGAAAAAACAAGAATACATAAAGGAAAGAGGAGTAGAAAGTGAAGAAAAAGGTTTATACTTTTGGTTTAGCGTCGATTCTCGGAACAGCTAGTCTATTTACCCCCTTTATGAACAACACGGCATCGGCAGAAACATCTCAGCAAAAACAAGAAATTCAGCAAAAGCGTTCTGAAGTGAATTCAGGCATCGAGAGCAAGCGGAAAGAAATCGCCAAGCTGCAAGACGAGCAGAAAAAGCTTGAAGGTAAAATCCAAGAGCTTGATAAAAAAGCACTTGAAACAAGCAACAAAATCGAAGACAAAGAAAAAGAAAACAAAAAAACGAAAAAAGAAGTGGAAGCTCTGAAAAAAGAAATCAAAGAAACCGAAAAACGGATTGAAGAGCGTTCAAAAGTGATTAAAAATCGCGTGCGCAGCCTGCAGGAAAACGGCGGATCCCAAAACTATTTGAATGTCCTTCTGGGCGCACAAAGCTTCGGAGATTTTATCACTCGTGCAACTGCTGTTTCAACAATTGTTGATGCGGACAAAGACCTGCTTGACGAGCAGGAGAAAGATAAAAACAAGCTTGAAAAAGCAATGTCTGATTTAAATACAAAACTGGACGAAATCCAAAAAACACTAGCCGATTTAAAAACGCTTAAATCGGATCTTGATAAACAGCTGAAAGAACAGGCAAACCTTTCTAAGCAGCTGCAAACGAAGCAAGCGGCAGCAGAATCAGAACTGAGCGATCTGAAAAAAGAAGCGGGCTCTCTGACAAAAGAAGAAGCCGCTCTTGAACAAAAGCTTAAAGAAGAAAGAGCTGCGGCGGCTGCAGCAGCAAAAGCGAAAGAAGAATCTGCGACGGCTGAAAAGTCTGATTCAGGATCTTCATCAAGCTCAAATTCAGGTTCAGTCAGCAAATCTGACGGATCGTCCAACAGCGGTTCTTCAAGCAGCAAGAAAAGCAGCAGCCCGTCAAGAAACTACTCTTCCGGTTCTGTTGTAAGCAGCAATGGAAACGCGATTGAAGCTGCCATCAGCACAGGTTCAAGCATTGTCGGCAGATCTCCGTACAAATGGGGAGGCGGACGTTCACAAGCTGATATCGACAACCGCCGCTTCGACTGCTCATCATTCGTACGCTGGGCTTATGCATCAGCAGGCGTAGAGCTTGGATTCGGTGCGACAACAAGCACGCTTGTCGGCAAGGGACGAGCTGTCAGCGCGTCTGAAATGAAGCGCGGAGACTTGGTCTTCTTTGACACATACAAAACGAACGGCCACGTGGGCATTTATCTTGGCAATGGCACATTCCTGAACGATAACAGCTCACGCGGGGTATCCGTCGATTCTATGAGCAACCCGTACTGGAAGAAAGCTTTCAACGGAGTTGTAAGACGGGTCGTTGAATAAAATATTATACTGAGACAAACGCCGTTCCCGATCGGGAGCGGCGTTTTTATTTTACAGCGGCAAGTCGCGCTTTTTAAAAATGAGAATGCTGAGTGCGAAGGCGGCAAAACCGACTGCGGCGAGAACAAGAGACACTTGAGCGATGTCGGTGCTTCCGTTCACAATATCGCCCGGTCTGAATAAAGAGAAAACCGACAGGCTCCTCAGCCATTCTGTTTTTTCGCTTAATTTGCCTAGCAAGTCGAAGCTGAAGAATAAGAACGTGATGCCTCCGGAAAGTCCGAGGGCTCTTTTTTCATCATTTGAAATGGCCGAAAAGAGGAACGAAATGCCGCCGACTGCAAAGAAGAGCAGAAAGCCAAGCAGGTTCAGAACGAGGAACCTTGACACATTAAAATCGTAATCACCGCCCAGCATCAAATGGTAGCCGGCCAGTCCGGCCGCTGTCGTCACGGCCATAATGATCAAAAGACCTGTCGTTAAGACGGCTGCTTGGGTGAAAGCCACTTTTCCGCGCGTTGTCGGCGCAGACAGAATATAGGCCATTGACCCTTGATCCACCCGCTTTGCCAAAAGCTTTGTCGACAGCATGACAGAGAAGATCGATAAGATCACGATAAAGATTAATCCGTAATATTCTCCAGATATAAAATCTTCAAGATTCCCAAGTCCGTTTTCAAACCCAAAAGCATTGAGAAAGCCTTCCGGCATCGATTTGATCATTTTCTCAATATCCTCCGCATTGCCCGCGATGCTTGGATAAATGCCCAGTATCAAAAGGATATAAAATGCGGAGCCTACCCCGTAGCTCATGATTCCTTTCATGTTTGTTCTCAGCATTTGTTTATACAGGGAGAGGTTCATTGCGCTGTCCCCTTTCTGTTATAGTAGTTCATAAAAATTTCTTCCAAGCTTTGTGATGAAGCATCAATGTGCCGAATGTGATATTTGGCGGTTTCTTTAATAAATTGATCATGGTTCCCTAAAACGGCCACTTTGACGCGGTTGTCCGTCCGGGACTCAATTTGCAGACTTGAATTCATGAAGGCGGGAATGTCGCCCGTGTTTTCAAATGTGACTTCAAATACTTTTCGCTGCATCGACTGCAGTTCATGAATATCCTTGACGGCAATGATGATGCCGTCTTTTATAATGGCTGCTCTGTCACAGGTTCTTTCGATTTCCGGAAAGCTGTGGGAAGACATTAAAAACGTCGTTCCTTTCGCTTTTTCTTCGAGGACGATTTCAATAAATACTTTTTGCATCAGCGGATCGAGGCCTGATGTCGGTTCATCAAGAATAATCACTTCGGGGCTGTGCATAAAGGCGGCGACAATCCCGACCTTTTGCTTCATTCCTTTTGACATTTTTCTGATCGGAGTATGAACATCGAACTGGAGCCGTTCAATAAGATCATTGCGCTTGGCTGTATCTTTTAAGCCGTGCATGTCTGCCATGAAATCGAGAAATTGTTTTCCCGTCATTCCTTCGATAAATGCAATCTCTCCGGGGAGATAGCCGATATGCCGCTGAATATCGCCCTGCTGCTTCAAAACATCCATTCCGTTTACTTTAATGTCGCCTTGATCAGGCTTCATAAACCCCATGATATGTCGGATGGTCGTCGATTTTCCGGCTCCGTTCGGCCCTAAAAACCCAAAAACTTCACCTTTTTGAACATGAAAAGAAAGATCAAAGATACCTTTGCCATTGGAAAACTTCTTCGTGAGCCGTTCAACTGTAAGCATGTGGAACCTCCGTAATGAAAATAATGAAATTTTAATAATTATAAATTACATAATTTATTTTAAGTTCTTATGAACTTTTTTGTCAATGAAAATTAATGAAATATATTTATGTTATAATTTCATTAAGAAAGATAAGTAAGGATGGTTATATGAACGGATTTGAAAAAAGGGCTTTGCTGATTAAGGAGAAGATCAAAAAGACGGCTTTGGATATGCTCAAAACATGGGAGCCAAAGCGCATCCGGATAACCGATATCGCAAAAGAGGCAAACGTTTCGCAGGTGACGATTTATAATTACTTTGGAAGCAAAGAAGCGCTCCTGAAAGAGGTTTTTAAAGATTATATCGATCAGTCCATCAGCGAGTTTGAAGAATATATGAACAAAGATATTTCTGTTAAAGAAAAAATTGAATTGATGATTTTGCAAAAAAGGGCAGCCAATAATCAAAAATTCGCTTTAACGGTCATCAAAGAGGTGATGATCGAAGACAGTGAAATTATGGATTATGTGAAGCAGCAATACGATGAAAAAATCATTCCCCTTATGCTCCAAATGATTGAAGAAGGTCATCGGACAGGCGAAATCTCTTCCAAAATCACCGCGGAAAGCTTTCTCATCTTTATGAATATGATCATTGAACATTCAAAAACATTGGGTAAAGCCTTTGAAAAAAACAGGAAGTTTACAGAGGAAATGCTGCACATTTTCTTCTATGGCTTGTGCGGCAGACCGTAGTGATAAATTTGACATCTCTGTCATTTCTGTGAACGCTTGAAACAATTTCCTTGCTTTTCCGTATATAAGGCAGATACAAAAAACGAAAGGATTTACTAAACGATGAAGCACTCCTTTTTCTTTTTTATGTTCATTGCCTTTTTTCTCGTCACTGGTTTTTCTGAAGCAGGCAAATCCTTTTCGATCGAGCGGGCTGATATACGCGCAACAGTAAAAGAAAACGGCGATTTAAGTGTAGAGGAAGTTTACAGATACGATTTTAAAGGTTCTTTTGAAGGGGCGACAAGATCGTTCAGCGAAGAAACCGCGAGCCGCCTGAAGAATTTTAAAGCCTATCTCCTTCCCGACCACCGGAGAAAAGGCGGTCAAGCCATCCCGTTAAAGACAAAGAAGGAAGACGGGACTTATTTTGCTTATTCGGCATCAAAGGATGAAACGAAAAATGTGATGTTTCGCTATGTGATCGAAGATGCCGCACAAAAGTTTGAAGATACGTCGATTTTGATCCATTCATTTTACCAAAAGGCAAATACCGATTTCGGCCGCGTAAAGATTGAAGTGCGCCTGCCTGATTCGGTAAAGGCACGGGATATTCATGCGTTTTTGCGTGAAAAAGGAAACGGAAAGATTACGAAGGTGAACGATTCATCGGTCACCTATGAGACAGGACTCTATCGCGCAGGCACGGGCTCCGAGCTGAGGATATATTTTCCGCAAAGCGCCTTGAAGGAGGCGGTCCGGCACCCTTCTTACCAGACAAAGGATGAGCTGCTGAAGGAGGAGAGAGACGAGGCGAAACGCTACGCTGAGCGGGATGAACGAATTGCCGGCGCTGAAAGGATGATTTTGATTTTTTCGGGGATTGTGGGGTTCATGGTCATCATGGCTGTCATGCTTTCGTTTTTGAAGAAGAGACGCCGCGCCATGCTTTCGTTTGAAGAACTCGAGTCCTTTGATCCCGTGCTTGTCGCATTTCTTTACAAAAAAGGCCGTTTCACAGACCGCGATCTCCTGGCCGGCCTGCTTTCGCTTTATCAGCGGGGATTGGTCACTATGCAGAAGGTGCAGGCTGAAGAGAGGTTTCTCGACGATCCTAAGGCGCCTGATGACACATATGAATTTGAATTCTCCGGAAGCAAGGCAGATTTGCCAAAGCCTGATCAGCTCTTAATCGAAAAACTTTTTGAGCAGACGGGCAGCGATACCTATATGTTCAGGCTGGATTCCCTCAGCGGGCCGACTGAGGAGGAATGCAAGCACAAGGAGCAGCTGGGAAAATATGAACGAAAGAGGATCATTCTTCAAAACGTGGTTCAAAAATGGACGGAAAGCGTCAGACAAGCGCCTGAATTCAGGGAACTGTTTCAAGAAAACCGCTGGCTGAGAATGCTGTCGCTTTCACTGCTTTCAGTCCATACCGGGCTCCTGCTCTTTATTCTGTATGCAGATGTGGTACATCAGGCCGGATTCATGGCGGCTTGCGTCATATTTGGTTTTGCACTGTCGGCAGGCATTGTTCTTGCGAAGTCAAAGCTGTATACGATTCTGTTTTTGGCCGGATTGTTTTTGGCGTCTGTTTTTACCGACAGCGTTCATACCATTTTGTATTACGGCATATGCGTCGGGCTGTCTATTTTATTAATTGCCTTCATTCCGGCCGTGAAAGAAAGCAGGTATGCCTCCATCTGCCGAAGATCGATTCTTTCCTGGAGGAACCATCTGAGAAAAGAAGATTTGTTCTCAGGGAGAAGCCTGTCACAAAACGAAAAAACGATGATCTTTGCAATTGTGCTTGAAGTGGAGGATGAATCTGCCGTGTGGCTCAATCAATCAGCAAACAGGCTTGATTACGCTTCCCCTGTACTGGGTATGGCTGCAGCCGGCTGTTTGCATTATCCGTTTTACAGCTGGCAGCTGCCGGATTCGCAGCAGCACGCCGGTGCATATGATGCAGGCGGTTCCGGAGCGGGCGGAGGCGACGGGGCAGGAGCTTTTTAAGTTGAAAGGGGCTGTCGCAACGACAGCCCCTTCAGATTATTTCAGTTCCCCGCATTCGCTGTTCAGCAGTTTTGGTTCCGCGGGTGACAGGTTGATGTCCGTACGCTTTTGCCAAGCCGAACACCGGCATGTTATGGTAAAAAGCCTCATAGCGCCCTTTTGGAACCGAATACGTTTCATGATAGATGCCGACAGCGCCTGATGCGGCTGTTTTCTGATAAAAACGGCGCCAAGCCGCCATATGTTTATCACCCTTTGCATATGCTGTCAAATCTTCGAAAGAACGCCAATATTGAATAAGACAAATCGTCCTGAAATTGATGAATGATTCCATTGCTAAAAAGCCGAGGTTTTTGTTTTGATAAAGCTCCTTTATCATAGGGGGCATGGCGGTAAAAACCGGCCACCATTTATGAACAGCATGCCACTTGTTTACTCTCATCCCGATCACAAATACAACGACTTCATCTTCAGGGGCGGCCGTAAAAGGCTTGTTGATGATCGTTTTACCCATTGGTCCCTTCCTTTCCATTCAGCCGATTGATTGTGGCCTCACACCATTCAATTCCGGCCGAGGTGGTGCGTTTTCCATAATCCAACGTGAAAAGCCAGTACTCTCTGTCCTTTGAATGGGAGCTGCACGAAAGAATTGACTGCTCGATTGCTTTATATGCTTCAAGCCGTTCTTCAAGCTTTTGTTGGTACTCCTTCACTTTCAAAGCGGTTTTCTCCCGCGATTCTTCCTTGCTGAAAAACAGCTTCAGCAAAAACTCGTTTTTTTCTGAAGCGATGTCATTGATCGGTTCTTCAAGCCAGCTCTGCAGCGCTTTTTGACCTTCAGCGGTAATCATGTACTCTTTTCTGTCCTGCTTTTTGTCCGAGAGCGCCGGAGAAGCCGCGGCCCAGCCTGCTTCCGTTAATTGACGCAGTGCGGGATAAATTTGCCCGTAGCTGATTTTCCAAAAATGATTCAAACTTTGGTCGATCATTCGTTTCATTTCGTAACCCGTTCGGTAGCCGGCCGTAATCAATCCAAGCAGCGCGTAAGTCGTGTGATTTCTTTTTGTCATACAAACCGCCTTTCTATATCTATTTGATATATATCTTTTAGATACATCATATCAAAGGCGCTGACTTCGTGCAATCGCTACTATTGTTGTCGATAATTTGACCGGGATGAAAATGTGATAAAAAAATATCGAAAAACCGCGAAACTTTTCTCTGAATCTTTCCGTATATATAGTTAAGCAGGTTAAATAATGATTCATTGGTCTTGTATTTGTAAAGATATGAATCACGCTGGCGTGATAATTGGATCTTTCAAACTCTTATTCTCATCCAGCACTGTGATCTTTAAGGTTATGATTCAACGGAGGAGTGAACAGTTTGGCTATTTCTTTAGAGAAAGGTCAGCGGATTGATTTAACAAAAGGAAAAGCGGGGCTTTCGAAGATTTTAGTCGGTCTCGGCTGGGATCCGGTAGCGTCCGGAAGCGGCGGTTTTTTTGGAAAGCTGTTTGGGGGAGGAACCCCGAATATTGATTGTGACGCATCCGTGCTGATGCTGGAAAACGGAAGAGTCACAGAGAACAAGAACGTCATTTATTTCGGAAACTTGAGGAGCAGATGCGGCAGCATCGAACATACCGGAGATAATCTGACAGGCGAAGGCAGCGGAGATGATGAACAAATCATTGTAGATTTGCAAAAAGTTCCTTCGCATATTCATAAGCTTGTCTTTGTCGTGAATATATACGATTGCGTGAAACGAAGCCAGCATTTCGGAATGATCGAAAATGCCTTTATACGCATCGTCAACATGAATGATCGCAGTGAGATGGTCAAGTACAATCTGCGGGACGATTATTCTGGGCGGACAAGCCTGATTGCGGGCGAAATTTACCGTGACGGCGCCGAGTGGAAATTCACCGCTGTCGGAGAAGGCACAAACGATACGAGCATTACGGAAATCGTTAAACGCTACGCCTGACATTCATATAAGAAATGGGGAGATCAACATGGCAATTTCATTAGCAAAAGGACAAAAAATCGATTTAACAAAAACAAATCCCGGATTGTCGAAAGTTGTCGTCGGCCTTGGCTGGGATGTCAATCAATATGACGGCGGTGCTGATTTTGACCTGGATGCTAGCGTGTTCCTGCTCAACGCAGAAGGCAAGTGCTCTTCTGAAAAGGACTTTATTTTCTATAATCAGACCGAGGGCGCAGGCGGAGCTGTCATACATACAGGCGACAATCGGACAGGGGAAGGCGAAGGAGACGATGAGCAGGTAAAAATCAATTTGAATGCAGTGCCGGCCGATATTCAAAAGATTTCTTTTGTGATTACGATTCATGAAGCGGAGGCTCGCCGCCAAAATTTCGGACAGGTGTCAAATGCTTACGTTCGCGTGATCAATGAAGACTCGAACGAAGAGTTAATCCGCTATGATCTGGGTGAAGATTTCTCGATTGAAACAGCGCTGATCACGGGAGAGCTGTACCGCCACGGAGGGGAATGGAAGTTCTCAGCGATCGGCTCAGGCTATCAAGGCGGGCTGGCGAGGATCGCCACCGATTTCGGCCTGCAGGTCGGCTGATTTTGAAGATCCGGACAGCAGGCGCCGGATGGCGTCCGTTGGTCCGGCTGACATTTTCTTAAGGAGGTAGTATCGATGGCGATTCAATTATCTAAAGGACAAAGGATCGATTTAACGAAAACGAACCCCGGTTTGACGAAAGCGCTGATCGGTTTAGGCTGGGATACAAACAAATATACCGGCGGCGCCGATTTTGACTTGGACGCGTCGGCTTTTCTTGTCGATCAGAACGATCGATGCATCAATGATCACGACTTCGTTTTTTACAACAACCTCGAGCATCCAAGCGGCGCCGTGATTCATACGGGCGACAACCGGACAGGAGAAGGTGAAGGCGATGACGAGCAAATCATCGTCGATTTCTCAAAAATCCCCGCTCATGTTGAAAAGATCGGCATCACGGTGACGATTCACGAGGCGGAAAGCCGCAGCCAGAACTTTGGACAAGTCTCAAATGCGTTTGTCCGGCTCGTAGATGAATCAACAAATGAAGAGCTGCTTCGCTTTGACTTGGGAGAGGATTTTTCAATTGAGACAGCGGTTGTTGTTTGCGAATTGTACCGTCACGGAGGAGATTGGAAATTCAATGCCATCGGCAGCGGGTTTTCCGGCGGATTGGCATCGCTTTGCCGCAACTACGGCCTGCAAGTCTAGTTTTGCCGGCTGAGTCACCTTTGCGTGATTCAGTCTTGCTTTTTCATCATTAGGAGGTAACGAAAGTGGATTTATTTCATCATATTATGTCAATTTACGCCTCATTTTTCGATTGGGAAATGTGGGTGGAAGTATTAACGGACCCTGTTTCCTGGGGGCTGATCGGCTCGCTGGTCGTGCTGGAGGGGCTTTTATCTGCGGATAACGCCCTCGTTCTCGCCGTCATGGTGAAGCACCTTCCGGAAAAACAACGCAAAAAAGCGTTGACATACGGTTTAATCGGGGCCTACTTCTTTAGATTTCTATTCATTGGACTCGGTATGATCCTGATTAAATTCTGGTGGATCAAACTGCTCGGAGCCGCATATCTGGCATGGCTCGTCATCAAGCACTTCTTCATCGGTGAGGGCGATGATGAAGCAAACGCCATCAAAAAAGACAGCTGGATGGTACGCGTTTTCGGGGTCTTCTGGGCGACTGTCATTTCGGTAGAGCTCATGGACCTTGCATTTTCGGTCGACAGCATCCTGGCGGCATTTGCCGTATCTGAAAAGGTATGGGTGCTTCTGATCGGCGGCATGCTCGGCATCTTGATGATGAGAACCGTTGCGAAATTCTTCTTGACGCTGATTGACAAAGTGCCTGAACTTGAAACAACGGCCTTTGTTTTAATCGGAATCATCGCACTGAAAATGGCTGCGAGTGTATGGCATATTGAAATGCCGCACAGCGTCTTCTTTATCATTCTGATTATTGCTTTTGCCGCAACATTTATCATTCACTATATGAACAAGCAAAAAGCTGTAAAAGAGCAAACGGCGGCTTCAAAGGAAGAATAACAAACTGCAAAACATAAAGGGGGGAGTAGATCTGCTCCGCCCTTTTTTTACATCAAAGGGGTGTATGATTCCTATTCAAAGAAGGTGACCCATGTGCAATACTTTGATTTTTTATCCGCCTCTCAAAAAGAAGATGTCTTTTTCAAACTGCCGGGTACGGTTACAAAGGACTCTCCGAAGCGCATTCTCGAGTATGCGCTTGGAGCTGCGCTCTATGTTCCGGGGAACCGAAAAGATATAGCAGATGTCATCATCAATAACAAGTATCCAGAACTGTGCTCGGTCGTTTTTTGCCTTGAAGATTCGATCGGCGATTGTGAGGTTCTACAGGCTGAAAACAATCTTGTCAGTCAGGCCGATATGATTTATCAGGCGCAAAAACTGCAGAACATCAACAGCGATGTGCTGCCGCTGATGTTTATCCGAGTGCGGGAACCTGAGCAGATGCTCGAATTGGGCAACAAGCTCGGCCGCGCGCTTCACTTGTTTGCCGGATTCGTATTTCCGAAGTTTTCGATGTTGAATGCAGAGCACTACCTTGATACTTTAACGAAGCTGTCGCAAGAATCCGGCATTGTGCTATACGGAATGCCGATCTTTGAGACACCTGATCTGCTGGCGATGGAAACGAGGGCAAAGGCGCTGCAGGAATTAAAATCAACGCTTGGCTTTTATCAGGATATCATTCTGAATATCAGAATCGGGGCGACTGATTTGTGCGGTCTCTACGGCTTAAGAAGAAAACCGGAAACGCCGATTTACGACATTTTGGTCATCTCTGATTTCATCAAAGATATCGTCAATTATTTCGGCTTGCAATTCGTGATTTCGGGGCCTGTCTGGGAGTACTTTGGAGATGCTTCGCGAACGGTTCCGCCTTTTGCGCCGAATTGGGCTGAGGCGGGGGAATCTTCGCTTGTGATCAATCGGTATATGGACGGATTGATCAATGAAACGCTTCTTGACCTGGCCAACGGCATTCACGGAAAAAGCGTGATTCATCCGTCACAAATAAAAGCGGTCCAAAGCCTGCATGTTATATCAATGGAGGATTATCTGGATGCCTTAAGCATCGTCGAAAGTGCCGACGGCACCCGCGGCGTTGTAAAAAGTTCTTTCTCAAATAAAATGATCGAAATCAAGCCGTACCTTAGCTGGGCCAAAAAAATATTATTAAAGGCTGAAATCTACGGGGTATATCATGAAAACCGCAGCTATACGGATATACTTAGAGCGTCCAAACCGTTTTCAAACCTTGGATCGTTCGGGAGTTAGTCTGGGACGGGTGATTGGAAATGGGCAAAACGTTTAAAAGATCAGTGCTTCTACTGTAAAAGAGCCGCACTACCACCATGATCTCAAAGGCAGACATTGTGAATTTCTCAGGAGAAAACAAATGAAATTTTAGGATGAACAGCCATGATGAAAATAGTCGATCTCACGAGCAGCGAGATTCTCAGTTCCCAGCAGGCATGTGAAGAGTGGGGGATTGATTCGTCTACGCTCCGAAAGAGAGCGCATGATTTTCCTGCGGGAACAATCAGAAAGTTCGGGACAACCTATGCCGTGACAAGAGCGGGCATGTGTGCCGTATTTGGACGTAAGAGCGACACTGACTCAGAAGAAAGGGGAGACGGCTGAGCGCTATGAATCAAGAGATTAATATTCAAAACGCCCTGGTCAATGATGATGAATGGAAGCAGATCATCAAGAAGCCGCTCCCGGAGAGAACCCCGTATGAAAAAAACAGTCATTTGACGATAAGCCGTCTGGCGGGACGGATTCTTGGAACTCCGCACGATGAAACGGATTACTACATATATCTCCATGAGCTGTATGCGTCCGGTGATGTGCATGTGTTAAGCGAGACGCTTGATAAGACCATTTCTCCGGAAAGGTTTCAGGCCATACAGCGGATCCATATGGTGAACCAGAAAGAAAAAGGACTTTCCGTCAATCGGTTTGCCGCTTTTCTTGACGGGGAGCAGCTGATTCCTAAGCACCCTGATCCCGCTATGCACCGGCATTTAAGGAAGGCGCTTATCGAAGTGCTGCAGCTGTTTCAGTCCTTTCATGAAAAAGGATTGAACGATCCGGATTTTCGCCGGGTCCTCCTTGACCTTGTCAAATGGATGGGCAACCATTTGGAGAAGTGGCTGAAAGGGGCCGACTGCGAAACGGCGATGCCGAAAGTGGTTTGGTACGGGGACACCACCAAAAGCCAACGGTATTTTTTATACTATTTGATGCTTGTCGGATGCGATGTGCTGCTGTTTCATCCGGAGGGAAAAGACGAATTTCGCCAGCTTGATCCCGAGCAAAAGCTTTCTTTTGTCTTCACATACCCGGACACGTCTGCATTAGAGCCGTTCCCGACTGAAAAGCCCCAGCGCAAAGCAACGGTGGCGTACCGTTCCGCGAAGGAGCTGGATACTGTCCTGCACAATGAGGATTCGCTAATGTACAAACCTTGGCAGTTCAGGGAGCATACTCCGGCCTCTGTGACTTTGAAGACAACATATGATGAACTGTTTTTAATTGCGAAGGAACGAGCCTTTATCAGACCTAATTTTCAGGCGTCTAAATCAACGGTTAACATTCCGAATTTATTCGCGATGGTCATGGGCGTCTCCAGCAATGAAAAAGAGTACTGGGACCGTCTGCAGACACTGACGGAGTATAAGGAGTCGCATACGATCCGGCGCTTCCCGTTTACAAAGGAAGAGACGTCGAATTATCAATTCCATTACAGCGATGCGCTTGATCAAACGGGGATGATCGATCCAGGCCGTTTAATGGAGAGCAATATATGGCGCTACAAGCATCTGCCTGAGGGAGTACAGCGAGGCATTGCCCAAGCGGTTTCCAGGATGTGCAAAAGCCCGAAGATGCTGGCTTTGAACAATGAAAAGACAGCCGATGTACAGCTGTATTTGTTTACCCAAGCGGTACAGCTTCCGGCAGCGCTATTGAATATGATTCAGACATTTGACTATTCACAGACCGTGCCGAAGCTGATCTTGTATCACACGGAACAGACGGGGACACTCACCCGGTCGGACGCGGCCGCCTTGCTTTTGTTAAATGAAATCGGCATTGACATTATCATCTATAATCCGCCGGGCCATAAGTGTATTGACCACTATATCGACAGGCAGCACTTTGATACCCATTGGCTTGATGAAATGTCCTTCAACCAGGAGTTTAAAGAGCCGTCAATCGTCCGGAAGTTCATCAATAAAATCTTTTAAGGAGGGGGCCATTCTGATGGCAAATCCAAATGAAACAAGCATCGTCAATATTAGCAAAGAGGAAGAGATCACGGTTGAAAAAGCGGAGGACATCCGTGCGAAACTCCGCCAGGAGCCGGATGTGCAAGCTCTGGCCCGACAAATTGACGTGAAAAACCAAGTGGAGCTTTTAGAATTCGGTAAGGAGCCCGCTCTTGAAATATCCAAGTTCTCTGACCGCATTCTTTCCATGATGAGAACGAACAGTGTGACAGATTCAGGCGCGATGTTGACGCAGCTCGGAAAAATCATGGACCGCTTTGACAAGAATGACTTTGAAGAACAAAAAGGCTTGCTCTCTAAATTATTTAAGCGCGGCAACAGCATGATCGAGAAAATATTTAAAAAATATCAAACGCTCGGCGGTGAAATCGAAAAAATCAATGTCGAAATTTCAAAATATAAAGATGAAATGACAAAATCGACCGTGACGCTTGATGAAATGTATGAAAGCAACCTTAAATACTATGTGGAGCTGGAAAAATACGTCGTAGCCGGCCAGATGAAAATAGAAGAATTGCAGCGGCTCATCCCCGAATATGAAGCGAAAGCGGCCAGCGGAAACCAGATGGCGCAGATGGAGCTTGATACGCTTCGAAACGGCATTCAAGCGCTGGAAGAACGGGTGTATGATCTCGATATGGCGCGGATGGTCGCAATTCAAACGGCGCCGCAAATCCGCCTGCTCCAGCGCGGCAACACAAAGCTGATCGGAAAAATCAACTCGGCATTCATCATTACGATTCCGATTTTCAAAAACGGCATCATCCAGGCCGTTACCGCCAAGCGCCAAAAACTTGTCGCCGATTCAATGAGCGAACTCGACCGCCGCACCAACGAAATGCTGAAGCGCAACGCGGAAAATATTTCAAGCCAGTCCGTCGAAATCGCCAGAATGTCCGGAAGACCGAGCATCGATATTGAAACGATCGAACAATCTTGGAATACGATTGTCAAAGGCATGCAGGAGACGAAGCAGATTGAAGATGAGAACAAACGCCTGCGCGAAGAAGGGGCAAAACGCATATTGGAACTTCAGGACAATATGAAAAAAGCCGCTTTAAACGGTTAAAAAGGATAAAGAAGAAGCCGCCCCCAGATCAGCTGGCGGCGGCTTCAAATATACAAAAAATCACCGCCATGATAGGCGGTTTTTTATGTTATGCTAGAGAAAGAGAATCGCATGGTAAAAAATATATAAACATGAAAGATGTGGAAGTATATGGCCGCTTTATGGCTGGCATTCGGCGGCGGTTTCCTGTCGTTTATTTCTCCTTGCTGCCTGCCTTTGTATCCATCATTTATTTCCTACATCACCGGGATTTCGGTCGGCGATTTGAAAAACCGGCATGCAAAGCATATCAAACAATCGGTGATGATTCACGCAGCGGCTTTTTTGGCCGGTTTTTCTGTGATTTTTTACATATTGGGTTTCTCTGCCAGCTCGGTTGGTCTGCTGTTTTTGCAATACCATAACTTAATCCGCATGCTGGGCGGGATATTTTTCGTCGTCATGGGACTGTTCTTACTCGGCGTTTTCCGGCCGGCTTTTATGATGAAGGAGCGGCGCTTTTCGATTAGAAAGGGAAAAATAGGCCTGCTGAATTCAATGCTGGTCGGAATGATTTTTGCGGCGGGCTGGACGCCGTGCATCGGGCCTATATTCGGAACGATCGCATACGCAAATTTTCAGAACCCTGATTTTGGGAGCGCATTCATGATGATCACCGCATATTCTTTAGGCTTTGCCATTCCTTTTTTGCTCATGGCGTTTTTTATCGGAAACATCAGGCCGCTTATGAAATATTCGAATATGCTCATGAAGATCGGAGGCGCGCTGATGATCGTCATCGGCATCCTGCTTTATACGGACAACATGATATGGATTAACATCTGGTATTCGAATTTGACGAATCTCTTTTGAAAAACTTCCGCATGCTGCATTATGTGAGTAAGATTGTGAAAAACAGCAAAATCGCGTTAAATAAACTATGGATGATCATCGCAGGTATAATCGATCGTGTTTTTTCGTATGTCCAGGCAAACACGAGCCCTGTTCCAAAGTTAACGGCCAGGGTGTTGTATGTGGGGATATGAGCGATCATAAAGAGGGCGCTGCTTGCAACAAGTGCCCATACAACCCCGAATTCAGCGCGGAACCAGCGGTAAAGAAAACCGCGGTAAAACAATTCTTCGTAGATGGGAGAAACGATGCAGGCAGAAGCGAAAGACATTGCAATGCTCAACCATGAAGGATCGGCAGTGATCGTTTTTGTTTTTGTATTTTCGTAGCCTGCGCCGAACCAAATCAGGATTTCCATAACGGCAAACGTCATCACGATTAAAAAAACCGTCCATCCCGCTATTTGAATCAAGTATGCAGGGGCGAACCGGGAGATTCCGATTTCCCGCCAAGACAGACGGTCCGGCTTTAAGGCGATATAGTACAAGCTTAGAATAAAAACGGCCGCCATTGCGATACTCATCAACATGGCTGAAAGCATGCCTTCGCCTAAAAGCAGATCCAAAGCATTCTTTAATAAATATTCAATGAAAATCGGCACGGCTGCAAATGCGATCAAAAACAAGCAGACCAGCTGCTTTTTGTTCCAAGGATTTTTCCATTCCATCACAAAACCCTCCTGTTTTTAAGATAAAATCATTTTAAATGGTGACGTAACGTAATCTTCAAGCAATATTTTAGGAGGGAGATATGGTGAAAGAGGAACTGACAACCGGGCGGGTGGCGAAGATGATGGGGATATCCGTAAGGACGCTCCGCTACTACGATCAAATCGGTTTATTAAAACCGGGCTCTACACTGCCGAATGGGCGAAGGCAATATTCGAAGGAAGATTTGTTAGAGCTCGAAAAAATTATGATCTTGAAATCTGCTCAATTTTCATTGGAGCATATCAAGACGTTAATGAATCAATTGGATACAATTAGTATCATCGAAATGCATAAAAGGCGCCTTAATTCGGAGATCGAACAGCTGACGAAGAGCCTGGAGCATACAAATACTTTGCTGAACATGTATCAAATCGAAGGAAGCTTGAGCTGGGAAGACCTTCTCAAGCTCGTCAGACAGCCCCGGCATAAACCATGGAAGGAATCATTCTCTGAAGAGGAGGCTGAGATTTTAGCAGAAAGGCTTCCGAAGGCGGAGAGTGACGATTTCATCACAAAGCAATGGCTCTCTATCATCAAGCGGATTAAGCTGTGTTTAAAACAAGAGGTGCCGCCTGAATCTGAATGGGGAAAGCAAATTGCGGAGGATATCATATGCCTGTCTGATCATTCGTTTAAGGGACATGAGGATTTAGCCGATCGATTCTGGGAGGTTCGCAAGTCTGAGGAGCCAAACGGGCTTTATCCGCTTGACAGCGGGATTATGGAATTTGCGGAGAGAGCGATTGAATCTGCATTTCATGATTCAGGAGGATCAGGGTGATGATGAGCATCCAATTGTCATGATCGGGCCGGATAACCAAAAGATCAAACAGGATATGCCGCATAGAAAACCGCCCGAAAAGAATCGAGCGGCTACCCCTTAAATTCGGATTGATTTCTCCTCGGCTTTCCACTGTTTTTTCCATCCGGCCTGAGCAAACAAAAGCAGACCGAGCGCTAAAAATGCAATAACGGTAAAGGTTAGGAACCCGCTTGAATACGTACCTGTAATTTGCTTCAGCGTTCCGAGGATATTCGGAAGGAAGAATCCGCCGATTCCCCCCGCAGCGCCGACGATCCCCGTCACCATCCCGATCTCTTGTTGAAATCGCTGCGGTACAAACTGGAATATCGCGCCGTTCCCCATTCCGAGGCAGCCCATGCCGATAAATAATGCGGCTGTGACAACGCCTAGAGACGGGAGCATACTGACCGAGAACATGCACAGAGCCACTCCGATAAAGAGGAATTGAAGCAAACGCACGCCGCCGATTTTATCGGCAATCAATCCGCCGACAGGGCGGAGGCAGCTTCCGGATGCAACGACAAGCGTGACAAATTCGCCGGCTCTTACCGCCGGAACGGCATACTGGGATGCAAAAAAGTAGCTTAAAAAGTTGGACAGGCCGACAAAACCCCCGAATGTCACGCTGTAGAGAAGGCAAAAATACCAAGTGTCCCTTTCTTTGAAAACGGCAAAATAGTCTTTGAGCGGTTTAGGAGCCGGCTGATTCGGAGGTTCTTTAGCCATAAGGAAATAGCTGAATAACACGAGGGTTAAAGGAATCAGCGCCAGTCCCATGACGCCGTTCCAGCCCACTTGCTCCGCAAGGCGAGGGCCGAATAGCGTAGCAAGCAGTGTTCCGCTGTTTCCCGCCCCGGCGATCCCCATGGCAAGACCTTGCAAGTGCGGCGGATACCAGCGGCTCGCCATAGGAAGGGAAGCGGAAAAGCTTGCGCCTGCCACACCGAGTAAAATTCCGATGATATACAGCTCGGCGACCGATGAACCGAACTGCCATCCCCATAACAACGGAATCATCGTCACCAGCATTCCGCCAACAGCCGTCTTTTTCGGTCCGAAACGGTCGGTTAAAATGCCGAGCGCAATCCGGAAAAACGATCCGGCCAAAGTAGGTATGGCGACAATCAATCCGACCTGTGAAGGCGATAAATCAAAATCAGCCGTAACATAAACACCAAGCGCCCCCAGCAACACCCAAATCATAAAGCTGACATCGAAATATAAAAAAGATGACAACAAGGAAGGCGCGTGTCCGCTCTTCCTCAAATCCGCCAATTTCAATTGCAACACTCCCCATCCGATAGATTCTAGAATTTATCATGACAAAATCGAATAGGGTTGGCAGTATTTTTGTAAGCTTTACTAACAAACTAAAAGATTGAATATTTAAAATGTTAGTTTGGACAGCACTATAGCAGGCGATAATTGAATCATGCTGAAGAATAGTGGTGTTATGAGCGCTGAAAATGGGAAACCTTATATTGATATAGGCCCGATGCACTTGCAGATAAAACCGTCTTTTGCAACGCGTTTATCAATTTTTCTTTAGACATAAGGCATATTTTTACCAGAAAATGTACAAATTTAAGGAAGAAATACGTGGAGACACAAAATAGACATAAATAAAATTGAAAAAGTATGTGAAGTATTGCACAATATGAATGTGAAGAATTTCACAAACAGCTTAGTTTAAAACAAACGGCAAAGGAATGATGAGTCATGAGAAACCAAAAAGTCAATCGTACAGTTTTGATCGGTGCGGGTTTTGTTGGAAGCAGCTATGCATTTACGTTAATTAACCAAGGTATCACAGACGAACTTGTGATCATTGATTTAAATAAAGACAAAGCAATGGGCGATGTTATGGATCTCAACCACGGTAAAGCATTTGCTCCGCATCCTGTGAAAACATGGTACGGCACATATGATGACTGCAAAGAAGCTGATATTGTCTGCGTATGCGCCGGAGCGAACCAAAAGCCGGGTGAAACCCGCCTTGATCTAGTCGAAAAGAACTTGAAAATTTTTAAAGGAATCATCGGAGAAGTCATGGCCAGCGGTTTTGACGGCATCTTCCTCGTCGCTACAAACCCTGTCGACATCTTGACTTATGCGACTTGGAAATTCAGCGGCCTTCCAAAAGAACGCGTCATCGGAAGCGGCACAACGCTTGACACTGCCCGTTTCCGCTACTTGCTCAGCGAGTATTTCGGTGTCGCTGCCCACAATGCGCACGGCTATATCATTGGTGAACACGGAGATACGGAGCTGCCTGTCTGGAGCCATGCGAATATCGGCGGAGTTCCCGTCAGCGACTTGCTGAAAAGAAATGAGAAATACAAAGCGGAAGATCTAGATGAACTGTTTGACAATGTAAAAAACGCCGCTTACCACATTATTGAGAAAAAAGGCGCGACATACTACGGAGTTGCCATGAGCCTCGCACGTATTACGAAAGCGATTTATCGAAATGAAGAAGCAATTTTGACCGTGAGCGCTCATCTTGATGGTGAATTTGGAGAAAATGATGTTTATATCGGAGTTCCGGCGGTTGTCGGCCGATGCGGAGCGAGGGAAATTGTTGAGCTCGATCTGAACGAAAAGGAAAAACAACAATTCAAGCATAGCGCAGGTGTGTTAAAAGCAATTTTAAAACCGCATTTTGAACTGCAGGCGTAACTGAACACCATGAAGATACTAACATCATGAAGATTGCGAGATGATGAAAATGTGGCAGCAGATATACGATCCGTTTGGAAATCTGTTTATCAGCGCTTTTGCCGCCATACTGCCGATTCTTTTCTTTCTTCTTGCACTGACCGTGTTGAAGATGAAAGGAATCATTGCGTCATTTTTGACGCTGGCGGTCAGCTTTATTGTAGCGGTGTTCTTCTTTCACATGCCGGCTGCGAAAGCTGTCTCCGCCGTTTTACTTGGAATTGCTAACGGCCTTTGGCCGATCGGATATATTGTCCTGATGGCTGTATGGCTTTACAAAATTTCTGTCAAAACCGGAAAGTTTAAAGTGATCAGAGCGAGCATTGCCGGAATTTCGTCCGACCAGCGGCTTCAGCTATTGCTGATCGGGTTCAGTTTTAACGCCTTTTTGGAAGGTGCGGCAGGCTTCGGTGTGCCGATTGCGATCAGCGCCGTTCTTCTTGTCGAGCTTGGTTTTAAACCTTTGAAAGCGGCATCCCTATGTTTAATAGCGAATGCGGCATCCGGAGCCTTTGGAGCCATCGGAATTCCGGTTATCACAGGAGCGCAGATGGGAGGCTTAACACCGGTTGAGCTTTCCAGAACGCTCGCTTTGATGCTGCCGGTCATCGCTTTCTTTGTCCCGTTCCTGCTCGTTTTCATATTGGACGGGTTTAAAGGAATAAGGGAAACGCTGCCGGCTCTTCTCGTATTAAGCGGAAGCTATACGGCGGTGCAGACTTTAACAATGATTAGTTTGGGGCCGGAGCTTGCCGACATTTTGGCCGCTTTAATCAGCATGGGAGCGCTGGCGCTGTTTTTGAAAAAGTGGCAGCCGCGCCACATATACAGGGAAACCGGGAATGAACATGTGCCCGCTGAAAAATATCGTGCAGCAGACATTATGAACGCTTGGTCACCGTTTTATATTTTGACCGCCGTCATTGCGGTGTGGAGCCTGCCCGGTTTTAAGGGGCTTTTTCAGGAAGGCGGATTCCTGAAGCAAACGACAATTTTATTCAACATGCCTTTTCTTCACCGGGAAGTGCTGAAAACGCCGCCGATATCTCCGGAACAGGCACCGCTTGATGCTGTGATGAAGCTTGACTTCATTTCAGCGACGGGTACGGCGATCCTGATCGCGGTGATCATCACGATTGTGATGAGCCGAAACATCAGTTTCCGCGGAGGACTTTCCAGTCTGAAAGAGACGGTCAAGGAACTGTGGCTTCCCGTTCTCACCATTTGCTTTGTGATGGGTTTTGCAAACTTGGCCAATTATGCCGGATTGAGTTCAACCATCGGACTGGCGCTCGCCAAAGCGGGGGATATCTTTCCGTTCGTCAGTCCCGTATTGGGCTGGATCGGTGTCTTTATCACAGGTTCAGTCGTCAGCAACAACGCATTATTCGGCCACCTGCAAGCAGTCACCGGAGCGCAAATCGGGACAAGTTCGGCTTTGCTGCTTGCCGCAAATACCGCGGGAGGCGTGATGGCCAAGCTGATCTCACCGCAGTCGATTGCGATTGCAACAGCCGCGGTTAAAGAGACAGGGCAGGAATCAAAGCTTTTCAGCCAAACCGTTAAATACAGCCTGGTTCTGCTTTTCATCATTTGCATTTGGACGTTTGCGCTATCAAAGCTTGGCATATAAAGAAGAGCCTTTTCCCATTGCGGGAAAAGGCTTTTTAAGCTGCTTGTTCTATCATGTCCTCTTTTTGAATACATTGTACAAGTTATCCGCGGAAGGGGGACGCGATATGTTGAACATCTTCCTGAGCTATGTGTTTTTGGGTTTGTCATTGGCCGCACCAGTCGGACCTGTGAATGCCGCGCAGATCGACAGAGGCATGAAAGGCGGATTCTTTCATGCCTGGCTGTTTGGCCTTGGCGCTGTAACGGCGGATGTCCTATATATGGCTTTAATCTACTTTGGAGTTGCGCAATTTTTGACAGCGCCATTCTTAAAAACGTTTTTATGGCTGTTTGGTTTTTTTGTTTTGACCTATACGGGGATCGAGAGCCTGGTCAAGGCGAAGGAAGTATCGCTGATGAGAGGTGCGGGAGAGAAAGGGTCATACCGCAAATCTTTTTTGTCGGGGCTGGTAATCTCCCTTTCAAACCCGCTGAGCATCATGTTCTGGCTCGGCATTTACGGAAGCATTTTGGCGAAAACGGTAGAGGCGTACGAATCATACCAGCTGCTGATCTGCAGTTCAGGCATTTTAATCGGACTTTTTCTGTGGGACTTGGCCATGTCTTTTCTAGCCGGGACATTCAGAACATTTTTAAGCCCGCGGATGATCCAGGGAACGACTTGGCTCGCGGGCATCAGTCTGATCGTATTTGGATGCTACTTCGGCTATCAGGGAATTCTCGAACTGCTGCAGGCGGGGCGCTGATCATGTCTGCCCGTTTTTCTCTTCCTGATCCGCCCACTTTTTTTTCATGAGCATCGTCACAGCAGCAATAACGGCAAGAAAGAGAAGGCTCACAAAAAAACCGGGTCTGCTGTTTTTTTCAAATAACGTACCCGAAACGGCGAACAAAATCAGGACGAGCGCTGTGACAATCTGGACATTCCCTTTCATTTTCGGTTTTGTGAGCTTTTTGCTGGAAAGCAGGATAAACATCCAGTTATAGAGCAGCATCAAGCTGGCGGCCGTCGTCATGTGTTCATAAAGCTGCTTCGGCAAAATGAGCGACAAGACGATGGAAGCAGCGAGAACGAGCACTGTCAGGCCGAGTGCCGGCCACGATACTTTCGCCTTTTCTTTTTTGGCAAAGCAGGCCGGTGCATCCCCGTTTTTCGCCATTGTTCCCATCAGTGTGGTGACGGCGAACAGGGAAGCGGTCAGCGTTGAAAAACCGGCAATAATAAAAATGCCGTTGAAAATATCCATGATCAAATCGAGATGAAAGTCTTTTAATGACGTAATAAACGGGCTGTTCTGTTCGGTGAATGTTCCGCGTGGTACAAGGAGCATGGCCAGCCCGATCGATACGACGTAGACCACAGCAAGGGTTATGAGCATCAGGCTGCCTGACTTTGATGAATCCTTCGGGTCTTTTAAGTGAATCGCCATCAGACCCATGACTTCGATTCCTCCATAAGCGTAAAATGTATAAATCAACCCCGTCCACAATCCCATAAAGCCGAAAGGAAACAATTCGTGAACCCGGTCAGGGAACTGCACTTCAGGCGTTTTTCCAGGCAGCAGCCCGCACAATGCCAAGACAGCGATGATGATAAACATTAAAATGGCCGCCGTTTTCAACACGGCCAATATGTTTTCCGTTTTTTCAAAGCTGCTGCGCCCTGTGAAAATGACGATCAATCCGAGAATCGCATAAATAGAGGCGAACACCCACAGCGGAATCTCGTTAAACCAATGGCGCGTAAACAGGGAAATCGCTGTCAACTGGCTCCCGATGATCAGCATTTCCGATGACCAGTAGACCCAGCCATTGCTAAACCCCGCCCAATTGCCGAAGGCCTCTCTGGCGTAAGAACAAAAAGACCCTTCAACAGGATGATCTGCCGTTAATTTCGCCAGCTGCTGAAAAACAAGAAAAGTGCCAAGGGCAGCAAGAAGAAAGGCGGCTAATACGGAAAAGCCGCTTTTCTTAATCGCGATGCTTGAGCCGAGGAAAAACCCCGTTCCAATTGTGCAGCCGACCCCGATCATGGACAGCTGCCACCATTTTAAATCTCCTTTTTTCGCTTGTCGTTTCATCGTTTCAACCCCTCTAATCTTCTTGTTATTTTGCCAGGGGGCTCCGTTTTTATTCGCAAAGGGGGAGGTTCTTTGCGCACCTCAATATTCACTTTGAAATGAGACATATGCTATAGTTAAAGACATAATCATTACGGTTCATTCAGTCAAAAGGAGGAGTGACGGATGACTTTACAAGAAAAAATCATGCAGGAACTGAATGTAAAGCCTTCTATCGAACCGAAACAGGAAATTGAAAAAAGGGTCGGTTTTTTAAAAAGCTATTTGAAAAAAACGGGTGCCAAAGGCTTTGTTTTAGGCATCAGCGGAGGACAGGACTCCACATTGGCGGGCAGGCTGGCCCAGCTGGCTGTTGAAGAATTGAGGGAAGAAGGCATTCAGGCGGAATTTATTGCGGTCCGCTTGCCTTACGGTGTTCAGCAGGATGAAGATGACGCCCAGCTGGCGCTGAAATTTATCCAGCCGGACAAGTCTTTTGCTTTTGACATTGCTTCAACTGTAGGTTCATTTGCTGCTCAATATCAGTCAGTCACGGGAGAGGCGCTTGCCGATTTTCACAAAGGCAATGTAAAAGCGAGAGTCCGGATGATCACCCAATATGCGATCGGAGGTCAAAATCAGCTGCTGGTAATTGGGACAGATCATGCTGCAGAAGCTGTTACCGGATTTTTTACGAAATACGGAGACGGGGGCGCAGACCTTTTGCCGCTTACAGGACTGACAAAGCGCCAGGGCAGAAGCCTGCTGGAAGAGCTGGGAGCGCCGGAGCGGCTTTATACGAAGTCCCCGACCGCCGATTTGCTTGATGAAAAACCTCAGCAATCCGATGAAACAGAGCTCGGCCTGACATATGATAACATCGACGACTACCTTGAAGGAAAAGCCGTCTCCAGCGAGGTGGCAGAGGCCATCGAAAAACGCTACAAGGCATCCGAGCACAAACGCCAAGTCCCTGCTTCAATGTTTGACGACTGGTGGAAATAAGCTAAAAAGAGGCTGAAGTCAGCCTCTTTTTTTATTAACAGGCACCCTATATCATTACAGATGGAATTGTCATATACTTAAGATATTTGATTCCTTTATGCAGGGAGGAGTAGAAGCTGGAAATGAATGCCGCAATAAGAGATAAGAATATTGTGCTGATCGGGTTTATGGGCGTCGGAAAAACAACCATCGGCCAGCTTGTGTCAAAGAAATTAGGCCGTGACTTTATCGATATCGACCACGAGATCGAAAAAGACTTTCAAATGACCATTCCGGAGATGTTTCAGCAAAAAGGGGAAGCGTTTTTCAGACAGACGGAAAAAGAATATATTTTTCAGATGTGCGAACATACAATGGGCAACATCGTATCCTTAGGGGGCGGCGCTTTTCAGCAGGAGGAAATCAGAAAGAAGTGCCTCGAACACTGCTTTGTCATCTTTCTTGATTTAAGATGGGAGAATTGGAAGCAGCGGATGGATCTCTTGATTGAAAACAGGCCGGTTCTTCATAACCGCACAATTGAAGAAATGAAACAGCTGTTCAATGAAAGAAAGAGCATTTATGCATTTCACCATTTAAAAGTGGAAACCGATAACCGGTCTGCCGAAGAAACGGCCGACTATATTGTGGAGATGCTAAAGCTTGGTCAATCTTAAACAAACGTTTAATTAAGCTAAATATACCGGAATAAGCAAAGAGCCAATGGTCTGTCTGATCATTGGCTCTTTCCGTTATCCGCAGATGAATGCCGGATTTTTCGGCCTTGTTTGACCGTTTGTCCGTTTGATACAGTATAGGGGATCAGGATGGGCATCACGTTACACCCCGCCACCAATTTTTCCCTGGATAAGGTTTTTCCGCCCCTAAGGCTTTAAAAAAGTCGCTTATTGCCGGCCCGGACACTATAATGTAAATAATAGAAACGATAGACTGGCGGTGTACTTATCATGAAACAGCGAATTGAAGAAGAACTGAAAAACATTGAAGCAACATATGGCGTCAAAATCCTCTATGCCGTTGAATCTGGCAGCAGGGCATGGGGCCTTCCTTCACAGGACAGCGATTACGACGTCAGATTTATTTATGTCCATCAAAAAGACTGGTATCTGTCAATTGATGCAAAGCGCGATGTGATTGAACTGCCGATTGACGATTCTCTCGATATCAGCGGCTGGGAGCTGACAAAAGCGTTAAGGCTGTTCCGGAAATCAAATCCTCCGCTTCTCGAATGGCTCTCTTCGGGAACCGTTTATTATGAAGCCTATTCGCTGGCAGAAAAAATGAGGCGGCTCAAAAGCCGCGCCTTTTCTCCAGTCTCCTGTATGTACCATTATCTCAATATGGCGTCGGGAAATTTCCGAGACTACCTGACGCGTGAAGAAGTGAAAATCAAAAAATATTTTTATGTACTCCGCCCGATTCTGGCTTGCCAGTGGATCGAAAGCCGCCGGACGGTTCCTCCGATTGAATTTCAGGTTTTGCTTGACGAACTTACGGAAGACGGACCGCTGAAAACAGAAATCCATCAGCTGCTTGAAAGGAAAAAGAAAGGGGAGGAGTTCAATCTTGAACCTCAAAACCCCATTCTCCACGAATTTATTGAGCGTGAACTTGAGCGGCTTCAGACAGTTGCCAAAGCATATAAAACGGATCATGAAGATCTGACGCAGGAGCTTGACCGTCTGTTTAGAGAAACGCTAGACGAGGTGTGGGCATAAAATGATATTCCCTTTAAGTATTCTTAAAGGGTTTTTTCTTTGTATCCATAGGGAAATGGTTTAGTATAACAGAAAGCGTTTTCAGAAAAAGCGGGGCGGAACGGCAGCAAGGCCATTCGCCAAAAACGCATTCTGTTCTTTACCGAAGTTTCTTCCTGATTCTATTGTTGTATACCATCCAAGTTTTAGGAAGAAAGTTTCTGAAAAAATCCCACCAGATGTAAAACATTGTGGAAAAACCACAAAAATCGTCAGCTTTTTTGTTTTTTCGAAATATTGTGAATCGACCCTTGGCTCTTATAAAATTAAGAATATAAAGAAATATTTCATGAGATGGCGGGGTGTGATAATGGAAGTGATAACAAGAGACTTTTTCCTATTCTTATCTAAAAGCAGCATCCTGAATCGCCTGGCGAGAAATTGGGGGAGTTCCGTCGCGACCGGAAAAATTATCGGAGGAAAAGATTTTGAAGCTTCAATTCCGATTATTAAGGGGCTTAACGAACAAGGGCTGACTGTGACAGTCGATCACTTGGGCGAATTTGTGAACAGCAGGGAAGTCGCAAGGGAGCGCACGCAGGAATGCATTCGGGCCATTCAGCTGATTGCTCAGGAACAGCTTAATTCACATGTTTCATTAAAGATGACGTCATTGGGACTCGATATTGACCTTGACCTTGTCAGGGATAATATGAACAGTATTCTGGAATGTGCCGAGCAGCACCAAGTGATGGTCACAATCGATATGGAGGATGAAGTGCGCTGCCAAAAGACGCTTGACCTCTTTAAGGAGTTCAGGCAGAAATACGAGTATGTCAGCACCGTCCTGCAGGCTTATTTGTACCGGACCGAACAGGATTTGGAGGAGCTCAATTCATTAAATCCGTTTTTCCGTCTTGTGAAGGGAGCTTATAAAGAATCGCCGAAAGTGGCTTTCCCTGACAAAAAGGATGTGGATGAGAATTACAAAAAGCTCATTAAAAAGCAGCTGCTGAGCGGCCATTACACAGCTATCGCAACTCATGACGACAAGATGATTGATTTCGCCAAAGAAATTGCGAATGAGCATCAAATCGGCAAAGACCGCTTCGAATTTCAAATGCTGTACGGGATGCGCAGCAAAACTCAGCTGGAACTGGTGAAGGAAGGCTACAATATGCGCGTGTATCTTCCTTACGGAGACGACTGGTACGGATACTTTATGAGACGGCTTGCTGAGCGGCCTGCCAACATCGCTTTTGCGTTTAAAGGCATGACGAAGAAATAAAACGATAAAAAGGGGAGATTAGCATGACAACACCTTACAAACACGAACCATTTACAAATTTCGGGATCGAAGAAAACCGGAAGGCATTCGAAAAAGCTCTGGAAACGGTAAATAACGAATGGCTGGGTCAGTCCTATCCTCTTGTTATCGATGGAGAAAGGTATGAAACGGAAAACAAGATCGTATCGATCAACCCTGCAAACAAAGAAGAAGTTGTAGGCACGGTATCCAAGGCTACTCAGGATCATGCGGAAAAGGCCATTCAGGCGGCTGCGAAAGCGTTTGAAACTTGGAGATACACAGATCCTGAAGAAAGAGCGGCTGTTTTATTCCGCGCGGTTGCCAAAGTGCGCCGCAAAAAGCATGAGTTCTCTGCGCTTTTAGTCAAAGAAGCAGGAAAACCTTGGAATGAAGCGGATGCGGATACGGCAGAAGCGATCGATTTTATGGAATACTATGCGCGGCAAATGATTGAGCTTGCGAAAGGAAAGCCGGTTAACAGCCGTGAAGGCGAACGAAATCAATATGTGTACACACCGACTGGTGTTACGGTTGTTATTCCGCCTTGGAACTTCCTGTTCGCGATCATGGCCGGAACGACAGTTGCGCCGATCGTGACAGGAAACACAGTTGTACTGAAGCCTGCAAGCGCAGCGCCTGTCATTGCCGCAAAGTTTGTTGAAGTGCTTGAAGAAAGCGGACTTCCAAAAGGAGTAGTCAACTTCGTCCCTGGAAGCGGAGCTGAAGTCGGGGATTATTTGGTGGACCATCCGAAAACAAGCATCATTACGTTTACCGGTTCAAGGGAAGTCGGAACGCGCATTTTTGAGCGTGCAGCGAAGGTTCAGCCTGGTCAGACCCACTTAAAACAAGTGATCGCTGAGATGGGCGGAAAAGATACGGTCGTCGTTGATGAAGACTGTGATATTGAATTGGCTGCACAATCAATTTTCACATCTGCCTTCGGCTTTGCAGGCCAAAAATGTTCAGCAGGTTCACGGGCTGTCGTGCATGAAAAGGTATATGACGAAGTATTGAAGCGCGTGATTGAAATTACGGAGTCCAAGAAAGTCGGAGAGCCCGACAGCGCGGACGTTTACATGGGACCTGTCATCGATCAGGCATCCTTTAACAAAATCATGGACTATATCGAAATCGGAAAAGAAGAAGGCCGCTTAGTCAGCGGAGGAAAAGGCGATGATTCAAAAGGCTACTTCATCGAACCGACGATCTTTGCCGATTTAGATCCGAAAGCCCGGTTAATGCAGGAAGAAATTTTCGGACCTGTTGTTGCTTTCTCAAAAGTAAGCAGCTTTGATGAGGCGCTGGAAGTTGCCAACAACACCGAATACGGCCTGACAGGCGCGGTCATTACTAAAAACCGCGATCATATCAACAGGGCAAAACAAGAATTCCATGTCGGAAATCTGTATTTCAACCGCAACTGTACAGGGGCGATCGTCGGCTACCATCCGTTTGGCGGTTTCAAAATGTCGGGAACCGACTCTAAAGCGGGCGGACCTGATTATCTTGCGCTTCACATGCAGGCGAAAACGATCAGCGAAATGTTTTAAGGTGTAAGAAAAGGGGTTAAACAGGGGGACGAAGGCAGCCTATTATAGGCTGCCTTCAAAAAAAGAGAAATTAGTCTAAAAATTTAGATAAACGGCATCTTGGGGGGAGATTCTTATTCAGAACGTACAATTGATCATTTCCATCGTGATTTACATGGTAGGGATGCTTTATATTGGGTATTACGCTTACAAACGGACAGCAAACCTCTCAGACTATATGCTTGGCGGACGAACGCTCGGGCCTGCTGTCACGGCGCTCAGCGCCGGCGCATCAGACATGAGCGGCTGGCTTTTGATGGGGCTGCCGGGCGCCATGTTTGCAACAGGCCTGAGCGGTTCGTGGATTGTCATCGGACTCGTACTCGGCGCTTGGGCGAACTGGATATTTGTAGCGCCGCGTCTAAGGTCATACACCGAAGTAGCGGGCAATTCAATCACTATCCCTGCATTTTTAGAAAACCGTTTTCATGACAAATCAAAGATCCTGCGAATATTTTCCGGAGTCGTCATTATTACCTTTTTTACGTTTTATGTATCATCTGGAATGGTTTCCGGGGGCGTTTTATTTAACAGCATATTTAATTTGGATTACCATGCAGGGCTGTGGATCATTTCAGGCGTTGTCGTGGCCTACACGCTTTTCGGCGGGTTTTTGGCAGTCAGCTGGACGGACTTTGTCCAAGGCATCATTATGTTTGTCGCGTTAATTCTTGTTCCGATTGTGACGGTCATTCAGACGGGAGGACCTGGAGAAGCCTTCAGCGAGATCCAGTCGATCGATCCAAACCTCCTCAATATTTTTAAAGGTACGAGCGTCCTCGGCATCATCTCCTTGTTCTCATGGGGCCTCGGCTATTTTGGACAGCCTCATATTATCGTGCGCTTTATGGCGATATCCTCCATCAAGGAAACGAAGAAAGCGCGCCGGATCGGCATGGGTTGGATGATCTTTTCAAGTGCGGGCGCACTGCTGACCGGATTGCTCGGTATTGCGTATTACTCGAAGAACGGGCTTCACTTGGATGATCCGGAGACCATCTTCATTCAATTGGGTAACATCCTGTTTCACCCTCTAATCACAGGATTTTTAATCTCGGCGATTTTGGCAGCGGTTATGAGTACAATTTCCTCCCAGCTGCTTGTGACATCAAGTTCTCTAACTGAAGATTTATACAAAACACTATTTAAGCGCTCTGCATCTGATAAAGAACTCGTCTTTTTCGGACGGCTTTCGGTTTTGGCGGTTTCCATTGTCGGACTCTGTCTCGCCTGGACAAAAAACAATACGATTCTCGGTCTTGTCAGCTATGCTTGGGCGGGTTTCGGAGCGTCGTTCGGCCCCGTGGTCATCTTAAGTTTGTTTTGGAAGAGGATGACAAAATGGGGGGCGCTTGCCGGAATGGTTGCCGGAGCGCTTACCGTCATCATTTGGGCGGAAGCCGGGCTTTCCGATGTTCTTTATGAAATGATTCCGGGCTTTGCCGCCAGCTTGCTGTTTGTGTTTGTCGTCAGTCTATTGACGTCAAAACCGGAGCAGCAGGTGCTTGATGAATTCGAGCAATACAAACAAACGCTGTAACGATGACGGAGATGGGGAACCATTCTCCGTCTCTCTTTTTATAGGCCTTCTCCCCCTTCTAACAGGGGATTGATCCCATTTTTTTAAAAGTCGCATATAAGTCTATACAAGAGTGTAAAGGAGAAGTATGATTAAGTTAAAAACGAGTAGGAGAAAGGATATGGAAGAGCTATTAGAACAAGTTGTTTCTCTTTCAAACATTAATGAGATCATTGACTTTATCAGCGGGGAGCTGAAAAAGCCGGTCATACTGGAAAGCGCAGATTTTTTCTTATTAGCTTACAACTCCTATTATATTAACCATTTTGATGCAGCAAACCAGCAAACGATTTTCTCCAAAAAATGTCCGCTGCCGATCTTTGAAAAGTTCGTCGAAGAAGGCATTATTGATCAATTGAAAACGATTCCGACTCCTTTTCGGGTAAAACAGATTGAAGAAATCGGCTTAAACCAGCGGGTTGTCGTCAGCGCCAAGCATAAAGACGAAATAATGGGCTATATCTGGGTGCAGGAGATTGAAGACAACCTGTCTGATGAAGAGCTTGATTTCTTATATCAAGCTTCCTTTCATGTCGGGAAGATCATTTATAAGAAAAAACGCCTCAAACAAGAAAAAGAAGAACAGGCGGAAGAGCTTTACAAAAAGGCAATTAACGATCAGTTTCAAACGGAAAAAGAGCTGAAGGCCGCCGCCGATAAAGCGAACGTCGTCCTGCCGGCCGTGTTTACCGTCATGGTGCTTCAAGTCGTTGACGGGGAGGATGAACTGCTCGAAGATCTAAAGGAAACGATCCGGTCTTATTTAAACCTGAAAGACAACATCAGTCACGTACTGGAGGATCATTCGAATATCGCAATCATTGTCGGCAGTGTGTCGCGCAAGCGTTCCGCGCTGGCCGCTGCCTCAGAACTGATCAACCGTCTGTTGACCCATCTGCGCTCGCAAATGCTGCCCCTTATTTTGATCGGGGTCGGCAATGAGTACAGCAGCCTGCTCTCCCTCGGCAAAAGCTACAGAGAGGCGCTCCAAGTGACGAAAGCAGCGGAGATCACGGGAAGCCAAGAACACATTCCCTATGAATATCAAAAGCTCGGGCTTTTCAAATATCTTGACCAAATCGCCGCAAAAAACGATCATCTGCAATATGTAAACCCGGACCTTCAGCTGCTGAAAGAAAAAGATAAAGAAAGCCACACCGAATTTTTAAGAACGCTTGAAATCTATCTCGTCAACAATTGCAAGGTCAAGCCATCCGCAGAACAGCTGTTTATCCACCAAAACACGCTCAACTACCGAATTAAACAAATATTGGAAATGACATCGATTGATCTCAATGATTTTAATACAAGATGTCAGTTGTTTATCGATTTAATGCTGATGAAGAAAGCAGGCTACAAATCGTAAACAGAAAAAGAAAAGCCGGTACATGAAGTGCCGGCTTTTAATATGTCCGATAAACGTAAGGATCTTTCGGCTCTTTTATTGCAGACCAATCCTTCACTTTCAGCACGGGAATTGTAGATTTGAAAGGCTGATAGTATTCGGAAGACAGCGTTCCTTTTACATGAAGCCACTGGTCGTCTTTAATATCCATATTTTCAGGGAACTCGACCAGCATGCCATAGACGCCGGAGTCGGCGATGCAATGAATGATGCCGAAGCGGAGGACAAACAGCTGTTTGTCACTGATCGCTTCCCCTTTAAAAGCAAAGCCGTCGAATTCGAGCGTTCGGTCAAGGAATTCTCCCGGATAATGATAGATCGTTTCCATGCCCTTCAAAAAATCATCATCTTTTAATGTAATATGCTGTTTTTCTTTATACTTTTTCAGCGCTTTATTCATCAATTCATCATACCCATCCTGGCCGTAGTAGATGCTTGTGTCGGGGCGCAGGTACTGGGTTTGGGCATAATGCTCCGGCTGTTCGATCGCTTTGAACGAGAAGCCCTTCGACTTGACGATATTGGAATCAAGCGTCGCTGCCGGCAGAAAAAGTCCGGTGCATAAAGGGAAGAAGAACACGAAATAAATGAACATTCTTTGCAGAAAAGGCTTATCTTTTTCATGATCGTGGTCATGGCCGCATCCGCATTCATGGTTACATCCTTTTTCATCCGAGCTTTTCATATAAATGTAGAATTGCACAGCTGTCAAAATGGCCAGAAGAATAATAGCGATGTATGAAAGGTAAGCGTATTTCATATTAATATATTTTGTCAGATTGCCGGATGCATGAAGATGAAAAAAGAAAAACGTAAACAACATTAAAATGAATGTGCGAAACATGTTCTCACCCCTTTACCAACAGTGATCCGGCTAAGACAATAACGGCGATGTAGGGGATTAAGACAAACACAAAGCGCTTTTTGAAGATGCCGAGCATCATCAGCAGATTTTTGATGTCCACCATCGCTCCGAATACGAGAAAGGCGATGAGGGAGCCGAGGGAAAACGTACTGCTGAAAGAAGAAGCGATAAAAGCGTCGACCTCTGAACAAAGGGACAGCACAAATGACAGCCCCATCATAACGAGGGAGGAAGATACATCATTCTGCCCGATCGCCAAAAGAGTCGATGTTTTAATATACGTCTGCATCGCTGCTGCGACAAATGCGCCGATGATCAAATATTTTCCGACTGAGAAAAACTCGTCAACTGCATGGCGGAGCGTCCCGCCGAGCTTTTGCAGGAAAGACTGGCTCTCATGGACATGGTGGTGATGTCCGTGCGTCCCGTTTTCGATCAGCTGATTCCCTTTAAATTGATAAGAGATGATCAGCCCGGCAATGAGAGACACCGCAATCGCCAACCCGCCCCGGTAGAACACGACATCCCATTTGTTTCCGAAAGCGATGAATGTCGAGAATAATACAATCGGATTGATGATCGGGGCCGTCAGCATGAAGGCGACCGCCGCATGAAGCGGCACTCCCTTTAAAAGCAGCCTGCGGGCAATCGGAACGATGCCGCACTCGCAAGCCGGAAACAATACCCCGGCAAATGTTCCTGACAAAACGGCGAGAAATCGGTTTTTCGGAATGATTTTCGCCATCATCTCCTCCGTCACAAACATTTGAATCAAACCTGATATAAAAACCCCGATCAAGACGAACGGAATCGCTTCTATTAATATACTGATAAATATTGAGTTCAGCTGCAGAAAGGATTGTGAAGCCACAAAAAAACCTCCGCGCAAATCCATATTTTTAGTTTCAATCTAGCATTATAACATAAATTGAAAAAAGCGGTTTTGTGTGGCGGGGGTCAGATAATGGGAGGCGCATGAGTAACAGAATCAATACACAGCCTTGAAAGGGAATGTTATGATAAGAATATTCAAAAAATGAAAAGAAGAGGGGAAAGAAAAGATGCAGCAGCCTTATGATATGCCGCTTGAACAGCTTTATCAGTATAAACCTGAACGGACGGCACCGGCCGATTTTAAAGAGTTCTGGAAGGGTTCATTGGAGGAATTGGCAAATGAAAAAGCGGGACCGCAGCTTGAACCGCATGAATATCCGGCTGACGGGGTAAAAGTCTACTGGCTTACATACAGAAGCATCGGGGGAGCGCGAATTAAAGGCTGGTACGCAGTACCCGACCGCCAAGGGCCTCATCCTGCGATCGTCAAATACCACGGCTATAACGCAAGCTATGACGGAGACATTCACGATATTGTCAATTGGGCTCTTCACGGCTATGCGGCATTCGGTATGCTGGTCCGCGGACAGAACAGCAGTGAAGATACAGAGATCTCTCATCACGGACATGTACCCGGCTGGATGACAAAAGGAATCCTCGATCCGAAAACATATTACTACAGAGGGGTCTATTTAGATGCCGTACGAGCAGTCGAAGTGGTCAGCGGTTTTGCTGAAGTCGATGAAAAGCGGATCGGGGTGATCGGGGCAAGCCAAGGAGGCGGGCTGGCCGTCGCGGTTTCGGCGCTGTCCGATATTCCAAAAGCAGCCGTGTCAGAATACCCTTATTTAAGCAATTTTCAACGAGCGATCGATACAGCGATCGACCAGCCATATCTCGAAATCAACTCCTTTTTCAGAAGAAACACCAGTCCGGATATTGAGCAGGCGGCCATGCATACCCTGTCTTATTTCGATGTCATGAACCTTGCCCAATTGGTCAAAGCGACCGTACTCATGTCGATCGGACTGGTTGACACCATCACTCCGCCATCCACCGTCTTTGCGGCTTACAATCACTTGGAAACGGATAAAGAAATAAAAGTGTACCGTTATTTTGGACACGAATACATCCCGCCGTTCCAAACCGAAAAGCTGGCGTTTCTGAGAAAGCATCTGAAATAAATAAAAGCGAACACCCGGTGAAGCCGGGTTTTTTTATGTCTTGATTTAAGAATATATCGTATTATAAGATGTAATTAGAGAGGGTGATGAAAGTGAATACGGAACAAACCATAGAAGTGATGAATCAGAACTGGACGGATATTTACTACCATCTGCACATGAAACATGATGATCAATTGTCTCACCAAGCGGTTCGGATGCTTCAGCATATCGAAAAAAACCGCTTTGTGACCATTGGCCATTTAGCAAGATTGTTGGATGTCTCTCATAATACGGCATCAGAACATGTGAAAAGACTAATACAAAAAGGGCTTGTACAGAAAAACAGGGACAGCAGCGATGAACGCAAAGTCTACGTCACGTTAACGCCTGAAGGTGAAGAAGCAGTGAAACGGCATACGAGACTTAATCCGAAAAAACTGCAAAAGGTGCTGGAGCAATTAAATGAGGAAGAAGTCGAAATGGTTAAAACAGCATTTTCCTTGTTAAGCCGGGAGGCAAAATCATGTTTTTAATAGTAAAAATCGGGGTTTCTGCAATATTGATTGCCATTATAACCGAGATTGCACGAAAATCGCCTGAAATGGGCGGAATGATTGCGGCTTTGCCGCTTGTCAGTCTGCTGAGTTTATTTTGGCTGAGTGTACAAGGGGAATCTTTAAAGCATTTAAGCCAATTTGCGAAAGGCGTGCTATGGGGGTTTCCAGCCACAGCGGTTCTTCTTTTGATCGTGGTTTTGAGTTTAAAAGCATCATTCCCGGTTATCATTTCTGTTGTATTTGGAATATGCGGATGGGGCGGGTGTTTAATGCTGCAAAAGGCTCTCATCCATGCAATATTCGGGTGAAAGGCGGGTTGTCCTTTGGTATAAGGAGCTGCCTGTGCTGCCGCACAAGCAGCCTAAGAAGGTCCGGCGGGGGGATGGAACGGAATAACATTCCGGTCCGAGTCTACCACGTATAAAGCCTGGAGTAGTAAATCATCCTCGCCGGAAAAGGAGCGTCCCGGTATGCTCCGTCCGGCGGGATGGATGTCGACAGAAATCGGAAATAATTGCTCCCGAGTATTTTTAAGTTTATCGGATAAGTCTGGACGGTTTCAGGAGCGAGTTCGTAGGAGAATGCTTGAGCTTTAGTTTGACTGATCATGAACTCTTGATATTCTCCATTTTGAAAGTAATATAAATAGCCCTTTAAACGATGCGCTTCCTGGTTGACCAAAGAGATATACAGACCTTCTCGGCCGGATTTTTCAACGGGGTTTCCTGCTTTGTCAGACAGGTAAATCAATCCCGTTTGAGATGCGCTTCCGCTGTATATTTGACAGTTAACGGGTTCAATATAAGCAGGGTGTGCCGGCAGCCGGTCAGGATGCGGAGCATGTGAAATCAATTCAAAATAGTAGGGCGCTACATAGTCGGCATCCCGATTCCATTTGCAATCGCACTCAGCCTTTGGATCGAACATGAAGGTCTGGGTGATGATATAAACGATATGTCTGCCCGCGGGCACATGCTGGAGCCTGATGTTGATTTCCTTGGACGAATGAGCGGGAACGATGAATGGAAAGGTTTGCGAGGGCCGGTCATTTCCTTCAAAGAAGACGGATATATGAATTCGGTCTTCCTCATTCGCATGGTTGCAGTAGACGTATGAGGCTTGGAAATGGCCAGATGAATCGGTTTGATAGCTTACTTTGTTTCTGTCGATCGTATAAAGGTTTTCTGCGTGAAAATGAGTTGATCTGAGGAAATGAATAATACCGCCTCCGTTTCACAGTATAGTAAGCCGCCGGAGTACCCGGCAGCTTCATATTATTTTTTGATATAAACCTCTGTCCGCTTTTCCAGGAAATCCTGGAGCAAAGCGATCCCCGAGCAAATGGCCCAGTAAATCAAGGCAACTAAAATGTACATCGTCATATAGTCGAATTCCCGTCCGCCGACGATTTTTGCCTGCTGAAACAATTCAGGCACGGTGATCATGGCGGCCAGGGAAGACGCTTTAACGAGATCAAGCATCACGTTCGCAAGAGGCGGGAGCGCAATCCTAACCGATTGAGGGACAATCACGTGGCGCATCGTCTGCCAGTAGGAGAATCCGACCGATTTTGCAGCGTCCCACTGCCCTCTGTCAACGGACGACAGGGCCGAGCGGATAATCTCGGCAATGTATGCGGCGCTGTTGATGCTGAAGCCGATTAAGGCAGCAGCCAAAGCCGTAAATTGGATTCCGATATAAGGAAAACCGAAATAAAGGATAAATAGTATGACAAGGATCGGAACGCCTCTCATAAACGAGATATAGATTCTTGCCGGCCAACGAAGCAAAGCGAGCCCGGACATGCGCCCAAGCGCGATGAAAAAACCGAGAATTAAACCGGCAAACATGCTCGCAAAAGAAATGAAAAGCGTATTCCATATGCCTTGCATCACATAAGGAAACGATTTCGCAGCCAATTCTGCATTAAAAATATACTCCCATTGAATAGAGCCCAATTTAAATCCCTCTATTTATTCACATCGACATCGATATAGTCGATATCCTGCTTTTTCGAAACATCGGCACCGCCGAAAAACTTTTTCGAAATCTTTTTGATTGTGCCGTCCTTCAGCATTTCATCAATCGTTTTGTCGAATTGTTTTTTAAGTTCAGTGTTTCCTTTTTTCATGATCATGCCTTGCTGATGCGGATAGTATTTAAGATCGGGATGAATTGTCAGATCCAGATCAGGCATTGCGGCGAGCGCGAGCTTTTGAAGGTAGTAGTCGTTTAAGATGACGTCGGTTCTTCCATTCGCTACATCCTTTAAAAATTGATCATTTGTCGCGTTGTCGTAAATGACTTCCTCTGCTCCGTATTTGCGTGCGATATCCATGTAAACTGTCGTAGCTGCACCAGCGGCTTTCTTTCCTTTTAAGTCCTCAAGCGTGTGGATGCCTGATAAGTCTTTTTTGCGGACGATAGCCGTTCCGAATGAATATTTATAAGGCGTAGAGAACAAAAACTTTTCTTTGCGGTCGTCTGTCATCGTAATATCGTTGGCGGCAGCGTCTACTTGTCCGCTCCCCACCGCAGTCAGCATGCCGTCAAAGCCCATTTCTTTAAATTCGACATCCAGGTCGAGCCGTTCAGCCGCTTCACGGATGACTTCAACTTCGTAGCCGGTCAGCTTGTCCTTGCCGGAATCAGTGTCATGATATGAAGTGGGGTAAAGGGTTCCTGAAGTCGCTACCACGATCTTCCCTTTTTCCTTTATCTCATCCCAGGCCGTTTTTTTGTTTTCAGCCTTATTTTGAGCTGTGCTGCATGCAGCTGTTATAAGAGCAAGCGCCAACACAGTTATCAACAATGTAATGCGCTTATACGTATGCAATTTATTCACTTAAAACAATCCTCCTATTCCTTTAGTCAAGTAAACCATAGCACTGAAGTAGGGATTAGGCAATAAGATAATTAGTATTGGGAAAAAATAAAATGATTGATTGTGCAACCTGCTTTACTTTTTAAGGTGAAAGATGGAATCATAAAGGTATTGGCAAATTGAAACATAAGGAGGATAAGAAAGATGAAAAATATTTTAATCATCAACGGGCATGAAGCCTATCCCCATGCAAGAGGACAGCTCAATCACACTATTTTTACAGCGATGGCGGACAAGCTGAGCGAAAAATATGAAGTGAAAAAAACAGTGGTGGCAGACGGCTATCAAATCCCGGAGGAACACGAGAAATTCAAGTGGGCTGATGCCGTTATTTATCAGACGCCTGTTTACTGGTTCAGCGTTCCTGCTTTATTTAAAAAATATATTGATGAAATTTATGAGTACGGGCTTTTTTATCAAGGGTCTGAAGACTACGGAAGAGGCGGACTGTTTACCGATAAAAAGTATATGTTTTCAACCACATGGAACGCGCCGAAGGATGTATTCTCCAAGGCGGGGACATTCTTCGAAGGTAAAAGCCTTGATGAAGCGCTGTTTCATTTGCACAAAATGCAGGAATTCATCGGCATGAAGCCTTTAAAAACATTCTCTGTCCATGATGTAATCAGCAATCCGCAAGTGGATCAATATTTAGCTGATCTGGACGCCCATTTAAAAGAAGTATTTTCGATTTAAGTAAAGAGGTTTGTGCACAAGCGCAGACCTCTTTTTTTCGTTACCCTCCAAGAAAACGTGATACAGTTGAGTAAAAGCAAAGCAGGGGGTGTCCGCATGTTTTTAAAAAAGCTGACTTTACTTCGGGAAGGAGTTCCTTCTTATGCAAAATATCCATTTTCAATTCCTGCTATTCAACATTTAAAAGAACTGACGTTTCAAAAAAACGTAACATTTTTTGTCGGGGAAAACGGATCGGGCAAATCGACGCTGCTTGAAGCAATCGCAGATAAATGCGAATTTAACACAGCCGGCGGGGGAAGAAATAACACATATGAAGTGTACGGCTCCGGATCGGCTCTTGGAGACTATATCAGATTGTCGTGGCTTCCCAAAGTAACAAACGGCTTTTTTCTGCGCGCTGAATCTTTCTATCATTTTGCCACTCATATTGATGAAGTGGATATCACGGGATTTCGAAGCTACGGAGGCAGATCTCTTCACGAGCAGTCGCACGGCGAATCTTTTTTATCGCTTTTCAAGCATCGTTTTAAAGAAAAGGGGATTTATCTTCTAGATGAGCCTGAAGCGGCCTTATCTCCGGCAAGACAGCTGGCATTCTTGAAAATCATTCATGATTTGACGAAATCCAGCCAGGCTCAGTTTATCATCGCTTCCCACTCCCCCATTTTATTAGGGTATCCGGAAGCCGAAATCTTTAGTTTTGATGGTGAACAAATCGCTGAAGTGAACTATGAGGATACGGATCATTACACTTTAACCAAGTATTTTCTTCAGCACCGGGAAAAGCTTTTGGCGGAGCTGTTTTTAGATGACGTTTGATCTGAAACGCGTTTCATAGGATATGATAAGGAGCATCCGGATCAAAATATGAAACAGGAGTTGAGCTATATGATTCATCAGCGACTACGCCCATTTCCAGATCATTTCCTATGGGGATCAGCATCTGCAGCCTACCAGATCGAAGGAGCCTGGAATGAAGACGGCAAGGGGCTTTCGGTTTGGGATGTGTTCACAAAGATTCCCGGAAAAACGTTTAAAGGAAGCAATGGAGACATTGCGGTCGACCATTACCACCGTTTTAAAGAAGATGTTGCTTTAATGGCTGAGATGGGGTTAAAAGCATACCGCTTTTCAGTCAGCTGGCCGAGGATTTTTCCGCAGGGCAGGGGAGAAGCCAATGAATCGGGTTTGAGATTTTACGATGACTTGATTAATGAGCTCCTTGCTCATGATATTGAACCTGTTTTGACGCTTTATCATTGGGATCTTCCCCAGGCTTTAATGGATGAATACGGCGGCTTTGAATCCAGAAGAATTATAGAGGATTTCAATGCGTATTGCGTTACGCTCTATAAGCGGTATGGAGGCAGGGTTAAATATTGGGTGTCCCTTAACGAGCAAAATTACAACTTTAATCACGGCTTTATCACAGCGATGCATCCCCCGGGTGTGAAGGATAGAAAACGCTTCTATGAGGCTAACCATATTGCATTTCTAGCGAATGCAAAGGCAATCGATTCTTTTCGCCGGTATGTTCCCGATGGAAAAATCGGACCGAGTTTTGCTTATTCGCCTGCATATCCCCTCTCCAGCCGTCCGGATGATATCCTCGCCTTCGAGAATGCCGAGGAATTTACAAACTATTGGTGGCTTGATATGTACTGCCGGGGAACATATCCGGACATCCCTTTAAAGTATCTGAAGGAAAAAGGCTGGGCGCCGACAATTGAAGATGGGGATATGGAGCTTTTAGCAAAAGGAAAACCCGATTTTGTCGGTGTGAATTATTATCAAACCATCACATATGAAATGAATCCTCTTGACGGGGTATCGGAAGGAAAGATGAATACGACCGGCCAAAAGGGAAGCAATCAGGAAACAGGCATGCCGGGTTTATACAAAACAAAAAGGAACCCTCATCTTGAGACATCGAATTGGGATTGGGCCATTGACCCGATCGGTCTAAGAATCGGACTTCGCAGGATTTCCAGCCGCTATGGGCTTCCGCTTTTCATAACGGAAAACGGGCTGGGGGAATTCGATAAGGTTGAAAATGACGGCACGATTCATGATGACTACAGAATTGCCTACTTGCGTGCGCACCTTGAACAATGCAGACAGGCTTTAAACGACGGAGTCGATTTAATCGGCTACTGCAGCTGGTCATTTACAGATTTATTGAGCTGGCTGAACGGCTACCAGAAAAGATACGGTTTCGTTTATATTAACCGTGATGAAGAGAATGTAAAGGACTTGAAGAGAATTAAAAAAGACAGCTTTTACTGGTACCAAAACGTCATTCAGACAAACGGGGAAGAGCTTTAGGAGGGGCGCCGGATGAAACCGGCGCCTTTATCCGTTGTTCAAGCCTGTTTAAAATCGAGAAGATAGGTGATCTGTGCAGTGCCGCTGTGATCAGGCATTATTGTATAGCATGTCAGCTGATAGGCGCCTTGCGGAATATCGCATGTCAATTTCTTGGATAGGACGCTTGCAATTTCTACCCCGTCATAAAGCACTTCGAAAGGAACGGTGACGCGCCTGTTGAAGGAGGGCACCTGTTTTTGGGCATTCAAACGGACTTCTACTGAAGATGCCGTGTTTTCGAGAGCTTCAAACGAGACCGCGTGCTCTCCCGTTGTATATCCTCTTTTAATATCCTCGTCTGTCCAATCCATAACGGGCGGCTTTCCGCCTTTCTGATAAACGGTAAACTGATGGTATGACATCGTCATTTCTTGTGCTTCCCACTTTTTGATCAAAGACCGTACCCCCAGTGTTAATTAATCTTGAAAAGTACTTTCGTCCCGTCCGGATAATCGCTTACCTGATTGCCCACCCAAGATCCTGCTCCACGGTTATCAGACGGGCTGATATACTCGACAGAAGCACCTGTTCCGCCTTCTTCGCACATGGCCATCGGCCACTCGTCGCGGTCATAGCCTGATTTGGAAGGAACATCTTTCAATGAATCCTTTCGGCGTTCGGCGGCTCCGTCCCTGTCGATCGTACAGATTTCGGAGTGCCCTTTTTTGATAGCCTTTCGAATGTGTGCGCCTGTTTCAGGATAGCGGTCCGAAGGAAAAATCAGCACTTCATCGTAGTTTGAGCCGTTTTGCCGGCCCGAAGGCTGGTGTTCTGAAGTGAAAAAGTCGCCAGATACAATACCGATGATCACGACGGCGACGGCGAGCAAGGTGATCAGCAAAGATTTAATCTTGTCCATTCTTGTTGTCCTGCTTTCTTATGTTAAATCATTCGGCCGCAGTGGACCGGAAGTAAATACAACTTTATTATCGTAAAAATGATTTGAGAAATAAAGGGGAGATTAATAAGTTTTTCCTCTTGAAATGCTGAGTTTCCGTCTATCAAATCGCTTTTTTTAAAATTTTGCCGGTCGTTTAGAAAGTTTTAGAGGTTCAAAATTTAAATTTTTCATATGAAAGAAAAACTTTCAGGCCCCCTTTATCAAGCCTTTCTGCGCGAATGATATGAAATACAAGACAGAAAAGGAGCTGATCGAGTTGCTTCGCAAGCTATTGAAGGCACTTCAAAACGGCAAAAACCGACGATACAGCAGCAGCGATTACGGACGGAAATCATACAAAAAGTACAGCAGCAGCGATTATAAAAGAAAAGGGTACGGTCATCGCCATTACAAAAGAAAGCACAAGAAATTTTTCGGCAGCAGCTAAATCACGTGAAAACATTGATAAGATGGCTGTTTGACCGCCCGCTCAAAAAAGGAACCGTCTTGGAGGGGAGATATCGAATCAACCGTGTGCTCGGGATGGGCAACTACGGCATCACATATCTTGCCGAAGAACTTGGAAGATCCGGTTTCCGCGTCATCAAGCAGCAGAGAAAAACAAAAGCATGGACATCAGCCGGCCGGCGGTCTTTCAACCGCGAGGCTGAAATTTTGCGGGAATTGGATCTGCCTGCCGCGCCCCGTCTATATGAGGTGCTTCGAGCGGCCGGCGAGCGGTTTATCGTAATGGAGTATATTGAAGGAAAAACGTTTGAAGATTTGCTCTTTTATGATGGGCGTGTCTTTGATGAACAGCAAACGATCAGCATATTGAAGGAGGTGCTTCACAGCGTTTCACTTCTTCACAGCCGGGGGATTATTCACCGGGACTTGAGGATCCCAAATTTGATTGTGAATCGAGGAACGATCCGCATCATAGATTTCGGACTGGCATGCCGCCTGACTGAGAGAGAACGCGTTGATAACCGGCACCCGGAAAAAAAGCTGATGCGTGCAGTTTCAGTCAAAAGTGACTTTTATGCGTTAGGGCATTTTGCATTGTTTCTCCTGTACTCCGGTTTTACCCCGTCCGACGAGGAAGAAAAATGCTGGGAAGAAGAGCTCAGCATATCGTCTGGGCTTAAATCTGTTCTGCGGAAGATGCTGCAGATTGATCTCCCGTATGAGCGTGCAGAAGACATTATCGGCGATTTGATTTCCTGTACGGCGGAAAAGAAGAAGCTGCCGTTTTAACGGCAGCCCTTTTTCCCTGCTATTTCATTTTGACTTCACCGATGAGCTGATGCAAATCTTCAGCCAGTTTGGAGAGTTCATTTGCAGAGGCGGTGACTTCTTCCATAGCCGCAAACTGCTCTTCTGTCAGACCTGCGACTTGTTGTGAATAATCAGATGTTTCCTGAACTTCTTTTGAGATTGCTGTAAATGATGTTGTGATGTTTTGAATGCTTTGCGATATATGCCGGGCGTCGGAAGACAAGTCGGAAATTCTTACGCTGAACTCTTCCATTAAGCCGTCAATAGATTCAAATGTCCTTTTGTTCTTTTCGATCATTTTGACGCCGTTGACCGCTTCCGTTTTCACTGTCATGATTGAATCGGTTGTGGTTGCGATTTCTGATTGAATCCCTGAAATGAGGTGGGAGATCTGATTGGCTGATTGCTGCGACTGTTCGGCAAGACGGCGAACTTCTTCCGCAACGACGGCGAATCCTTTTCCGTGTTCTCCTGCTCTTGCAGCTTCTATTGAAGCGTTCAAAGCGAGCAGGTTGGTTTGATCGGCAATCTCCGTGATCGCTTTTGAAATGCTGCCGATTTCATATGATCTTGTATTTTAAGCATTTCAATGATTTCTCCGCTTTCATGGACCGATTGATGCATCGTGTGAATTTGCCGCATCGTTTCGGAGATATCTTTTGCCCCCTGTTTTGCTTTTTTGCGGGCGTATTGGCTCTTTTCATTCAGGATCGCAGCGTTTTCTGATATGTTTTGAATATCGGCGGAAACTTGTTCAACGGCTTGTTTGCTGCCTGCTATCCCCGATGTCTGCATTTCCGATGAACTTGCGATATGCTGGACGGCTTCGGTGATTTTCTCAGAAGCGAGGCTTGTTTCTTCAGCTCCAGATGTCAGCTGATCAGAAGCGGCAGCTACACTGTGCGACGACTGTGAAATTTTTTGCATCAGCCGGTTTAGGCTGTCATTCATTTGATTGAAATGATGTGACAAGTCGCCCAGTTCATCTGTCGAATCATCCTGGATCTCGGTTGTCAAATTGCCGCTGCCCGCCTGTTCAAAAGCATGAGTCAGCATTCTGAGCCTTCCGCCTATCCTTTTGGTGAAAATGAGGACAAGCAAAATGGAGATGATGATTGAAGCAGTCAGAACGATAGCAAAAATTTTCAGGAACGATTGAAGAGTGCTTGTGATCATATCCTGGTCGGCCCCTGTATAAAAGATGCCGATAACTTCACCGCTCTTGTCTTTGATCGGCATATATGCCGTTTGATATGTTTTTCCCGCTACATCTGCTTTTCCATAAAAGTTTTTTCCTTCTTTTAAAACCGCATTTGCTACCTCCGAAGACACTTTCGTTCCGACAGCGCGTTTTCCGTCTACCGTCACATTTGTAGATACGCGCGTGTCATATTGAAAGATGGTGACAGTGTCTTTCGTATCATTGCCGATTTGGTCGACGAGTTCTTCATTTCCGTTGATAAGGGTCGAACCTTTGTAGAGCCTGTCTTCTTTGACTTCCCAATCACCTTCAAGAGATTCATTCAAATAACGGTAGCTCAATTTCAAATCGCTTTTGGCTTTCTCTGTCGCCATCTGTTCTAACTCTTTTGAAAGCTCTTTGATAATGAAAATCCCGAGTGCTGACGAAAAGATCAGAATAACGGCTAACACGAGAAGATTAATTTTCGTCCCCAATTTCAGCTTAAATCGCTTTCATGTTTCACCTGTATACAATATCGGTTAAAACGGAGGCGTGTTGACAAAATGAAAAAGAAAACCCCGCTTGTGAAAACGGGGTTTTGGACAATCTGAAAGCCTAAAGTTCCTCTGCTTTTTCGGCTTTTCCTGTTTCATACTGTTTTTGTTTATTTGCGATGTAGCTTCTTGCCTCTTGATGCATGCGATGTTTCATTTTATAGACTTCACTGTTTTGATAGATATGTGAATTGTAGTTTAACGGAGACGCATTTTTCCCTTTTCCTGTTGCGTCGATTAAGGCGGAATAGTCGGTCTGGATCATTTGCTGAATATGTTCAGAGGCCGAGTATTCTCTTTTGAGCAGTCCATCAAGATCTTCGACAGCCTTGATTGTGTCTTTTCTGTTTTGGTTTGCAGCGTCAAGCTGCTGTTTGATTTCATCGGATGAGAACGGCTGTAGCGATATTAAATCATCTATCTGTCCTAAAATATTCGACAGCTCTTGCTGCTGTGCGGAGACCATGTTTTGAGAGTGAATGTGGACATTTGCAAGCTCCTGTTCAAGAAATTGAACATCAACGAACGTATCCTCTGAAAGTCCGGCATTTTCGGCAGCAGAAGATACACCATTCAGAAACTGAATCTGCATATCGGTTAAATCCAGCCAGCCGTCTACGACTCCTGATAGGTCTCTGTAAAACGCTTTAATGGCATCGGCGCCTTTTCCTTGAAACTCATCAAGTTCTGCGACGCTGTTTAACGCTTTTTTTAAGCTGACGAGCTGTTCTCTCAAATTTTTATATTCATCAGATCTTTGCTTCATAGCTGAAATTAGGGTTTCCGCTTCGTAGACTTTCATTGGAAATCTGCCCTTCCTGCGACTTATATAGTACAGAGTGTACCACTTTGCCACAGGGAATTGGGCAATAAATCCTGAATATCCATGAAAATGAATCTTTATGATCAAATCTGCGAGACGTTTAGGTTTTTTGTCGCAACAGATGATCTTTGCTTTAGTAGTTAATTAGTCCTCTTTATGACAGGAATGTGTCGATGGACCGAAGAAAAGCTGAACACCAAAAATGTGAAATACTGTGAACAACACAATTGAAAATGTGATTTTATGGTATCTTAAAATAAAATATTAAACAAAAAAGACTTGGAATATTGTAATTAAACATAATTGACTACTTTCTCATGCTTGATTAGTATGATAGTAAAATATTTTAAAAAAAGGATATTTTTAAAAGGGGAGATCGGGATTGAATGAAGAAGGTTACCGGCTTGGAATTGATATTGGAGGAACTTTTACCGATCTTACATTGTTAAATCCGGCGGACGGAAGCATGACCGCAGTTAAAACGCCGACCGTTCCCGAAGATCCGGCCCGAGGAATCATCAACGGCTTGGCTCTCTTGAAAACTCGGGGTGTCCAGCCTTCAGAAATTCATCACTTTGTACACGGCATGACAATCGGTTTGAACACATTATTACAACGCAAAGGGGCTGATATTGCTTTATTCGTAACCGAAGGTTTCCGTGATATTCTTTCGCTTCAGCGTCTCCGGCTTCCGGTACCCTACGATTTTAGATCTAGAATGCCGGAGCCCCTCATTCCTCGGAAAAACGTGTTTCCCATTCAAGAAAGAATGCTTTATGACGGCTCTGAAAAGCTGCCGCTTCATATGGAAGATATCGATGAGGCGGTTGGACAAGCTTTAAGAAAAGGCTTAAAAGGAATCGTTGTTTCTTTTTTGCACAGCTATCGGAATCCGCTCCATGAACGCCAGGCTGCCGAACGGATCAGGCAAATAGCGCCCGAGCTTGAGGTGGCAACGTCTGCGGAGCTTTGGCCGCAAATGAGAGAATACGAACGAACGGTTATGTCCGTCGCGAATCTATACATCAAACCGAATATCCATCACTACTTTGGAACGCTGAAAGAGAGGCTTGTCCAGGAAGGAATATCGGCGCAGCCGTTTATCACCCAGTCCAACGGAGGACTGATGGACATTGAATCGGCTGCCGAGGCACCTGTCAAAACGCTTTTTTCCGGACCGGCAGCGGGGGTCATAGGATCCATCAGAACGGCGGAAGCCGCCGGCGAGGCCAATATCATCACCTTTGATGTCGGAGGAACCAGCGCAGATATTTCGATTGTTGAAAAAGGAGAGCCGACCTTTACCCAGTCAAATCAAATCTCGGGATTTCCGATTGCGATTCCATCTGTAGCAATGTATTCGATCGGTGCCGGCGGAGGATCGGTGGCATGGATTGACAGCGGCGGTCTCTTGAAAGTAGGGCCGGAGTCAGTTGGCTCTGATCCGGGGCCGGCCTGTTACGGAAAAGGAACAAAGGCCGCACTTACAGATGCGTTTCTTATATGTCATTATTTAAACCCAAACAGGTTTGCAGCAGGAAATATGAAACTGTACCGGGAAAGAGCCGAAAAAGCGCTCCTCCCGGTTGCCGAGTATTTAGGCACAGATGTGGAGCAAGCCGCGGATAAGATGATTCAAGTTGCGCTTGCCAATATGTACACGGAACTAAGCAATGTCATGGAGCAACACGGGTTTGACCCGCGTGAATTCAGCCTTATGGCTTTTGGAGGCGCAGGCCCGGTTACTGCTAATTTTTTGGCTGAGGAAATTCAGGCCAAAAATGTGCTGATCCCGCCGCATCCGGGAACTCTATCGGCTTTGGGCGCACTGACGGCTGATTTTATCTACGATGCTGTATGTTCAAGACAGGTGCTGCTTGAGCAAATAAAAACGGCTGAGTTAAAAGTGGAGTTTATGAGGCTGCAAGAACAGGCGGAAACATGGCTGCGGAAACAACGGGCGGACATGGTGACTGAAGCCTCTCTTCTTTACTTGCTTGATGCCCGTTATAAAGGTCAGGCGTATGAAATTGAGCTCCCTGTTTCACCGGAATGGCTGGAAGGCGAAAGTACGAGTGAAATCGCAGACTCCTTTCATCTCTTACATGGGAAGCAATATGGACACAGCGATGGGAAAGCAAGCATTGAATTGATGAATATGCGCGTCCGCATTATAGGCAAGACGCCGAAACCGCCAGGCGGAAAAGGATGTCAAAGTAATCTGCCCGAAGCTGAACCTGTCAGCCAAAGAAAGATCATCATGAAAGGCGGTACATATCAAGCCTCCGTATACCGCCGTCCAGATTTAAGGAGCGGGCAGAGAATAGATGGGCCGGCCATTGTTGAGCAGGACGATACAACGACGCTGATTTTGCCAAATTGGAGCGGGAAAACCGATCATGCCGGAAATTTGATCATTGAACGGAAGGAGAGCTGACCATGCGCACAGATCCTGCCCGGCTGGAAATGATGAGAAGCTACTTTAACGCGATAGCCGCGGGAATGGGGCACGTTATTGAACGGACGTCCTTTACCACATTTGTAAAAGAATCGGCTGATTTCGCTACTGCGCTTGCGACGCCGGAAGGGGAGTTTTTCGTTTATCCGAAAACGGTCGGCGTCACGATTTTTTTAGGGCTTTCATTAAAACGGGTCATCGAAGAAAGCGGCCCATTTGAACCGGGAGATATTATCCTCACAAACGATCCTTATACAACGGACGGATTGGCGACCCACTTGCCTGATATTCATGTGGTGAAGCCGATTTTCTTGGAGGGCGAGATAATCAGTTACGCGTGGTGCTTTGTCCATTGCAGCGATGTCGGCGGCCTTGTCCCGGCAAGCATTTCGCCGACCGCGACAGACATCCATCAGGAAGGCCTGAGAATACCGCCGGCAAGGATTTACAAAAAGGGGAGAGAAAATCGCGATATATTGAAGGTTTTGCGGGCAAACAGCAGGGTTCCCGACTTAAATGAAGGGGATATTCATGCGATGGTGGCCGCGGTCAATACGGCGGAGAATCGATTGACAGAAATGGTCGGAAAGTTTGGAAAAGAAGCGGTCCAACAAGGAATGGATGATTTGCTCGAACAAGCCGCGATGAGAGCCGGACGGGTAATCAGCAGGATTCCGGAAGGTTCATACAGTTTTTCAGATTATCTTGATGACGATATGGTTTCTGACGTTCCGATCCGCTTGGCTGTTACGGCAAACGTCTCGGGAGGGGAGATCACATTGGACTTTTCAGACTGTGATCCTCAGGTGAAGACCGCATTTAACCTTGTCACCAATGGAAGCAAACATTCATTTCTATATCAGGGCCTGATCAACTATATCATAAGTGAAGACCCGTATATTCCGATTAACGGGGGGCTGACACGGCCGATCCAAGTTATCGCTCCAAAGGGTACGCTGGTTCATCCGGAATATCCTGCGGCGGTCGGCATTCGTCATTCGATCACGATGAGACTTTATAATGCTGTACTGGGCGCATTGGCAAAGGCGCTTCCGAAAGCCGTGCCTGCAGCAGGCGCCGGTCAGTCAGCGATTGTCGTACTGTCGGTTCCCGATGAATCAACTGGCAGCAGGAAGATGTCGGTGGTCGAACCGATGGGAGGCGGAGGAGGCGGCCAGCATGACATGGACGGAGCAGATGGAATTGACCATGCCTCCGGATTTTTGAAAAATACGCCGATTGAAAGCCTTGAACAGCACATCGACATCCATGTTCGCCGCTATGAATTGATCAAAAATACAGCCGGAGCCGGTTTTCACAGGGGAGGCCATGCAATCGGGCTGGAGTTTGAAGCGGCGGCACCAGAATCAATTGTGACCGCAAGAGGGATGGAGAGGATGCGTTTTCATCCGTGGGGGCTCGCCGGGGGAACGGCAGGAGCGCTCGGGCGGGTGCGCCTTTATCCTGATCAGCCTCAGGAGAAAACGATGTCGAAGATCGATGTTCTAAAGCTCAATAAAGGGGATGTTATCAGCATTCATTCACCAGGCGGCGGAGGCTGGGGAAATCCCTTCCGCCGGGAAGCTGAATCGATTTTAGGAGAAGTTGAAGCGGGCTTGCTGAGCCCGGAAGCGGCATATCATCAATACGGCGTTGCTGTAAAAGAAAACGGCGCTGGCTCCTTCATTATTGATCTGGAAGAAACAGCTGAAATCAGAAAAAAGAAAGCAGGCGAACATCGGAAACAATGGGATTTCGGAATCGCCAGAGAAGAATACGAACGGTGCTGGACAGAAGAAGCCAGCAGCACATTGGCCCGGCTTCTGCGACAGCTTCCGGCTCATCAAAGGTCACATGTTAAACATTTAGTCCATCGTTATTTCTCAAAAGAACATAACGGTCCGATCAGTAAAAGCGAAGTTGCGGCCGCTGTGGAAAAACTGGCTGGAAAAAATAACACGGGAATGGTGAGATGACAATGAAAAGTAAAATTTCTGCTTTATTTATTCTGTCTCTTGCAGCGGTGCTCCTCCTTTCGGGATGCGGCGGAAACGGAAGTCAGGAAAGCAAACAATCAGATACAGTCGTTATCGGCGTCTATGGGGGCGATTGGGAAAAACATATCAAGCCGAGCCTCGAATCTTTTGAAAAAGAAACAGGACTGAAGGTCAAAGTTGTCGCAGGGACAGACTCTGAGTGGTTCACAAAACTCAAGGCATCGAATGGCAGAAATGCTCCCTATGATCTCTTAATTCTGCAGCCGGACACGATTCACAGAGCGCAGTCGGCGGGATTGCTGGCACCGATCGATCAGGAAAAGGTTCCGAATGTCCGCGATCTGTACCACTCTGTTCAGAAACGCTTCACCGATGATGGAAAGCAGTATGCGGCCGGTTTCAGTATGGGACAGCTTGGAATTGTCTACCGAAAGGATCTTGTACCACAGGAGCCTAAGCGCTGGACGGATCTTTGGAACAGCAGCTATAAAGGTCATGTCGCCATATCATCGCCGGCTTATTCGGCGGGGCTTCAGTTTTTTGTAGGATTAATCAATGCCCAGGGCGGCCTGGAGTCAAACGGGAAAGACGTGGATAAAGCGTTCAACAGCTTGGCTGATTTAAAGAACAACATAACGGCCTATCCCGATAATCCAGGCTCGATACAAACGCTTCTGGAACGTGGGGATGCATGGGTTGTTCCGTTTTGGGACGGCCGCGCTTTTTCTTTGCAGGATGCAGGTCTTGACCTGGGATTTGCATATCCCGAGGAAGGTGCAGTCGCAGCAGTTGCAAGCTGGGCTTTAATGAAAGGAAGTCCTAATCAGGATAATGCGTACAAGCTGTTAAATCATCTGCTCAGTCCAGAAGTGCAAGGAGATTTTGCCGATAGAACGTTTTACGGCATGGCCAATAAAAAAGTGAAATACAGCGATAAATTAAAAGGGAAGATCAAAGTAGGGGAGGATTATTACAGGAATTTAAAATGGGTTGACTATGAAGTCGCGGCAAAAGATCTAGGCGATTGGACAAATCGCTGGAATCAAGTACTTGGCGGAAAATAGGTGACAAACATGAGCGCAATTCAGATTAGGCATGTCAGCCGGCATTTCGGAAACACCATCGCATTGGAAGACGTACAGCTTGAAGTCAAAGAAGGGGAGTTTTTCTCCCTCCTTGGTCCGAGCGGCTGCGGAAAGTCAACGCTCCTGAATATTATTGCCGGGTTCCTTGAACCGACGTCAGGTTTTGTATATATAGGAGGACGAGATGTAACTGATTTGCCGCCATACGACCGACATATCGGAATGGTTTTTCAGGATTATGCTTTATTCCCGCATCTCAGCGTTTTTGACAATGTTGCATACGGCTTGAAAGTCCGAAAATGGCCCCGCCGCAAGATTGAAGAACGGGTGATGGAATGCCTCGCTCTTGTCAGGCTTGAAGCGTTTGCTAATCGCATGCCCCATCAGCTGAGCGGGGGTCAGCAGCAGCGGGTGGCGATTGCCCGGGCATTGGCCGTTCAGCCGTCTGTGCTTTTGCTAGACGAGCCGCTGAGCAACCTGGATGCGAAACTTCGAAAAGAAATGCAGACGGAGCTGCGCAGCATCCAAAAGCGCGTCGGCATTACAACGATTTTAGTGACGCACGACCAGGAGGAGGCTTTAAGCTTATCGGACAGGATTGGAATTCTCGGATGCGGGAGGCTTCAGCAGCTCGGCACTCCGTTGGACGTGTACCGCACGCCTGCCAATCAATTTGTGGCCGAATTTATCGGACAGGTCAATTTACTGAAAGCGCGTGCGTCGAAGATACAGCCTTCATCGGGCGGCTATGGATACGAAACGGTCGATTTCGAAGTGTATGAAGGCGTTCCGCTGACATTTGAAATCAACCAGGAACTCTCAAAAAAAACTTCTGTATTGTTCATGGTGCGGCCTGAGAGGATCTCAGTCTCCTTCGAGAAGCAAAAGAACAGGCTGATTGAAATGCCTGCAACAATTACCGAAGTCAGTTACGCCGGGCATGATCTCAGGCTGAAAGCCGCTGTTTTCAAAGGAGAATGGATCATTCAGGCGCCCGATCCTCAATTCCCTAGATTGCCGAAGGCGGGAGATCAAGTGTATCTTTCTTTGGAGCCGGGCGATTTTGTTCCGCTGGATGTTAAGGAGGATGCAGATGAGGGCTGTTGAACAAAAACGGTTTTATTGGTTTTTGCTAGTTCCTGTCCTTTTATTTCTCGGTGTTTTTCTTGTTTTGCCGCTTGTTCTGCTGCTGTTATTAAGTTTCAGAGACGTGGACGCTATGATGAATACGCTCGATACGTATAGTTTTTCTCAATATGTCGAGGTGTTCTCTTCAGACGTTTATTTGAAAACAATCGGTATAACAATTTGGACGGCGTTGAAGACCACTGTTTTATGCCTTGTGATGGCGTATCCGGCGGCATATTTACTCGTTAAGGCGCCAACCGGCAGGCTGCGGGCTTTGTTTTACATTTTGCTTGTTTCCCCTTTATTGACCAGTGTTGTCATTCGGACGTTTTCCTGGATTGTGCTGCTTTCGCAAAACGGGATCGTCAACGAGGCGCTTATCAGTATGAAGATGATTGAAAAGCCCCTGCCGCTTTTATGGAATATGAACGCAGTCATCATTGCATATGTCCAGGTTATGCTGCCGTTTGCAGTACTGCCGCTTGCCAGTTCTTTAAGCGAAGTGAAACCTGATCTTAAATTTGCTTCGATGAGCCTTGGAGCGGGCAGGCTGCGGACATTTTTTTTCGTTACCTTGCCGATGACGGTTCCGGGATTGCTGACAGGAGCAATGATCGTGTTTTCGCTTTCTGCCGGAAGCTATATTACGCCTCTTCTCGTCGGGGGAAGGATGCAGCCGCTCCTGCCGTTGTCCATCTATCAGCAGGTCATGCAAGTCTTTCATCTTCCTCTTGCAGCCGCAATGTCGATTACTTTATTAGCCGTTGTCAGCGTGGTTATTGGAATCCTTGGCATTTTCCAAAAGCGTTGGGAGGCGAGAATAAATGGGTAGGCGATTGCGACGTATGCGCAGGGGAAAATGGATTGATGCGTGTGTTTGGACAGCGGGTTTATTGGTATACTTCTTTTTGGCGCTGCCCGTCTTCGTGATCATACTGTCGGCATTCAGCCCGGACGAATATCCGAAGTTCCCGCCATCAGGCATCTCGCTGCGCTGGTTTGCCGGAGTTTTCAGCAGCAGCGGCTGGATGGAATCGATTTGGGTCAGCTTTATGCTGCTTCTCGTTGTAACGCATCTTGCGGTGATCCTTGGAACAGTTGCAGCCTATGCATTGGCGCGGCTGAACTTTCCGGGAAAACAGGCGATTCAGGCTTTTGTTTTATCGCCGTTGATGATTCCCCAAATCGCATTAGGCGTATCATTTCTCTATTTATTGACAATGATTGGGGTAAACGGCACGTTTGCCGGGCTGGCCGCCGGGCATATGCTGATCAGCCTTCCGTATGTCGTTCGGACGGTCGGAGTCAGCATGGCAAACGTGGATCAGAAGCTTGAACTGGCATCCATGAATCTCGGCGCAGGTCCCTGGCATACCTTTTTTCATGTCATCTTGCCGCTTATTAAACCGGGAATCATTGCGGGAGCCGTTTTTGCCTCTGTAACGTCATTCGGAGAAATATCAATCAGTCTGTTTGTTTCTTCACCGGCTGTCACGCCTGTACCGGTTCGTACATTCAGCTATATTGACCAGACATTTGATCCGAGCGTTCATGCGATTTCGGTTATTTTTATCACGGTTTCAGTGATTGCGCTGATCATCATCGAACGGACGATCGGGCTCTCAAAAACCATGTAGCAGGCGAAACTCAGCCTGCTTTTTTGTATGGAGCATCGGAAGTATTTCAAGATACCGTTCAGAATGAGACAGTTCAGCAAATTTAACATTCTGCTTCAATGTTTTCGCAAGCCGGTTTGTCTTTTCTCGTCAGTTTAAACGGCCTGGTAAAAGAAACGTTTTAATTGAATGAACATTGTAAAAGGAAGCGCCGAAGCTTTAACAGACCTTCATGATTTATTTATGAAGTCCATGCTGTTTTTTTAATATTTTAATATACTCTTTATCTAAGATTTGGAATTTTTTGCGGGTTTAAACGATTTTTTTCGTTTTCCCGCATATTTTTTTGTCAATTTCGGGATCGCGCATTAACATTCATGTACAACATTCGGTATCCCGCATGAAACTTTTCACCTATTTTTCGGTGAAAAAAACAAAATTTTCATTTAAAGTGAACTGTGAGCAGAAAATGAATTTATATCAAGAAAAGCAGATAAAGGCAAACCTGCGGAAACGCAGGGACGCAAAGCCATGGCCTAAGGTGCTGACGGTGCTACGGTTGACAGGTTGCCGAATAAACAGGGAGTTCGCCCGTTTTTATTCGGGCGGGCTCTTTTCTTTTTATTTCCAATATAATGTTTTATTGGAAACGACAAATCTGTGACAGCGTTTTTCGCTCATCGCAAAACCGCAACATTGCATTGCGGCTTGGCTGTTCGCATCGTCATACATAACAAGAGATAAAGGAGGAATAAAGAATGGGAAACACATTTTACCCGCTGACACATGCTCAAAGGCGAATTTGGTACACGGAAAAGTTCTATCCCGGTACAAGTGTTTCAAATTTGAGCGGCTTTGGAAAATTAAAATCTGCATCCGGAATCGATTCCGGGTTATTGACTGAAGCGATTCGCAAGTTTGTTCGTACGAATGACACGATGCGATTCAGGCTGATGTTTGAAGGAGAGGATGAGCCGAAGCAGTATATAGCGGAAGACGAACCTTTCCAAATTGAATATTTTGATGCTTCAGAAAGCGGAGGAGCAGACGGCGTTCTTAAATGGGGACAAGCTGAGGCGCGCCGGCCCCTGCCTTTGTATGACAGTCCGCTGTTTAAATTTGCCGTTGTTCGCATTAGTGAAGAAGAAAGCTGGTTTTTTGCAAAAGTTCATCATATCATTTCCGACGGCATTTCTATGACGATCCTAGGCAACCGGATTACAGATATTTATTTGAAGCTTGCCAAAGGGGAAACCGACCTTGAACCTGTACAGTCATCATTTACGGAACATATCCAGAGCGAATTGGAGTATGAAAATTCGAAGCGTTTCCAGAAGGATAAAGCATATTGGAACGCACAATATGAAGCGATTCCGGAGCCCGTATCGTTAAAAGCGAGCGATACGTATCAGATCCAATTGGATGCAGCCCGCTTTTCAAAAGAGATTTCCCCTGACCTGTATAAAAAAATTCAAACGTATTGTAATGAACACAACATCAGTGTACTCTCCCTGTTCCTATCCATTCTGCACATCTATATGCACCGGGTAACCGGACAAAAAGACGTCGTTCTCGGAACATTTATGGGTAACCGGACAAATGCAAAAGAAAAACAGATGCTCGGGATGTTTGTGTCGACGATTCCGATGAAAGCCTCCATTGAAGTACACCAAGACTTTAGTGCATTTGTGCAGGAAAGAATGAAGGACCAGCTGAAAATCATTCGGCATCAAAAGTATCCGTACAATCTGCTGATTAATGATTTGCGGGAAAGACAGCCGCATGTCAGCAAATTGTTCGCCGTCTCACTGGAATATCAGGTTATGCAATGGCAGCAAAAAGAAACGGTGTCGTTTCTTACCGAGCCGATTTTCAGCGGCAGTGAAGTAAACGATATTTCCATTCATGTGAAAGAGAGATGGGATACCGGGACGCTTGCGATTGATTTTGATTACAGGGAGGAGCTTTTTACTTCGGAAGAAATGGCCGTGTTATATGAACGGCTGATGACGCTGCTTGAAGATGCCCTGCTGTCTCCGCAAAAAACAATCGCTGAACTGGAGATTGTTCCCGCTTTTGAAAAAGAGCGGCTGTTAAAGCGTGCATCAAGCCAAACCATTGCATATGACAAGAACATGACCCTGCACGGTTTATTTGAACAAAAAGCAGCCGATCATCCCGAAAAAACAGCGGTTGTATATGAAGGACAAAAACTTTCGTACCGGGAGTTGAATGAACAATCGAGCCGCTTGGCAATGGCGCTTCGGAGAAGAGGCATCGGGCCTGATGCTCCGGCTGCGATAGTGATGGAGCGGTCAGAGCGGGTCATCACGGCGATGATGGGCGTTTTGAAAGCCGGCGGAGCTTATGTACCGATCGATCCTGGATTTCCGGAAGAAAGAATCCGTTTTATGCTGGAGGATTCAAAGGCGAAAGCGGTTATCACAGACAGCGGGCTGACTTTTGAAACGGCTGAAACGGTGCAGTTCAGCGAAGCGCTTTCTGAATCGCGGGAAAACGGCTATCCGTCTTCAGCGGCAGGCGCCGGGCACCTTGCATACATCATTTATACTTCCGGTACAACGGGCCGTCCAAAAGGCGTCATGATTGAACACAGGCAGGTCCACCACCTTGTCAGAGGACTTCAACAGGCCGTTGGTACATACGATCAGGATGATTTGAAACTGGCGCTTCTGGCTCCATTTCATTTTGATGCTTCCGTTCAGCAGATTTTTACGTCTCTATTGCTCGGGCAAACGTTGTACATCGTACCGAAAAAGACGGTTTCCGACGGACGCGCTTTATCGGATTATTACCGCCGGCATCAAATCGATGTGACAGACGGTACACCGGCACATTTGCAGCTTTTGGCTGCGGCTGATGATCTTTCAGGCGTCAAATTGAGGCATATGCTTGTTGGAGGAGAGGCTTTATCAAGGGTTGCGACGGAAAGGCTGCTTCAGTTATTTGCAGAAACAGCTGAATCCGTGCCTGCTGTTACGAATGTTTACGGACCGACGGAAACTTGTGTGGATGCCTCTTCTTTTACGATTACAAACCGCACAGATCTTCAATACGATACGGCCTATGTACCGATTGGCCGGCCGATAGGAAATAACCGTTTTTATATTTTGGATGAAAACGGCGCACTCCTTCCTGATGGCGTCGAAGGGGAATTGTATATTGCAGGAGACGGAGTCGGGCGAGGCTATTTGAACTTGCCTGACATGACCAGAGACAGGTTCTTGAAAGACCCGTTTGTATCCGGAGGTCTCATGTATCGAACAGGGGATACTGCACGTTGGCTTCCTGACGGTACAGTTGATTTTATCGGCCGAAGAGACGATCAAGTGAAAATCCGCGGCTTCCGGATCGAGCTTGGCGAGATAGAGTCGGTGCTGCAAGGAGCCCCTGCTGTCGAAAAAGCAGTTGTCCTCGCGCGGCATGAAACCGGCGGCAGCCTTGAGGTTTGCGCTTATGTCGTTCCGAAACAAGGCGGAAAGATTCACATTCAGGGACTGAGGGAGCACTTATCCAAACACCTGCCTGATTATATGATCCCTTCCTGCTTTGTCGAGCTTAATGAAATACCGCTGACGGCAAGCGGAAAAGTCGACCGGAAAGCGCTGCTTCGCCATGAGGTGTCTGTCAGCGGGACTGCAGAATATGCGGCGCCGAGAAATGAATGTGAAGAAAAAATGGTGGGTATATGGCAGGAAGTGCTCGGAGCTGAACAAGTCGGAATCCACGACCAGTTTTTTGATCTGGGCGGCCACTCTCTCAAAGCGATGACCATGCTGGCAAAAATTCATAAAGCTTTCGGAGTCGAAGTTCCGTTGCAAGTCCTATTTGAAAAGCCGACAGTAGCGGCGCTGAGCGGCTTTGTTTCTGAAGCCGAGAAAGACGGATTCGCGGTAATTGAACCGGCGCCGGAAAGTGACGATTATCCTCTTTCATTGGCGCAGCAGCGAATCTATATCGTCAGCCAGCTGGAGGGTGTCGGCTACAATATGCCGGCCGCGGCGATGCTTGAAGGCACTCTTGACTCTGGGCGCCTTGAAGCTGCTTTTCAAAAACTGATTGATAGGCATGAGGCGCTGCGTACTTCGTTTACAGTTGTGGATGGCGAGCCGAGGCAGACCGTTCATCAAAGGGTTCAGTTCAAGATTGAGAAGGTTAAGGCGGAAGGCAAGCCGATCGAACAAATCGCGAAATCATTTGTCCGCCGCTTTGATCTCGCCAAAGCTCCGCTGATGAGAGCGGGTCTCGTCAGCCTTGCAGACGGCAGACATCTGCTGTTGTTCGATATGCATCATCTCGTATCTGACGGCGTGTCGATTTCGATCATATTGAATGAACTGGCCGCGCTGTATAACGGGGAGGAATTGCCGGAGCTGCGTTTGCATTACAAAGATTATGCCTTCTGGCAAAGGGCGCAGGCACAAGAAGGCTTTCAAAAAGAAGAGGCCTATTGGGAAAGCATGTTTGCCGGCGAGCTTCCCGTACTGCAGCTGATGACGGACGAGCCGAGGCCGCCTGTTCAAAGCTTTGAAGGAGACAGGGTATCCGCAGTCCTGCCAAAAGACCTGAAAGAAAAATTAGCCGTGCTGGCAGAGCAAAACGGCGCGACATTGTACATGGTCATGCTGTCTGCGTACAACATGCTTCTTGCAAAGTACTCCGGGCAGGAAGATGTGATCGTCGGGACGCCGGCGGCCGGCCGCAGACATTCCGATCTGGAAGGAATCATCGGCATGTTTGTCAATACGCTGGCGATCCGTTCAAAAGTGGACCCGGGCAGAACGTTCGCAGACTTCCTGAATGATGTAAAGAAAACGGTAATCGATGCTTTTGAGCATCAGGATTATCCGTTTGAGCGGCTTGCGGAGAAGTTTGGCGCATCGCGCGATTTAAGCCGTCATCCCATCTTTGACACGATGTTTATTTTGCAGAATGCATGGGAAGACATTCCGCTGCTCGGCGATTTGCACCTCTCGATTTATGAAACGAACTTCAATATTGCAAAATTCGACTTGACGCTGCAGGCAAAAGAAGAGCAGGGAGAATTGATACTCGATTTGGATTACAGCACGAAGCTGTTTAAAAAAGATACGGCTGAAAGGATGCTGAAAGCATACTTGAACCTTCTGGAGGACATGGCGGCTGATCCGATGCTCAGGATCGGCGAGTACAGCCTTTTGACAGAAGAAGAAACGAATCGCCAGCTCGTCGCGTTCAACCCCGCGACAAGCGATTATCCGCGGGAGAAAACGATCGTTCAGCTATTCGAGGAACAGGCTGCAGAAAGAGGCGGTTATCCCGCCCTGCAATTTGAAGACAAAGTATGGTCATATGATGAGCTCAATCGGAAAGCGAACCAATTGGCAAGGCGCCTCCGCGAAAGTGGCGTGCAAGCCGGCACGACGGCGGCCATTCTTACGGCCAGGTCGGCTGAAATGGTCATCGGCATTCTCGCTGTGCTGAAAGCCGGCGGGGCTTATGTGCCGATCGATCCCGATCATCCGGAAAAGCGTGTGCAACATTTCTTCAAGGACAGCGGAGCGGCGGTTCTTTTAACGCAAAAGGCGATGAAGCCGCTCGCTGAGGCGGCGGAATTTGGCGGCGACATCCTATTTGTTGAGGATGAAAACCTTTATATGGGAGATGCGTCTGATTTGCGCCTTCCGATTTCTCCGGAAGCAATGGCAAATCTAACGTACACATCTGGAACGACAGGGACGCCGAAGGGCAATATGGTCTCTCACCGGAATATTTTGCGTACTGTAAAAAACGCGAATTACTTGGAAGTGATGGAATCCGATATCGTTCTTTCGATTTCAAATTATGTGTTCGACGCCTTTATGTTTGATGTGTTCGGTTCATTGCTGAACGGCGCCAAGCTGGTGATAGCTCCAAAAGACACGATTCTTGATATGAGCCGGCTCGCACATGTACTCGAAAAAGAAAAGATTACGATTTTAATGATCACGACCGCATTATTCAATCTGCTGACAGACATGCGGCCGGACAGTTTGAAGGGACTCCGCAGGGTTCTGTTCGGCGGCGAACGTGCATCTGTCGATCATGTCAGAAGAGCCCTGAAGACAGTTGGCAGAGGGCGGCTGCTTCATATGTACGGTCCGTCTGAGAGCACGGTCTTTACAACCTACCATCCAGTCAATGAAGTGCCGGACGATGCGCAGGCTATACCGATCGGAAAGCCTGTCAGCAATACGGAGGTTCTGATTCTTGATTCATTCGGCAATGTACAGCCGGCAGGGGTTGCGGGAGAATTATGCGTCGGCGGAGACGGCCTTGTCCGCGGCTATTTTAACCGCCCTGAACTGACGGCTGAAAAGTTTACGGCGCATCCGTTCAAAACCGGCGAAAAGATTTACCGGACGGGTGATATGGCGAGATGGCTTGCCGACGGATGCCTCGAATTTATCGGTCGGATTGATCATCAGGTCAAAATTCGCGGACAGAGAATCGAGCTGGGCGAAATCGAGCATCATCTCCTAACGCATGACATGGTTCAGGAAGCCGCTGTTCTTGCTGTTGACACCGGGGCGGGAGATCAAATGATCTGTGCATACTTTACGGCTGATCAGGAGCTTTCGAGCCAAGAGCTTCGCCGACATGCGGCAGAAGGTCTGCCAGGCTATATGATCCCGTCTGTGTTTATGCAGCTTGATGAGCTTCCGCTCACAGGCAATGGAAAGATCGACAGAAGGGCGCTGCCTGAACCGGATATCGCGCAGGCCGCGCAAAAGGAATATACGGCGCCAAGGAGCGGCACAGAAGCGCAGCTTGCCGATCTTTGGCAGGAGGTGCTCAATGTACCGAAAATCGGTGTGCATGACAATTTTTTTGAACTCGGCGGACACTCTTTACTCGGAATGACGCTCATCGCCCGCATCCAGCAAGAGATGAATGTTGACCTGCAGCTGAAAGACTTGTTCCAGGCGCCGACAATCGAAAGCCTGGCCCAGGCGGCGGCAAAATCTGAGAAAAAATCTGCCGTTTATATTGAAGCGGCGCCGGACCGGGAAACGTACCCCGTTTCGTCGGCGCAAAAACGGCTGTACGTTCTTCAGCAGATTGAAGGCGCTGAGAAAAGCTATAACATGCCGGCCGTTCTCCAACTTGAAGGAAAGCTTGACCTGAAGCGCCTGGAGTCTGCCGCGCAAATGCTGATCAAGCGCCATGAAGCGTTCCGCACGACGTTTGAAATCAGGAACGGCGAACCTGTTCAGCGGATTTGGGAAGCTGCGGAATTGACCATTGATGTCATCGATGCAGATGAACAAGAAGCGGAAAAGCTGATTAAAGAGTTCATCAGGCCGTTTGATTTAACAAAGGCTCCGTTATTTAGAATGAGCATCATACGTGTCACGGAAGAAAAACATCTTTTGCTTGTCGATATGCATCATATCATTTCAGACGGCGCTTCCGTCAGCGTGCTGATCGATGAGATGACAAGGCTTTATGCGGGAGAGGCGCTTGAACCGCTGAGGATTCAGTATAAAGACTATGCTGTATGGCAGCAGCACTTGCTCACTGAACGGCACAAAATGCAGGAGGAATACTGGCTCAAGGAGCTTGACGGCGAACTGCCTGTTTTGACGCTCCCGACAGACTATCCGCGTCCTTCTGTTCAAACGTTTGAAGGAAGCCGTATCAGCTTTTCTCTGAAACCGGAGCTTGTCCAGCAGCTCAGAAGACTGGCCAAGGAAACGGAAAGCACTTTATACATGGTGCTCGCTGCCTCATACAGTACGTTTTTATCGAAACTGAGTGGACAGAGCGAGGTCATTTTCGGCTCTCCGGCTGCCGGGAGGCCGCATGCAGATTTGAGCCGTATCATCGGCATGTTTGTCAATACGCTTGCGATAAGAACGCGTCCTGAAGGAGACAAGCCGTTTTCTGCATTCCTTGAGGAAGTAAAAGAAACGACGCTCGGCGCATTTGAGCATCAAGATTACCCGTTTGAAGAACTGATCGAGAAGCTGAACATCCAGCGCGACATGAGCCGAAACCCGTTATTTGATGCCGTCTTTTCAATGCAAAATGCCGATTTGAAAGACTTGTCAATGGAAGGAGTCACACTTAAACCGTATGATTTTGCCCATCAGACTGCGAAATTTGATCTGACGTTGACAGCGGCGGAAGAAGACGGACTTCTCGTTTTTGAAATGGAATACAATACAGATCTCTTTAAGCGCGAATCGATCAAACGCTGGAGCGGGTACTGGGTCAACCTGCTCGAAGCGGTTGCCGAAACCCCGGATGCAAGTCTTTCAGACCTTTCGCTTCTGGATGAAGCGGAAAAACGGCGGATCGTCCAAAAGTGGAATGAGACGAAGCTCGCTGTGCCGCAGGACAAAACGGTCCATGAGCTGTTCGAAGCGCAAGTCCTCCGCACTCCTGACCGCGGGGCAGCGGTGTACAACGGCGTGAAGTGGACGTACAAAGAGCTGAACGCGCGCGCCAACCGTCTGGCCCGCCTGCTGATTGAAAAAGGAGCCGGTCCTGAGCAGCGGGTCGGAATCATGGTGAAGCCTTCGCTGGAAATGGCGGCCGGCGTACTTGCGATTTTGAAAGCGGGAGCGGCCTATGTACCGATCGATCCCGGCTATCCGGCCGAGCGGATCGGATACGTACTGAAAGACAGCGGTGCAGAACTGCTTCTGACGCAAACAAACTTAGCCGTACCTGAAGAATTCAGCGGTGAAACGCTTCTTCTCGATTCGATGCTGAGCGAAGAAATCACAAATGATGATGAAGTGAACCCGCAGGCAGGTACACAGCCAAACAACCTGGCATACTTGATTTACACATCGGGCACGACAGGCCAGCCGAAAGGCGTCATGGTCGAACATCAATCGCTCGTGAACTTGTGCTATTGGCATAACGATGCATTCGCGGTCACCGAACAGGACAAAAGCGCGAAATATGCCGGCTTCGGCTTTGACGCTTCCGTCTGGGAGATGTTCCCGTACTGGATCGCCGGAGCGGAGCTTCATATCATTGATGAAGCGATCCGGATGGACATTACGCGTTTGAATGAATATTTCGAAGAGAACGGAATAACGATCACGTTCCTGCCGACACAGCTGTGCGAACAGTTCATGGAGCTCGACAACCAGTCGCTGCGCGTGCTGCTTACGGGCGGAGACAAGCTGAAGCGGATCGAAAAACGGAACTACACGCTCGTCAACAACTATGGGCCGACGGAAAACACAGTCGTTGCGACGAGCACAGCAATCGATCCTGATGAAGGCATGCTTTCGATCGGAAAGCCGATTGCTAATACGCGGGCGTATGTGCTTGGACAAAACAACGAAGTTCAGCCTGTCGGCGTCGCTGGCGAGCTGTGCATCGCCGGCCGCGGGCTTGCGCGCGGCTATCTGAACAAGCCGGAGGAAACGGCGAAGCGTTTTACGGAAGACCCGTTTGTGCCGGGCGAGCGCATGTACCGGACAGGGGATGCGGTCAAATGGCTGGAAGACGGGCGGCTTGAGTACATCGGCCGGATCGACCAGCAGGTGAAAATCCGCGGCTTCCGGATCGAGCTTTCTGAAATTGAAGTCCAGCTCGCGCGGCTCTCTGAAGTTCAGGAAGCAGTCGTCACCGACATCGAAGACGCCTACGGCAACAAAGCGCTGTGCGGCTATGTCGTTGCGGACGAACAGCTTGATACAGAAAGCCTCGCCCGTAAGCTGGGGCAGACGCTTCCGGACTACATGGTACCGGCGTATTGGGTGCAGCTTGATGAGCTTCCGGTTACGGCGAACGGAAAAGTCGACCGAAGGGCGCTGCCTCAGCCTGACGTCGAAGCGCAGACAGCCGAATACAAAGCGCCGCGCACAGAAACGGAACAGCTGTTGGCGGACATTTGGCAGGATGTTCTCGGCATAGACCGAATCGGAGTCACGGACAATTTCTTCGCGCTCGGCGGGGACTCGATCAAAGGAATTCAAATGGCAAGCCGCCTTCAGCAGCACGGTTGGAAGCTGGAGATGAAGGACTTGTTTCAGCACCCGACGATCGGGGAGCTCAGTGCTTATGTTCAAGCGGCTGACGATCAGCCGATCGATCAGAACCCTGTCGAAGGCGAAGTCACACTGACGCCGATCCAGCGCTGGTTCTTTGAGCGCAAATTTACGAACGAGCATCATTGGAACCAATCAGTTATGCTTCACGCCCCTTCAGGGTTTGACCCGGAAGCGGCAGGCAAGGCTTTAACCAAGATGATCGAACACCATGATGCACTTCGCATGGTTTATCAGCGAAATGGAGACGGGATTGTTCAGTACAACAGAGGGCTGGAAGAAACAGCGGTTCGTCCTGAAGTCATCCGCTTCAATGAATCGGGTGCTGAACTTGAAGCTGCCGTGTTAAAGGAATCAAACCGGATTCAAAGCAGTATCAATTTAACCGAAGGCCCGCTTTTGAAAGCGGCGATCTTTGAGACGGATCAAGGCGATCATCTTCTCATCGTCATTCATCATCTCGTTGTGGACGGAATTTCATGGAGAATCCTCCTTGAGGATTTCGCCGCCGGGTACGCCCAAGCTGAAAAAGGGGAGCCGATCATTCTTCAAGAAAAGACGCACTCTTTTGCTGAATATGCGGCTCGCCTGAAAGAATACGCAAGGTCAAAAGCTTTCGCGAAAGAAATCGGCTATTGGCAGGAAGTCGAGAAGGCGGAGACGGCATCGCTCCCTAAAGATGATGAAGCAGAGGACAAACGGATGCACCATACGAAAACGGCTGAGTTTTCTCTCTCGAAAGAAGAAACAGAACAGTTGATGACAAAAGTTCATGAAGCATATAACACGGAAATGAACGACATTTTGCTTACGGCGTTGGGCTTGGCGCTGAAAGAGTGGACCGGGCAGGAAGACTTTATCATCTGCTTGGAGGGACACGGCCGGGAGGACATCATGGAAGGCTTGAATATTTCCCGGACGGTCGGCTGGTTTACAAGCCAGTTCCCGGCGCTGATTCAACTGCGCCATTCCGAAGATATCGGCTATCAAATCAAACAGATCAAAGAAGAGTTGCGCCACATTCCGAATAAAGGAATCGGCTATGGCATTTATCGCTATTTGACCGAAGAAGGCAAAAAGGCGCAGCCGATCAAGCATGATATCAGCTTTAACTATTTGGGCCAGTTTGCAGAGATGGCGGATTCGGGTCTGTTCACGAGATCAGCTTTGCCGTCCGGCGATCCGCTCAGCCCGGAAACGGAAAAACCGAATGCGCTAGACATCGTCGGCTATATCGAAAACGGCATTTTGACAATGTCAATTGCCTATCATTCACTCGAATACAAAGAAAGCACCGTCGCCGCTGTCGCCGCAAGCTTTAAAACTTATTTGCTGCAATTGATCGATCATTGCTTAGAGCTGGATGGAGGCGAACTGACCCCGAGCGATCTTGGAGATGACGAACTAACGCTTGAAGAATTAGATAAACTGATGGAAATTTTCTAACAAAAAAACGAGGTGCCTTATGGGGAAACAAAAGATTCAAAAGGTGTATCCTTTGACACCGATGCAGGAAGGAATGCTGTACCACGCAATGCTTGATCCGGAATCTTCCTCTTACTTCACACAGCTGGAGCTTGTCATAGACGGGGAATTTGATTTGGGGATCTTTGAAAAAAGCGTGAATCAGCTCGTGCGTTCATACGATATTCTCAGAACGGTTTTTGTTCATCAGCAATTGCAAAAACCGCGCCAGGTTGTCCTGGCTGAACGGCAGGCAATAGTGGAATTTGAGGATCTTGCGGACTTGGATGAGGAAAGGCAAAAAACCCGCATTGACCGGTATAAACAAGAGGTACAGGCGGCCGGGTTTAATTTGGCGAAAGACATGCTGTTTAAAACGGCGGTCTTTCGGCTTGACCGGAAAAAATACCATCTCGTCTGGAGCAACCATCATATCGTGATGGACGGCTGGAGCATGGGGATATTGATGAAACGCCTTTTTCAAAACTATGAAGCGTTTCGAGCAAACCGGACGGTTCCGCTTGATCAGGGAAAACCGTATGCGGACTATATTAAATGGCTCGGCCGGCAGGATAAGGATGAAGCGGCATCCTACTGGGAACACCGCCTTTCGGGTTTAGAAAGCCCGAGCGTCATTCCCGGCGGAAAAACGCGGCCGGATTCAGGATCGTACCGGAACGAGGAGTTCACGTTTGTTTGGGACAAAGACATGGTGGATGCTCTTCAAAAGGCGGCAAACCGCTATCATGTCACAGCTCCCAATCTTTTTCAGGCGATTTGGGGAACAGTGCTTGCTAAATATAACAGATCCGAAGATGTGGTGTTCGGCACGGTTGTGTCCGGGCGCCCGTCGGAAATTGACGGAATCGAACATATGGCAGGGCTGTTCATCAACACGATCCCCGTCCGTTTAAGGGTCGATCAAAACGCATCGTTTGCCGAGTTGTTCAAACAAGCACAGCAGCATGCAATTGACGCGGAGCGGTACGACTATCTCCCGCTATATGAGATTCAGAAGCAATCGGCATTGGACGGCCGCTTGATCAGCCACCTTGTCGCGTTTGAGAACTATCCGCTTGATAAAGAGCTGGAAAGCGGAACGATCCATGAGCGGCTCGGCTTTTCCATCAAGGCTGCCGGAGCTTTTGAACAAACGAATTACGACTTTAATTTGATCGTTTATCCGGGAGCGGAGTGGACGATCAAATTGAAATACAACGGCGAAGCTTTTGACGCGGCTTTCATTGAGCAGGCCGCAGGGCATTTAACGAGACTTGCAGAAGAGGCGATTGCAAATCCCGAATCAAAAGCAGGCAGCGCCGACATGTTATCAAAACAGGAGCAACAAACGCTGCTCGCTTTTAATCAAACGAAAACCGGTTATCCAAGAGAAAAGACGATTCCGGAGCTGTTTGAAGAACAGGTTGAAGCGTCTCCTGACAAAACGGCTGTTGCCGCTGACGGAAGAAGCCTGACTTACCGCAGGCTGAATGAGAAAGCCAATCAGCTCGCGAGAAGGCTGAAAGCAAGAGGCTTGATGCACGGAAATGCCGCCGCCATTATGATGGAGCGGTCGCTTGAAGCAGCCGTCAGCATGCTGGCGGTACTGAAAGCAGGAGGCGTGTACGTACCGATCGATCCCGGATATCCTGAAGAGCGGATTCGCTTCTTGCTCGAAGACAGCGGAGCAAAGATCGTCCTTACAAAAGACAGCCCGCAGATTTCGCTGGAAGGGTATGAGGTACTCGCCGCAAATGCGGTGGATGCAGAAAAAGAAGATGCCGCCAACCTTGTACATGCCAACAAACCCGGAGATCTTGCCTATTACATTTATACATCCGGATCGACGGGCAAGCCGAAGGGCGTGATGGTCGAACACCGCAATATCGTCCGCCTTGTCAAAAATGCGGGCTACATCCCGCTGAAGAGCGACGTGAAGATGGCGCAGACGGGGGCTGTCAGCTTTGACGCCAGTACATTTGAAGTGTTCGGCGCACTGCTAAACGGGGGAACCCTTTATCCCGTCCCGAAAGAGACGCTCCTTGATGGAAAGCGGTTCAGAGTGTTCCTGGAAGAGACCGGAATCACAACAATGTGGCTGACTTCGCCTCTTTTTAATCAGCTCGCCCAGCAGGATCCGGGAATGTTTGCAACCCTAAATGATCTGATTATCGGCGGAGATGCCCTTGTTCCTGGAATCGTCAACAGAGTTAAACGCGAATCGCCGGAACTCTCGCTTTGGAATGGATACGGACCTACTGAAAATACAACATTTTCGACGTGTTTTTTCATCGATCAAGCATATGAGAGAACGATCCCGATTGGAAAGCCGATCGGAAATTCAACCGCCTATATCGTTGATGAACACGGCGCGCTTCAGCCGATCGGCGTGCCCGGCGAGCTGTGTGTCGGCGGAGACGGGGTGGCCCGCGGCTACTTGAACCAGCCTGAGCTGACAGATGAAAAGTTTGTCGGCGATCCTTTTGCCGAAGGGAAGCGGATGTACCGCACGGGCGACTTGGCAAAATGGCTTCCCGACGGGAATATCGAATTTCTCGGGCGGATCGATCATCAAGTGAAGGTTCGCGGCTTCCGGATCGAATTAGGCGAGGTTGAAGCGGCTTTGGCCCGCCTTGAGGGAATTTCAGAAGCGGCTGCTGTCATTCGGGAAAACAATACCGGAGAAACCGAGATTTGCGCCTACTACACTGCAGTTGGCGCGAGGCCGGCCGCACAGCTGCGGACAGAGCTGTCCCGGTCGCTTCCGGAGTATATGATTCCGGCTCATTTGATCGAACTCGACAGCATGCCGCTGACAGCCAACGGAAAGGTTGACAAACGGCAGCTGCCGGCTCCTATCGCTGAAGAGACTGACAGATTCGAAGCGCCGAAAAATGAAACGGAGAAAATTCTGGCGGCAATCTGGGAAGAGATTCTCGGCATCAAGCAGCCGGGAATCGATGACAACTTCTTTTCCATCGGCGGACACTCGCTGAAGGCGATGATGCTGACAGCCAAAATACAAGAGCAGCTCCAAAAAGAAGTGCCGATCAAAGTATTGTTTGAAAAACCGACGATCAGAGAGCTGGCCGAATTTCTTCAAGGGGAAACGAAAGAGAAAACCGCTCCGATTGCGCCGGCGCCGTCCCGTGCGAATTATCCGGTGTCATCCGCCCAACGGCGCATGTACATCCTCAATCAGCTCGAAGAAGCAAGCACGAGCTACAATGTGCCGGCGGTTCTGCTTCTGGAAGGCGAATTGGATAAGGAGCGTCTGGAAGACGCGTTTCGGGCCTTGATCAGCCGCCATGAAACATTGCGGACATCGTTCGAATTAATCGATGGAGAAATCGTTCAAACCATCCATCAAGACGCAGTTTTTCACCTGACGGAATCAGTGGCGGATGAAGCGGAAGCCGAAGCGGCGATCAGAGGGTTTATCCGGCCGTTTCAGCTGAATAAGGCGCCGCTCGTCCGGGCGGAACTCGTAAAGCTTGAAGAAAAGCGCCATCTGCTGATGATCGATATGCACCACATTATTACGGACGGAAGCTCCACCGGCATATTGATTCGCGACCTGGCCAGCTTCTACCACGGTGAAGAGGCGCCTGCTCCTAAGCTCCACTATAAGGATTTCGCTGTGTGGCAAAACGGGCCGGAGCATCAGGAGAAATTGAAAGAACAGGAACAGTATTGGCTCGATATTTTCAAAGGCGAGCTGCCTGTTCTCGATCTGCCGTACGATTTTCCGCGGCCTTCAAAACGCAGCTTTGAAGGCGACCGTGTCGTCTTTGGAATCAATCGAAAACTGACGGCAGACGTTCAAAAGCTGCTTTCTGAAGCCGATGCGACACTTTATATGTTCCTGTTGGCCGCGTTTAATATTTTGCTGTCCAAGTATGCGTCTCAGGAAGATTTAATCGTCGGATCGCCTGTGGCCGGCAGAACCCATCCGGATCTGCACAACATTCCGGGCATGTTTGTCAATACGCTGGCGCTCCGGAATCGTCCCGAAGGGGAAAAAACGTTTAAGGAATTTTTGCAGGAAGTCAAAGAGACAAGTCTTCAGGGCTTTGCCAAGCAGGACTATCCGCTTGAAGAACTGATTGAAAAACTGCCATTGCCGCGGGATACAAGCCGGAATCCGCTGTTCAGCGTCTTTTTCAACATGCAGAACATGGAAATCCCGACGCTGAAACTCGGAGATTTGCAGATTTCGTCTTACTCGGTGCGCCATCGCACAGCGAAGTTTGATCTGTCGCTTGAGGCCGTGGAGCATGATGGGGAAATCGGTTTGAGCTTTGACTATGCCGTATCCTTATTTAAAGAAGAAACGATCAGGCGCTGGAGCGGCCACTTCTTAAATGTGATTAAAACAATCTGCGAAAATCCCGGCATTAAGCTCCGGGACATCGAACTGCTTTCAGACAAAGAGCGCGGACTTCTCCTGGAAGAAGTGAGGCGCAGCCGGGCAGAACGCCTAGAGGAGCGGCCGTTTCATGTACGGTTTGAAGAAAAGGCGGCCGAAATGCCTGATCAGCCGGCTGTTGTCTGCGGGGAAACAATCCTCACATACCGCGGGCTAGATGAAAGAGCAAATCAAATTGCAAATGTGCTGCGAAGTGAAGGCATCGGAAAAGACGACGTTGTCGGCATTATGCTGGATCGTTCTGCAGAGGTCGCCGCGGCAATTCTCGGCGTAATGAAATCAGGGGGCGCTTTTTTGCCGATTGATCCGGAAATGCCGACGAGCAGGATTCAATATATGCTGGAAGACAGCAAAGCCCGCTGGCTCTTAACAGAACATTCCCATCAAGCTGCTCTCGCAGATTGGTATAACGGGAGATTGATAGATGTGAGAAACGACACGCTGATGGCAAGCAAAAAACGACCGCATCTAATCCATGACGGGGCGAGTCTGGCGTACATCATCTATACATCCGGAACGACGGGTCAGCCGAAAGGCGTTCAGCTGGAACACCGCAATCTGGCAAACTATGTTTCCTGGTTTATCAGTGAGGCGCGCCTGTCAGCTTCGGATAAAACGATGCTTTTGTCTTCCTATGCGTTCGATCTCGGCTACACGAGCCTTTTCCCGGTGCTGCTCGCCGGAGGAGAGCTCCATATCGTCCGGAAAGAAACGTATACAGAACCGGAGACATTTATTCATTATATCGGTGAACAAGGGATCACATATATCAAGCTGACGCCGTCGCTGTTCCATACGGTCGTTCAGCCGCAAAGCTTCGCTTTGGCAAAGGGGCTTCAGTCATTGAGACTGATTGTACTAGGGGGAGAAAAAATCAATCCGAAAGATGTCGAACGGTTCCATTCCCGCTATCCGGACACCCGGTTCATCAATCATTACGGGCCGACGGAAACGACGATCGGTGCCATCGCTAAACCGGTCGAACCGGGCATGATCCGGCAATTCGCCGAGCGCCCGACGATTGGACGGCCGATTTCGGGCGCCGGAGCACTGGTATTGGACGCTTCCCGCCGGCTTGTTCCCGCGGGAGCGGCAGGCGAGCTGTATATTACGGGAAGCGGGCTTGCAAGAGGATATGTGAACAACCGGGAACTTACGGCTGCGAAGTTTATCGAAAATCCTTACACACCGGGCACATTCATGTACCGGACGGGGGATCTCGTCCGCCGTCTTCCGAATGGGGAGATTGAATTTTTAGGGCGGACGGATGATCAGGTGAAAATCCGCGGCTACAGAATCGAATTGAAAGAAATTGAAGAGGCCTTCATTGGACTTGAACATATAGAGAGAGCGGTCGTTCTTTCATTTACGGCTGACTCAGGGCTAGACGAACTGTGCGCTTATATTCAAGCGAAACGACAGCTGCCGGTTTCCGAAATGAGAGAGCGTCTTTCTGAGCGGCTTCCGTCGTACATGATCCCGTCATATTTCGTAACGGTGGATAAAATGCCGCTTGCGGCGAACGGAAAAGTGGACCGCAGCGCGCTGCCGGAGCCGCAAGGTCTAAGTGGTCAAAGCGATTCATATAGAGCGCCGTCAACCGAATTTGAAAAAGCCCTCTGCGGCATTTGGGAGGAGGTGCTTGGCGTTCGGCCGGTCGGACTTGACGACAATTTCTTCGATCTTGGCGGACATTCATTAAAAGGAATGATGCTGACAGCGGAAATCCAATCCAAGCTCGGAAAAAAAGTACCGTTAAAAACGTTGTTCGATTGTCCGACAGCCGGCTTGCTCGCCCGCAGTATCGAAGCCGATGGACAGGCAGAACAAAGCGGGATTCAGCCTGCCGAAAAACGCGACTGGTATCCCGTTTCATCCGCTCAGCAACGGATGTATGCCCTCCATCATATTGAAAAGAACGGAACGGGCTACAACATGCCGTCTGTTCTCATGCTGGAAGGCGTACTTGATACGGATCGCTTAAGACGGGCATTCGCAGACTTGGTGAACCGCCATGAATCATTGCGGACCGCATTCGTTGAAATCGATGGCCGCACCGTTCAAATTGTGCATGAAAAAGCGGACATTGACTTAAAGGTTATTCATATTCATGAAGAGGACGCAGAAGCACAGATCAACCGCTTTATCAGACCATTTGATCTCAGCACCGCTCCGCTGATCAGAGCCGAGCTGCTCTCCATCAGCTCTGCGCGCCATCTGCTTTTGATTGATACGCATCATATTATTGCGGACGGCGTTTCCAGAAGCCTTTTCGTCAAAGAAATTGCACAGCTTTATAAAGGCGCTTCGCTCCCTGAACCGAAGCTGCATTATAAAGATTATGCGGTGTGGCAGCAACAACCTGACCAGCAAGAAAACATTCGGAAACAGGAAGACTTCTGGCTCCGGCAGTTTAAGGAAACCGTTCCGGAACTCAGCCTTCCGCTCGACTTTCCGCGTCCTCCTGTCCAAAGCTTTGCCGGGGACCGGGTTCACTTTAAAGTATCAAAAGGCACCGCCCTTAAAATCCGCCGTTTGATGGCGAAAACGAACACGACGCTGAATATTGTAATGCTCGCCGTTTTTAATCTGTTTTTAAGCCGTCTTGCCGGCCAAAAGGATATTGTCGTCGGCTCAGCGGCAGCGGGCAGAACGAATGCTGATTTGAAAGACGTGCCGGGGATGTTCGTCAACTCGTTGGCGCTGAAAAACCATGTACCTGATCAAGCATCATTCAGCGGGTTTTTGGAAGAGGTGAAAAACAACAGCCTCGCAGCCCTCGACCATCAGGACTATCCGTTTGAAGAGCTGATTGCCAAGCTTGATTTGCCGCGCGATATGAGCCGGAATCCGCTGTTCAATGTCATGCTGACAACGGAAGATCCTGATAAAGAAACGCTCGATTTAGACGGTCTGATAATCAAGCCGTATGAGACTTCACATGCCGCTGCCAAGTTCGACCTGACACTGGGGGCTTTTGAAAAAGATGATGAAATCGGTCTTCAGTTCGAATATGCAACAGATTTATTTAAAAAACAAACGATTGAACGCTGGAGCGGATATTTGCTTAACCTGCTCGAAGCGATTGCCGAAAACCCGGATGCAAGCCTTTCAGACCTTTCGCTTCTGGATGAAGCCGATAAACGGCGGATCTTGTACGAATGGAACGAAACAGTTCTCGACGTGCCGCAGAACAAAACAGTCCATGAGCTGTTCGAAGCGCAAGTCCTCCGCACGCCTGACCGCGGGGCAGCGGTGTACAACGGCGTGCAGTGGACGTACAAAGAGCTGAATGCGCGCGCCAACCGTCTGGCCCGGCTGCTGATCGAAAAAGGGGCCGGCCCTGAACAGCGGGTTGGGATCATGGTGAAGCCTTCGCTGGAAATGGCGGCCGGCGTGCTCGCGATTTTGAAAGCGGGAGCGGCCTATGTACCGATCGACCCCGGCTATCCGGCCGAGCGGATCGGATACGTACTGAAAGACAGCGGTGCAGAACTGCTTCTGACGCAAAGCGGATTAACGATGCCGGACGCATTTACCGGAGAAGTGATCGATTTGAATAGAGAAGCCTCCATTCTGGCCGGCGAGCTTTATCCCGAGGATGACATCAATCCAAGCGCAGAGGCTCAGTCTGACAACCTGGCATACTTGATTTACACATCGGGCACGACAGGCCAGCCGAAAGGCGTCATGGTCGAACATCAATCGCTCGTGAACTTGTGCTATTGGCATAACGATGCATTCACGGTCACCGAACAGGACAAAAGCGCGAAATATGCCGGCTTCGGCTTTGACGCTTCCGTCTGGGAGATGTTCCCGTACTGGATCGCCGGAGCGGAGCTTCATATCATCGATGAAGCGATCCGGATGGACATTACGCGTTTGAATGAATATTTCGAAGAGAACGGGATTACGATCACGTTCCTGCCGACACAGTTGTGCGAACAGTTCATGGAGCTCGACAACCAGTCGCTGCGCGTGCTGCTTACTGGCGGAGACAAGCTGAAGCGGATCGAAAAACGGAACTACACGCTCGTCAACAACTATGGGCCGACGGAAAACACAGTCGTTGCGACGAGCACAGCAATCGATCCTGATGAAGGCATGCTTTCGATCGGAAAGCCGATTGCCAATACGCGGGCGTATGTGCTTGGACAAAACAACGAAGTTCAGCCTGTCGGCGTCGCTGGCGAGCTGTGCATCGCCGGCCGCGGGCTTGCGCGCGGCTATCTGAACAAGCCGGAGGAAACGGCGAAGCGTTTTACGGAAGACCCGTTTGTGCCGGGCGAGCGCATGTACCGGACAGGGGATGCGGTCAAATGGCTGGAAGACGGGCGGCTTGAGTACATCGGCCGGATCGACCAGCAGGTGAAAATCCGCGGCTTCCGGATCGAGCTTTCTGAAATTGAAGTCCAGCTCGCGCGGCTCTCTGAAGTTCAGGAAGCAGTCGTCACCGACATCGAAGACGCCTACGGCAACAAAGCGCTGTGCGGCTATGTCGTTGCGGACGAACAGCTTGATACAGAAAGCCTCGCCCGTAAGCTGGGGCAGACGCTTCCGGACTACATGGTACCGGCGTATTGGGTGCAGCTTGATGAGCTTCCGGTTACGGCGAACGGAAAAGTCGACCGAAGGGCGCTGCCTCAGCCTGACGTCGAAGCGCAGACAGCTGAATACAAAGCGCCGCGCACAGAAACGGAACAGCTGTTGGCAGACATTTGGCAGGATGTTCTCGGCATAGACCGAATCGGAGTCACGGACAATTTCTTCGCGCTCGGCGGGGACTCGATCAAAGGAATTCAAATGGCAAGCCGGCTTCAGCAGCACGGGTGGAAGCTGGAGATGAAGGACTTGTTTCAGCACCCGACGATCGGGGAGCTCAGTTCTTATGTTCAAGCCGCTGACGCTAAACCGATCGATCAAGGCCCTGTCGAAGGCGAAGTCACACTGACGCCGATCCAGCGCTGGTTCTTCGAACGGAAATTTACGAACGAGCATCACTGGAATCAGTCGGTCATGCTTCACGCCCCTTCAGGGTTTGACCCGGAGCTCGTCGAACAGACATTGGCGGCATTGACAGAGCATCATGATGCACTTCGCATGGTGTATCAAAAGAATAACGGCCGCCTCATTCAATATAACCGCGGGCCGGATGACCGTTCGTTCGCCTTTCGAGTGGTTGACCTGCGATATGTCACCGACATTGAAACGGAAATAGCCGCTCAAGCAAACCGCCTTCAGGCAAGCCTTGATCTTGAAAACGGGCCGCTTGTAAAGGCTGAACAGTATCAGACTGCGGAAGGCGACCATTTGCTGATCGTCATTCACCATTTGGTGATCGACGGCGTGTCATGGCGGATTCTGCTGGAAGACTTTGCATCAGGCTATTCGCAGGCCGCACAGCAGCATGATGTTGTTTTCCCTGATAAAACCAATTCGTTTAAAGACTGGGCCGAAGCGCTTGAGGCTTATGCGCAAACCGAACGCTTCCTTAAAACGGCCGATTATTGGCGCAGACTTGAACAAGAGCGTATTTGTGAGCTGCCGAAAGATCGTGCTGCCGCAGAAAGAAAAGCGGAAAACACCTCTGCTGTTAAGTTTGAATTAAGCGAAGCGGAGACTCGTCTGCTGCTGACGAAAGTGCATGAGCCGTATGGAACGGATATCAACGATATCCTGCTTTCCGCTCTCAGCCTGACGATCAGGGAATGGACGAACGGCTCCAATATTTGCATCAATATGGAAGGCCACGGCAGGGAGGAAATCATTCCAGGGATGAACATTTCGAGAACGACGGGGTGGTTTACCGCACAATATCCAGTTGTTTTAAAAAGCCAAGCAGCGGCAGGGTTGCCTGAGACCATTAAAAACGTCAAAGAAACCCTCCGGCGCATTCCTGACAAAGGAATCGGCTACGGCATCCTTCGCTACTTAACAGACCGGAAAAAAGCCGGTGCAATTTTCTCGATCAAGCCTGACATCAGCTTTAACTACCTGGGACAGATCGACAGGGAGGTGCAGACCGGCTTCTTTGGGCCTTCTCCTTATGATATGGGAAGACAGGTCTCTGAAAGGTCTGAAGCACTCTATGCACTGAGCTTCAGCGGCATCATCAGCAAGGAAAAATTCATCTTGTCATGTTCATTCAATACAGAGGAATATGACAGGCAGACCATACAGGAGCTCATGGACAGATTCAAAGCTTTCCTGACAGCATTGATCGACCATTGTACAGCTAAAGAAGAACGCGAATTTACACCGAGTGATTTTTCTGCCGGCGATCTTGAGATGGAAGAAATGGGCGACCTGTTTGACGTTCTTGAAGAAAACTTGAAATAACCACCGAGGACTTGCCCGCTTGTCAAGCGGGCGAGCCTATGAAAGGGGGATACGATCTTGAGCCAGTTTAAAAAAGAACATGTCCAAGACATATACTATTTGTCACCGATGCAGGAAGGGATGCTGTTTCATACGCTGCTGCATCCGGGGCAAGGCTTTTATATTGAACAAATCAGCATGCAGGTGAAAGGCTCTTTTCAAAAGGATGTATTGGAAAAAAGCATGAATGTCATCATCGGCAGGTATGATATATTCCGAACCGTTTTCGTTCATGAAAAAATGAAACGTCCGGTTCAAGTCGTTTTAAAGGAAAGGTCATTTCAGGCAGAAGAAATTGATCTATCAGGACTTTCTGAAGCAGAACAAAATGAGAGAATTGAAGATTATAAACGAAAAGATAAAGAAAAAGGATTTAACCTCTCAAAAGACATTCCGATGAGAACGGCGGTTTTTAAGAAGGGGCAGGATCGTTACGAATGGGTGTGGAGCTATCATCATATTCTGCTTGACGGATGGTGCTTCGGCATTGTCGTACAGGAGCTGTTCGAAGTATACAACGCGCTCCGTGAAAACAGGCCATACAGCCTCGGGCCTGTCAGACCTTACAAAGAATATATTAAATGGCTCGAAAGCCAGGACAAACAAAAATCGCTGGTCTACTGGGAACATCATTTAGCCGGATTCGAAGGGCAGACGACATTCAGCGAACAGCGGAAAAACCCGGAGCAAGCCGGCAATCAGCCGGAAGAACTGCTGTTTACACTTCCAAAAGAAGATACAGAAGCGTTCACACAGCTAGCAAAAGCGCATCATACCACGTTGAGCACGGCGCTTCAGGCGGTGTGGTCGGTGCTGCTCAGCCGCTATCAGCGATCCCGCGATCTGATCTTCGGTACAGTTGTTTCAGGCCGCCCCGCTGACATTCAAGGTGTCGAGCACATGGTCGGTTTGTTTATCAATGTCGTCCCGAAACGGGCGACCTTTGGCCCGCAAACGACCTTTACGGAGCTGGTCGCTGATTTGCAGAAGCAGGCGCTCGAAGCTGAACCGCATCAATATGTGCCGCTCTATGAAATTCAAAGTCATATAGCAGCGCCGAACTTAATCGACCATATTATCGTTTTTGAAAATTACCCGCTGCAAGAAGCCAATAAACAGCAGAAAGAAAAAAATCTCGGCTTCACAATGGACGAGATCAGCGTTTTTGAAAAATCGAATTATGATCTGAATTTGCTTGCTTCACCGGGTGAAGAAATGATGCTGAAACTTGCATACAACCGGAATATATTCGAACCATCTTTCATCTTGCGGTTAAAAGAACAGCTTTTGACAGCCATTCGCGAGGTCATCAGAGATCCGGAGCAGCCGCTTGACGACATTTGTGTCGTTTCCAAAAAGGAAAAAGAGCGACTTCTCCATGAATTTAACGGTCAAGTCCAACGGAAGCAAATCGGCCTGACGATTCCCCAATGGTTTGAGCAATACGCTGAAGCGCTCCCGGAAAAGCCCGCGGTATCAGCGGCCGGGCGGACGCTGACATATCGGGAATTGAACGAAAAGGCGAACAAGGTCGCGCACCTTTTGCGCAAAAAGAACGTCGGCCGCGGCGAGCCCGTCGCCCTTTTGTTCCGCCGTTCGCCGGAAATGGTCATCGCGATACTCGCCGTCTTAAAAGCAGGGGGCGCCTATCTGCCGATTGACCCGGAATATCCTGAAGCACGGATTCAGTATATGCTGGAAGACAGCGGGGCTGTTTGCATGCTGACACAGGAAGAGCTTGCCGGCCGGGCGGCGTCGCTTTCTTTTCATAAGCATACGATCCTGATCGACGATCCTGCTGTGTCTGCAGAAAGCGGGAGAAACCTCGAAATCGCCGCCGAGCCGGACGACCTTGCTTATATTATGTATACGTCTGGCACAACGGGAAAACCGAAAGGCAATCTGACGACACATGCCAATATTACAAGGGTTGTAAAAGAGACAAACTACATCAGCCTTTCCGAGAAAGACACCTTGCTGTCCCTTTCAAACTATGCGTTTGACGGCTTCACATTTGATCTGTACGGCGCGCTGTTAAACGGAGCAAAGCTGGTGGTGGCCGATCAGGCGACGATTCTCCATATCGGCAAGCTGACAGAAGCGATTCAGAAGGAAAACATCACAGTCATGTTTGTGACAACGGCGCTGTTCAACTTGCTGGTTGATGCGGGAACAGGGTGGATGAAAGGGATTCGCAAAGTCCTGTTCGGCGGAGAGCGCTCATCTGTCAGCCATGTCAAGAAAGCATTTGCTGCCATGGGACCGGACAGGATCATCCATGTATACGGGCCGACGGAAACGACCGTCTTCGCGACGTTCTATCCGGTCAACCGTATGGAAGACAGCGCGGTTTCCATTCCGATCGGCAAGCCGATAAACGAAACGAATGCATACATCCTGACGGAAAATAACCGGCTTCAGCCGATTGGAGCGGTGGGTGAATTGTGTCTGAGCGGTACAGGAGTATCGCGCGGCTATTTGAACAGGCCGGAACTGACTGCGGAAAAATTCGCGCCGCATCCGTTTAACAGCGGTGAAACGATGTACAGGACGGGAGATCTGGCCCGCTGGCTGCCGGACGGCAATATCGACTTCATCGGGCGGATCGATGATCAAGTGAAAATCCGCGGACACCGGATTGAGCTCGGTGAAATCGAAGAGCAGCTGATGCGCTGCCAAGGCGTAAAGGAAGCCGTTGTAACCGCCAGGAAAAGCGGGAACGGGGATGCGGCGCTCACCGCTTATGTCGTCCCGGTGCAGGGAACTGAGGTTGCAAACGAGGAGGTTCGCCGCCAATTGGCGCGGAGGCTACCGGCTTACATGGTGCCGGCTGCGTATATCATGCTTGAAGAGCTGCCGCTTACCGCTAACGGAAAAGTCAACCGACGCCTTCTCCCTGAAGCCGATGGCCGGCCGAATTCAACAGAGCGCCGTGCACCCCGCAATGCTACGGAAGAAAAGCTTGCAGTGATTTGGTCTGAGGTTCTCGGCAGACAGCAGATCGGAATAGACGAGAACTTTTTTGAAATCGGGGGACATTCATTGAAAGCCATGGCCGTCGCCTCCCGGATGCTGAAAGATCTCGCAATCGATGTTCCGGTGAATGTGTTGTTTGAAATGCCCACAATCGAGGGCCTCGCGGCTTATATCGACCAAGGCGGCCATGTGGATGAAGTGAAAAAAACCGTCTTCAATCAGGCAAGCACCCGCCATTTGTTCGCTTTCCCGCCTGTCCTCGGATACGGCATCATGTACGGCAAGCTGGCCGAACAAATGCCGGAATACAGGATTCACGCGTTCGACTTTATAGAAAGCGATGACCGCGCTGTGCGCTATGCAGAAGCCATCTCCGACCTTCAGCCTGAAGGGCCGCTGACATTGATCGGCTATTCAGCCGGCTGCGGACTTGCCTTTGAAGTGGCGCAAGCGCTCGAAAAGAACGGACGGAAGGTCGAAAAGCTGCTGATGATCGACTCATATATGAAGAACGATGTCAGCGATTTAGAAGGGCGGTCAATTGAAGCCGATACGGCCGCCTTGATGGAAGCCAACAAGGACAATGAATATATGAAAATCAAGACGGTTGCCGATGGCATCGCTAAAAAGATGACAGCCTATTATTCTTACTTTGTCAATCTTGTCCATCAAGGAACGGTCAGCTCGGAGATTCATTTGATCAAATCAGAGCACGCAAAACCGCTCCCGGCATGGCTTTCGTTGTGGAAAGAAGGAACGGAGTCTTCATATGATGAATATCAAGGCGCTGGAAGACATGATGAAATGCTTGCGGACGGCTTTGTTAAAAGCAACGCAGATCTCATCAGACAGATTTTGGGCGAACGTGCCGCTGTAATCGGAGGTGCATGATGCATGAACGAGATCATTAAGCAGTTTGGAGCGCCGGCAAGCGGTATGCAGTTGATCTGTTTCCCGTTTGCCGGGGGATATTCGGCATCATTCAGACCGCTTCACGAACATTTAAAAACAGATTTTGATATGCTGGCGATCGAACCGCCTGGACACGGCACAAATCGAATGGCGCTTGTCGACAATTTGGAAAAGCTCGCCGATTTGTATATAGCGGCGCTTAAGCCGCGGCTTTCCTCTCAATTCGTGCTGTTCGGCCACAGTATGGGCGGCATGGTTGTTTACAGGCTGGCGCAAAAGCTTGAACAAGAAGGGATCTTTCCGGCAGCCGCTGTGATATCAGCGATACAGCCGCCCCATATTCAGCGGCAAAAGGTGTCTCACCAAAAGGATGACGCATTTCTCGACCATCTCATTCAGCTTGGCGGAATACCCAAAGAACTGGCAGAGCACAGGGAAATGATGAACTTTTTCCTGCCTTCGTTCAGAGCGGACTACAGAGCGCTTGAGACGTTCTGCCATACCGATCATACGCCGCTTAGATCGCCTGTGCATATTCTGAACGGAGACCGCGATGAGAAATGCATGAGGGATGCGCTTGGCTGGAAAAAGTGGGCGAATACGATCGATTTCCACTATTTCAAAGGCGGACATATGTATCTTTTATCAGAAACGGAACAAGTAGCCGCCAAGTTGAAAACGATTGCCGCGGCCAGCCGCAGTACGGCTGTTCCGACAATGTAAAGAAAGCGGAAAATCGGTGTGCTGCAGCTGCCGATTTTCCGTTTTTTCAGCTTTTTTTCAGCCGATTTTCCCGCCGAACCATCGTCGCCCCAATAATTCCGGCAATGATCATCCCCGTTCCGGCGAAGTGAAACCATTCGAGTGATTCTCCCAGCCATATAATCCCCGCCAAAATCGTCACCAGTGTCGCCAAGTGATTAAACATGCTGATTTTCGCAGCTTCTATTTTTGACAGTGCATAATTTGATAAAAATGATGTCGCAAACGATGACAACACGCCTAAATACAATACCGAAAGAACAAACACCGGATCAGTGAAGGGGGCAAAAAATCCGCTCAGCGTGCCGTCTGACATATGGCTGATTCCGGCGATGCCGTTGAAAAAAAGAAATCCCGCTCCCGTTGTGACATATGTTAATTCAAGCGAGCTGAAGGTTCGCGTCATCTTTCTGGCGAGCACGCTGTAGCCCGCCGATGAAAGCGCCGAAAGCAAAATCAGCGCCGCCCCTCTTAAATCGGAACTTCCGGTGCCTGCACTTTTCATCATAAAGATGCAGGCCACCCCCGCCGCTGACAAGACGGTAAAAAAGAATTGCCGTTTCGTAAACCGCTCATTTAAAAAATAAGCGGCGAATATCATGGTGAAAATCGGGATCGCCGCTTGAATGATTCCGGCTTCAGACGAAGACGTGTAGACGAGCCCGAAAACTTGAAAAGCAAAAAACATGACAGGGTAAAATAATGCTAAAGGCAGCACTTTCAGTGCGTCTTTTATGCTGATGGCGATCTTCACCCATCCGAGCAGAAGGGGAATAAGCGCAGCCAAAAAAGCGACCGTAAAGCGATGGGCCAGAATGTCGACCGGACTCGCTGCAGTGAGAGCCAATTTGACAAAGAAAAAGGAAAATCCAATGATAAAAGCATAGAGCAAAGCTGCCGCATAAGCAGATTTGTTCAAAGTCGATCATCTCCGTTAAAGTATGCATGCAATACAGATATTTTACCGGCTTCTGTCATCTTATACGGAAGCGAAATCTGATACAATACAAAAAAACGGAATCTGTACCGTTACAGATTGGCGAAGGAGACGAACATGCACAAATATGTCGCACTGATGAACGAATTGGAGGATATGATCGAAGACAAATCCTTTCAGGAAGGGGACAGGCTGCCTTCCATCCGCGCGCTGGCCATACGTTTCAAGGTAAGCAAAAGCACGGTCATCAGGGCGTTGAACGAGCTGGAAAGACGGCACCTCATCTATTCAGTGCCGAAAAGCGGCTATTACGTCGTGAAAAAAACGAATCAGCGGCCCAACTCCGGAAAGGCTGTAATCGATTTCGCAGCATCCGCTCCTGATCCGGATGTTTTTCCATACATCGATTTTCAGCATTGCATCAATAAAGCCATCGATACATACAAAAACGATCTGTTTATTTATGGGACGCCGAAAGGTCTGCCGTCGTTAATCCAAGCCGTTCAGAAAGAGCTCGCAAACAGCCAGGTGTTTGCAAAAGAGGAACACATATTTATTACATCAGGCGTCCAGCAGGCCCTCGCCTTGCTCGCTTCAATGCCTTTTCCAAACCGGAAGCGGAAAGTTCTGATCGAACAGCCGAGCTATCATTTATTGATTAAATACCTTGAAGTTCACGGCATCCCCGCGGTCGGCATCGAGAGAACCGCCGAAGGCATCGATATGGACGAGCTGGAGCGCATCTTTCAAACCGAAGATATCAAATTTTTTTATACGATGCCGAGATTCCACAATCCGCTCGGGACATCCTACACGGAACGGGAAAAAACGGCCATCGTCAAGCTGGCGGAGAAATATGACGTCTATATTGCCGAGGATGATTTTTTAGGAGATTTGGAGAATGATAAAAAGGCGGATCCGTTACATTACTATGACATTTCTTCCCACGTTATTTATTTGAAAAGTTTCTCAAAGATTATTTTTCCGGGTCTGCGGGTCGGAGCCGCCGTGCTGCCCGATTCTCTGACAATTGTGTTCAACCGGTACAAACAGCTGCTCGACATTGACAGTTCCATGCTGTCTCAGGCCGCTTTGGAGATCTATTTGAAGAGCGGGATGTTTGAAAAGCATAAGCAAAAGATCCGTTCTTCCTATCAAAAAAGATCATGCCTTCTGCATGATCTGCTAAAAGAATGTTCCGCGTCTCTAGGGGATGTGTTTGAATTTCATCCTCCCGCACAGCCGGCTATCCACACCCATATTGAATTGGACCGGACGATCCCGGCATCCCGTCTGATTAAAAGCCTACAAAAACGGGACGTCCTGCTCGAACCGGTCAACGCTCATTATATGCCGGCTTTTCCAAAAAGAAATCTATTGAAAATCAATACGTCCAATGTGAAGGAAGAGGACATCCGCAGCGGCATCGAGCGGTTGCGGCAAGCGGTGGAAACCGCTTATTTTTAGGGCGGGACTTTTTAAAGCATTGACAGTTCAGCGCAGCTTTTCATCACAATCCGGCCGGGAAATTCAGGTGCGGCGGAACACACCGCCATTTTATAGCCGGGGTCAATTTCATAGGCTTGTATATAGCAAGGCGGATAGCCGGGGGGAGTTTCCACCGAAGCTCGCCCCTGTTCGTTCAGTTTGACGGAGAAGGAATCAAGCGGCAGAGACAGGCCTTTTCCCGCCTGTTTAATAAAGCTTTCTTTCATCGTCCACAAATGATAGAAATACGACAGGCGTTCTGATTCGTCCTTTTCCATGAGATCATCGTGCTCGGAAGGTGAAAAAAACCGTTTGGCAATGTCGAAATTGATCGGCTTGATCTTTTCGACATCCACTCCGATCGGCTGCGCGCCGGCTCCGCACACGATCCATTTTCCGGAGTGGGAAATGTTGAAATGAAAGTCGTTCAGACCTTCAGCAGCCGGTTTGCCGTACCTTCCTTCTGTAAAACGGATCTGCTCATTCGGCAAATGAAACGTTTCGCTGATGATGTGCCTCGCCAGCACTTCTCCGATCAGCGTCCGGCTGGCATCTTCGGGATATCTGTATCTGCCCACTTTTTTTCGCTTTTCTTCAGACACCATGGCCATCATTCGGTTAAATTGACCGGCTTCCGGCAGCTGATCCATATAAACGGCGTAAATCTTCATCAAACGCAACCTCTTCACATGATATTTTTCTGCTTTCATTTTAGCAAACAGACAGCAGGAAAGATAGGCATGATACTTGTGCAGAATGGAGTAATGAACATGATAGACGGAACATTGATAAAAGATACATGCTTCGGGAGGGAGCTTTTGATCTATCTTCCTCCTTCATACGGGAGCGGTGAAAACCGCTATCCCGTTCTATACGTCCATGACCTGGGAGATTTATTCGATCCGGCATACAGCAACAGTCTGCGCTCAATCGAAAAGCTGTTTTCGAGTCAGGAAGTGCCGGAATTGCTGCTGGTCGGAGTGGCTCCAAAAGACAGGGAAAGCGAATACACGCCTTTTCCCAAGCGGCATTTGCTGCCGAATAAACGGGAGTACGGCGGGAAGGGCAACGAATATGCCGCTTTTTTGGCCAATCGGCTCAAGCCTCATATCGACCGGCACTACCGAACAAATCCGAGCCGTGAACAAACAGGAATCATCGGAAAGTCGTTCGGAGGGTTGATCTCGGTTTACACAGCTTTTCTAGCATCGGAGACCTTTGGAAAAATCGGATCTTTGTCAGGTTCTTTCTGGTTTGAAGGAATAACCGAGTTTATGAAGAATAACCGCTTTGAGAATAAGCATCTGCGCATTTATATGGATGTCGGAAGCACGGAAGGGACAGACAGGGATAATCTGCAGAAAGAGATGATACCGAGGACAAAGGAAGCCTTCAGCCTGTTAACAGAAAGCGCCGCCTCCGAAAAAGAACTGAAATTTGTCATTGATGAAGGTGGCTCACATCGGCTTGAGCGGTTTGCGAAGCGTTTTCCGGAAGCCGTTAAATGGCTGTTTGGCTCCTGTCACAACAGCGCACGGAATGGCAGGAGTTTCTGATTGGCATGAAGTATCGTTGTAAACGAGAGGCGCGGAAGCAATGGACATTCTGAATCGTTTGGCTGAAAAACATCGATTATATTGAAAAGCACTGGATCAGCCGCTGAAACACGAAGACATCGCCAAAATCGCATATTGTTCGAAATTTCATTATCAGCGGATGATCTACATGCTGACGGGTGTCACCTTTGCCGATTACATTCGGAAAAGAAGGCTGACAGCCGCCGCGCAGGAGCTGACTGCAAGTGGTTGATGCTGCTTTTAAATACGGCTACAGCACACCGGAATCATTATCGGGAGGCCTTCAGCCGCCTTCACGGCATCAGCCCTTCACAGGCCCGAGAAAAAGGCGGACGCTCAGGGCATTTCCACGTCTATCCTTTCATATTCAAATAAAGGGAGTGGAGGATATGGATTACAAGATTGTTGAAAAAGAACCGTTTCAGGTGATCGGCAAAGCGTTGGAGGTTACGGTCAAGGATGGTCAAAACAAAAAGGATATTCCGGCTTTTTGGAACGAATTAAATCACAACGGCTTTACCGATTCTTTAAAACCGCACATCGGCCCGCTTGGCTTCCTTGGCGTCTGCATGGATTTTAACGATCAACCCGATACGTTCAATTTTTGAAAAAAATACCGCTTACACGCCTGCCGGCTGTGTCGAAAAAACGATTCCCGCCGCAACTTGGGCCGTCTTTGAGGCCATCGGCCCCGTCAATCCGGCTGGTCAAGCCACATGGGAAAGGATCTTCTCAGAATGTTTTCCGGCGACTGGCTATGAACTGGCGAACGAGCCGCAATTTGAAGCCTATCCTGAGGACGGGGATATTATGGCGCAAGATCATATCACCGAAATTTGGATACCGGTGGTAAGCAGAAATAATCCTGAACTAGAAAAACGGATGAAACGCTCATCCGTTTTTTTTCAGCGACATATGTACAGGCTTGGCAGCTCTGATGCGCCTTCCTGCCATTGCTGCTTTTAAAAGCTGTTTGGACTGCGGCAAAGAAAACCGCAAAATCAGGCCGGTTAAAATGGCGGTTAAAACAGTACCGATGCCGATCGGCCCGCCGAGCAGCCAGCCGATCAATAAAATCGTCAGCTCCATTCCGTTTCGGACCCACTGAACGTTCCAGCCCGTTTTCTCGGAAATCAAAAGCATCAGGGAGTCACGCGGACCCGCACCGAGATCGGCCGATACATAAATGCCGACTCCGTAACCGATAAAAATAACGCCGATCACGAATACGACAGTGCTTGAAATATACGTTTCCGGGTCTGGAAGAATATAAGTAAAGAAATCTATAAAAATACCGATTAACAGCATATTGAGCACGGCGCCGATTTTCGGCCATGCTTTTGTAAATAAGGACGTTAAACCTACGATGACCGCCCCGACAATAATCGCCCATTGGCCGACCGTAAGGCCCAAAAGCATATACAGCCCGTAGTGAAACGCATCCCAAGGACCGATGCCGAGCACTTTCCCTTCAATCGTAAGAGAAACCCCGAAAGACAAAACAATCAATCCGACAAAATAAAAAAGCCAGCGCAAAACAAGTTCCCGCTTCAATGGATTCCCCTCTTTTCAAAAAAACAATCAATTGTCATTGTATCATATTCTTCAGTGGGGTGATATCCAAAAAATGTTTTATTTTGTGTAATACTTGTACCAAACTTTATTAAAATAACAATTGACTAAAAGATATTTCCATTTTATAAAATTAATGTATAATATTTACTAGTAGGTGATCTTTATAGGGATAGTTGCTTAAAAGGTATATAGACTTTAATGGATTTGGGATCATTCTAAAAAAGGAGAGTAAACATGAAGAAACTTTATATTAGTGCTGTCCTGGGTTTATTGTTTGTTTTTGTTGGTGGAACAAAAATACATGCTCAAGAACCACAGAACAATAACGGGGTTTTGGATGAGAATAAATTCATTGATGAAACAGTGTATTCATATACGCAGCCAATTAGCATACAGGATGGTGAAGTAACAACACAAGCGAAAAAATATATCAAAACCGTGTCAGTTAATAGGAGCTATAAAAGTCTTTTAAACATTGTAGTTGCCAGACATTACTCTGATACTACTTTCACTTACGGAAGCGGTAAGTTATATAAGAGTCCCAGAGCTTTAAGTAATGATTGGTGGACACTTCCTCCGAATTTTAAATCAGGAAGCTCTAAAAGCTGGGACTGGTACAATACAGGGAAAGGTGCAACAGGACGTTCTAATTTACAAGTAAGATACACTTGGGGAGTTCCAACACCATGGGGGCCAGTTGGATCTAATTATAGCTCAAGAATAAAGGTTTCATTTAAATCAAATGGCAGTTGGTATACAAATTAAAGCTATATATGAAAGGTGACATACCGATGGGTACAATAGGGATAAACTTTAAAAACATTCAACATCAATATCGTACCAAGGATGTGCTAAGGGGGGTGAGTTTCCATGCCGATCCCTCCTCCATCACGTTCTTGGCAGGCGAGAATGGAGCCGGAAAGACAACTTTGATAAAGGTTGCTCTCGGCTTAATCAGTCCGAAGGCAGGAAATGCGCTGTTCGACGGGCAAAGCGTCGGGGAAATCCGGGAGAAGATCAGCTGCGTGTTTGATGAGCCTCCTGTTTATCCTAATGAAAGTGGTCTTGACAATCTAAAGTTTTTATCAGGTATACACAGCCTTGATCGAAAGTGGAGTCAGGAGGTTTGTGCCATGCTCAAATTGGATGAGGGACTTTTAAAACAAAAAGCAAAAGCGCTATCACTGGGTCAAAGACACCGTTTAGCTGTAGCGGCCGCGTTATTGCGCAAACCTAAATATTTGTTTCTTGATGAGCCGTCAATCGGCCTCGACCCACCGTCATGGCAGCTGGTCCAAATCGCTTTAAAACAGATGACTGCCAGGGGATGTGCAATTTTGATTACGGGGCAAAATTATGACGCGATTGAAAATCTCGCTGACAATATAGCGATTTTGCAAAGTGGAAAAATTATCTTCTCCGGTCCTATTGTAAAACTTGTTCAAGCATTTCCCGTATATGTTCGAATTGTAACTGATGACCATCGGGAAATAGCTGTGCAGTTTCCAGAAGCTGAACCTGATTCTTCCGGAATATACCGCATCGTTTGCGAATCAGGTGAACAGGCCCGCGCCGTGATTGATCAGGTGAGGAGAAGCACCCTGAATTTTCAAGAGCTATCGACTGAAAAAGCGTCAATGGGGAAAATGGTGACAGATATTTACAAGGATGGATTTCAGTCGGAAAAGAGAGGGTTAACGTATGAATCCGTTCAAAATTGAAACGAATCAATTGAAGAATAGCATGCTTGTGAGGGTTTGTATCGCGTTATTATTTTGTTGCTTTATCTGGGGGCTTCTCACTTTATATCAAAGCGCTGAAGGCGAGGAACGCAGACAGGAAAAGATTCACCAATCCGTCATTGATGAAGTGAAAAAGAATGGGGCGGAGGAAGAGCTTGAAAACGGCGGATTGGAGATTGAAAAAAATGATGATATAGCGCGTAGTATGTACATAGGACTTCATCCAAGTGTTACTCCTAATCTGTTTTTATTAATCCTCGCGAACATTGGGCCAATTGTTTTTATTATAATCGGATCTCACCTTGTCGGAAGCGAATACCATCAGGGGACTGTGAAAATGAAAGCCGCTCACATCGGATGGAGAAAAGCGGTTTCTGGAAAACTATGCGCACTGTTAAGTCTGGTTATTGTTATGGTTATTGCAGCTTTATTGCTTGGACTGGCAGGCGGTTGGCTGGCTTGGACGTTCGCCACGGCACATTCAGACTTAGCCGCTTCTCTTGAAGTGAATGCAGCTGTCTCCTATCCGATATTAATTTTGTTTTTAATGATCGGATTGACATTTTACAGTGTTCTAGGAATGACTGTCACGCTGTTGACGAAAAGCCGGCTGGCGGGTGTGCTGATCAGCTTGGCGATCCCGTATGCTGAGCAAATGATGAGTCTGCCTTTTTTGCCATTGACTGCTTATCAATCCCTCATGGTTCACCATTTTATTTATGTCGACGGAAGCATCATCGGCCAGCCCTATTTGACAGAGCCGATGGGCGAACCGGGCGCTTGGGCTGTTCTTGTATGCTGGCTCTTTGTTGTCATTGCGGTTCAGCAGTTTGCAGCGAAAAAACAGCAGATTTTATGAAAAAAGGGGGGAATGGCGTTGATTTTTTTAGTTAGGCTGATCTGTCTTGCCTTTTTAGCCTGTCTGGCGCTGTTGTTTTATGCACCTTTTCTGGCGATGCCCGTTTGGATCGCTTTGATCATTGCCTTAATCGTCTGTCTGTATCTTGCCTTTATAGAGGAAATGAAGGAATGGAGAAGACGAAAGCACTAATCCTTTCTTCAGCGTTTTTTCTTGTATAAAAGAACGTTTGCTAAAACGAAATAGATGACGGCCGTCCCGGACACAAACAAAAAAATTCTTTCCACTCTAATGCCGTCATGTATGCGAAGCGGAGGAGTTCGAGATGTTCATCCAAGTAATAAGCCTGGGTATATGCGCCGACTGTCATGCCGATAAAGGCGAATAGACCGACCACATTGAGCACCATTCTCATACTGAATGTCTTTTTCTCTTTTTCTCTTTTTCGTGGTTCATTTTAAAGAAATCCTTTCCAATATGAATTTATTATCATTCTATTGTACGAATACAACGCTTGGATGATTCAAAAACTTCTTAATCTATTGTTAAGAAGTTTTTTTATTTTGGAGAAAATGTAAAAGATAAAACAATTTCATGAACTTTTTGAGCGAAGGCCTAAAAATATAGGAATATTATACCGATATGGCAAGTGAAATCTTTTTCTGAAATATAAAAGACAAGGCAGGAGAGAAAATCATGCAGCAACGCAATACACCGGATGTACAGAGATGGTTTCCGAGCGAGGACGGAAATGAAGCAAAACGAAACGAGTTCCTATCATTGATCGAGCAGCTGATCGAGGGAGTGGACAACCTGAAAAATCCGGATCAGGTCAACCTTGGCGGCGAGAAGAACCGAGAGGGCTTCTTTTATGAAAAGCTGGTTGCAGAGAGTCGGATTCCGCATGAAGGTGCGCCGATGAAAGAGGTTAACGAAGAGCTGTTGAAGCTGTTGCACGGCCATCCGTATCACACCAAATACTTTTTCACGAACATTCTGCCGATGGCCAGCATCCCGGGGATATTAGGCATGCTTACGGCGTTTATGGTCAATGGCAACAACCTGTGGGATGTGTACGGTCCAGCCGGAGCGGAGGCGGAAGTGAAGGTTACAGCGATGATGTCAAAGCTTGCTGGGTATGATGCCGAAACAAGCGGAGGATATACAACGTGGGGAGGACAAGGGGCGGTATACAGCGGCCTCAGAATCGCGATTGCCAAAATGGCTCCGTCATCCCTAAAAGAAGGGGTTCCCGGCAATTTCTATGCGTTTTGTTCTGAAGCGGCTCATTACAGCTTGTATAAGTCGATGGAAGCCGCAGGACTCGGCAGCGATCATTTAATTAAAGTCAAAACAAATCTCGACCATTCCATGGATACGGAAGATTTGCGAGAGAAGCTTAGACAAGTATGCGAAGCCGGGGGCATTCCCGTCTATATCGTAGCCACGACGGGAACGACAGATGCGATCGGCATCGATGATGTGAGCGCTGTCCGCCGTGCGGCTGAAGAAACCGCGAAGAGCTTCGGGCTGCCGGTTCCGCATATCCACGCCGATTCCGCCCTGGGAGGATTTTTTGCCTTTTTTAATGAGTACGATCTGAATGAGAACGCTTTATCCTTCAGTCCCGGTGTCCTCAGCATGATCAAACCGATTCAGGAAAAAATGAGGCATCTGCATGCTGCCGATTCGCTTTGCTTTGATTTTCAGAAGCTCGGGCAGACGCCTTATGTGACGAGCCTGTTTCTTGTGAAGGATCGCAATGACTTAAAACGGATCGATCTGGATCCCGATGAGACGCCGTATGTCGGCCACCGCGGCTATGGGGACTACCATACGGGCTACACGCTGGAATGTTCGCGCATGGCCAGTTCGATCAGTATGTACAGCGCATTGATGGCATTTGGCTATGAAGGCTATCAAAAGCTGCTTGCCCAGTTCCTTGAAGTCAACCTGCATTTTAGGGAACAGCTGTCTCGGCAGATTCCGGAGGCCGATATTGTGAACCCGGACAACTGCGGCATGTCTACGCTGTTTCGCATTTATCCTGAAGGGGCGCCTAGATTTGAAGACGAAATTTCGGGAGCATGCACCATTGAAGAGCTGGAAAGAAACAATGCGCTTACTGAAAAATTATTTGAAAAGCTCGGAACAAAAAGGGACAAGATGTTTTTTGGCGATACGAAAAAACACTTGCTTGTGAAGTCCTGTGAAGGGGTTGAATTACCGCTTTGCGTCAGCAAATTTTTCGTCATTTCTCCGTATACCATGCCTGAACATGTCCCGGGAATTATCGATTATTTAAAAGAAACTATTGAGGAAGTCTTCCGGGAGCATGGGTCTCTCATGACAAATTAAAGGGGATATAGACGATGAAAACGTTGAAGAAAAAGCTAACAGAACACATTTCAGTCAAAATTATGATTGGCGTCGCCTTAGTGCTTTTAATCACGATCGCATCATTTTCAGCCGTGTTTACTTTTATCAGCAAAGACTTGTCAGAGCAGCTGAAACAGCAGTTCCAAAACCGCCTTTATACCGATATTCATCTTGCTGAAAATCAAATCAAACGTCTGGACGGGAATCCGCTTGAGATCGATTCCGCAGACGGTCCGCTTTACAAGCAGACAAAAATGGCTGTGGACAGCCTGAAAAAGAAAAACAAACTTGAGAATATTTATATCCTTTCCAATGAAGGCGGGAAGGAGCGGATTCTCGTGCTGTCGGATACGCCCGATGATTTCGGCACGGATTACAGCTTTTCTCCTGAAATGAAAGAAGCCTTGACGACAAACAAAGAGACGGTAAGCGACGTGTATGAGGACGAATACGGCATCCACCAGTCGATTTTTCTGCCGCTTGAGAACGGCTCAGGAGAAAAGGTGGGAATTTTGGGGATCGACCTTGATGCTTCCGTGATTCCGGAGACAGCGGCAAAAGCGAAATGGTATACAATTGCGATCTCAGCATTTGTCTTGCTGCTCGGAATGGTCATGGCCTATTTTCTCGGTTCTTACATCGCGAAGCCGATCAGGCAGCTGATGAAGGCTTCAGAAAAAATTGCCGACGGCGATCTATCGGCCGACATTTCTGTCAAGAGCCGGGACGAAGCAGGAAAGCTTGCCGAATCGTTCAAGCGGATGAGCGAAAATTTACAACAATTGATTGGACATATTTCAGCTTCCTCTGAAGAGGTATCCAAGACGAGCCTGCAGCTGAAAAATGTATCGGCTGAATCGAGCGAAAGCGCAGCTCAAGTGGCTGAATCGATGAACAGCATGAGCGAGGGAATCAACGAGGTTGTCTCTTCAGTTTCGGATTGTCATACATCGGCTGCCGAAATCGATCAGCAGCTTACACATGTCACAGAAAAAGTGAACGAGATGAAGAACGTTGCCGAGGGCGTCAGCAAGGATTCCAAGACGGGGCAGGAGCTTGTCGAAGAAACATTGCGGCAGACCCAGACGATTAAAAACGTGATGGAAGAGTCAAAACAAGCGGCATCAGAGATGCAAAACCATACAGAAGAAATTGAAAAAGTCATCGGAATGATTTCCTCTATTGCTGAACAGACGAATTTGCTGGCGCTCAATGCTTCCATTGAAGCCGCCCGGGTCGGTGAGGAAGGCCAGGGCTTTGCGGTTGTTGCCGGAGAAGTCAGAAAGCTTTCTGAACGTTCGGCAGATGCCGCTTTATCCGTTTCCCAGCTTGTGGCGGGCACGCAGGAGAGCAGCCGGCTTGTCATGGAACGCATTCAGGAAGGAAACGAAGCGGTTGACAAAGGGCAGATTTTAATCAATGGCACATACGAGAATTTTTCAGGAATTTTTAAAGGAATTTCTCAATTCGCCGAACGCACAGATCAATTGCTTCAGTCCTTGTTAAAAGTCGAAAAATCGTATCAAACCATTTCGTCTGCGATGGAGCAGATTTCCGCCGTTACCGAAGAGCAGGCGGCAGGCTCTGAAGAAGTCGCTGCGGCAGCGGAGCAGCAAAGCGCCGGCATGCAGGAAATCGCATCGGCCATTCAGCAGCTCTCCGCTTTGTCGGAAGAATTGAATCAGGCGGCATCCAAGTTTAAACTGGCCGCTGAATAAAAAGAACAGCCTGATCTCTCTTGATCAGGCTGTTTTGTTTATACAGGATTCAAAATCCGGTTTAAAAACTGTTTTGTTCGTTCTTCCTTAGGGGCTGAGAAAATTTGTTCAGGCGGGCCCTGTTCGACGATGACGCCGCCGTCGATAAAGACGACTTCGTCTGCGACATCCTGCGCGAATTTGATTTCGTGGGTGACGACAACCATCGTCCAGCCCTCATTTGCAAGGTCTTTCATGACTTTCAGCACTTCGCCGACCAGCTCGGGGTCCAGAGCCGATGTGGGCTCGTCAAAAAGCATCAGCTCAGGCTTGATGGCCAGGGCGCGGGCGATCCCGACGCGCTGCTGCTGTCCCCCGGAAAGCTGGAATGGATAGAGATCCATTTTGTCTTCAAGGCCGACCTTTTGCAGAAGCTGAACGGCTTCCTTTTTGACCTCTTCTTTATTGCGCTTTTGCACTTTTACAGGCCCTTCCATCACATTTTCGAGCACGGTGCGGTGCGGGAACAGGTGATAGGCCTGGAATACCATTCCCGACTTTCTCCGCAGGCGGAGGAGGTCAGCAGGTTTATTTTTCTTGGAAAAATCGATGGTGAAATCGTCAAAAGAAAGAATGCCGCGGTTTGGAATTTCCAAAGCGTTCAGGCAGCGAAGCAGCGTCGTTTTGCCGGAACCGGAAGGCCCTAAAATGGCGATCACTTTTCCTTTTTCGATGTTCAGATCGATTTTTTTTAAGATTTCATTTTCGCCGAAGGATTTATTCAGCCCTTTGATCGCAAGCATGGTCTATTTCCCTCCTTACTTGGCCACATACCGGTCCAAACGCCGTTCAATCTGCTGCTGAACAAGCGCGAGAACAAAGCAGATGATCCAATAGATGAATGCGGCTTCCATATAAATGATTAAAATTTGGTCAAGATTGCCGGCCCCGATTTCCTGGGCCTTCCGGAATAATTCAGCAACAAGAATCTGTGACGCAAGCGATGTATCTTTAACCAAGCTGATGAATGTATTGGATAATGGCGGAATTGACACGCGCACAGCCTGCGGCAGGATGACCCTGGTAAGCGCCGTTTTTTGAGTCATTCCAATCGAATAAGCCGCCTCCCACTGTCCTTTCGGAACGGAAAGGATGGAAGCCCTGATGATTTCCGACGCATAAGCGCCGACATTTAATGAAAAGGCAATGATTGCGCTCGGAAACGGGTCGATCGTGACTTGAAACGCTGGAAACAAGTAAAAAATAATGAACAGCTGAACGAGCAGCGGCGTTCCGCGGATCGCTGAGACATAAATGCCGAAAACCGCTCTTAAAATGCGGGATTTGGACATTCTCGCCAGCGCCGTGATCAATGCGATGATCATACCGAATATAAAAGAGAGAATGGCAAGGGGAATCGAGTAATAGATTCCCCTTAAAAAGATCGGCCAAAATGACTCACGCACAAGATCCCACGGGATCGCCTGGCCGATGGCCGCCGCTTGTATATTACTTAGAAACATCTTCGCCAAACCATTTCTTCGCTATTTTCGCGAGTGTGCCATCCTCTTTCATGTCCTTCAGCGCGGAGTTGACCTTGTCAACCAGTTCGCCGCTTCCTTTGCGGAAAGCAAAATGCGTAGTTTGCGGCTCGCCTGTTTCAAAAGCGATTTTCAGGTTTTTGTTTCCTGACGTCTTCAAATAGTTCAGCACCGCCAGTTTATCGTTATAGGTGAGGTCGACACGGCCCTGCTGAATCAGCTGAAACGCTTGAGCCATTCCTTCTACGCCTTCGATTTCAGCGCCGGCGTTTTTCGCAAGGTCATTATAGTTGCTTGTCAAAGACTGCGCGGCTTTTTTCCCTTTGACATCTCCTTCAGACTTTACATCGTTGTTGTCCGCTTTTGTGACAACGACGGCTTGGGAAGTTGTATATGAATCAGAAAAATCGTACTGATCTTCACGGTCTTTTTTCCCGACTTGGTTGGCAACGACGTCAAAACGCTTTGAGTTGAGTCCGGCAAACATGCTGTCCCACTGCGTTTCTTTAAATTCAGCTTTCAGGTTGAGGCGCTTGGCGACTTCCTGCATCACTTCGACATCATAACCTGTTAATTTATCTGTTTTTTTATCGTGGAATGTAAAAGGTTCGTACGTTCCTTCAGTACCGACTGTCAATACGCCTTTATCTTTAATTGAAGACCAGAGGCTGTCGCCGGCTGCGTTTTTATCCTTGGAATTGTCCCCTGACGCGCCGCATGCGGCCATCACGGTGATCAACAGCGTCAATAATACAGCGAATATTGCTTTCTTCATTTTATTCCCCACTTTACTGATTGGATTTAGTTGATATGATTTTACTTAAGGCTCTTACAAAAGTAAAGCATAAACCTTTTTTAGTATGAGTCAAGAAATACGTTTTTAGTGATGAAAGGGAGAGAAGATCATTCTGATTCCTGATCGAAGCGGATCTTCCATTTTTTAAGCCTGTATTGCAGGCTTTGCCTGCTGATCCCCAGCACCCGAGCCGCTTGTGACACATTGTAATTGCATTTTTTAACGGTTTTTTGAATATAATACTTTTCGGCATTCTCGATTTGTTCCTTTAAAGGAGCGGCCGAGGCGGAAGGAAGCGGGGCGAACAGATCATAGCCCTGCTGCGGCAGCTGCTCTTTTGCCGCTGGTTTCGTCCTGTATTGCAATGGAAGGTGCGTCAGCTCGATTTTGTCTTCGTAGGACATCAAATTCATGGCGCCTTCAATTAAATGTTCAAGCTCCCTGACGTTTCCCGGCCAATCGTATGAAAGCAGGAACCGCCGCACCTCTTCTTCAAAACCCTTGACCTCCATTTGGAACAATGCGTTGTATTTGTCGATAAAATGCTGCGTGAGCGGCATAATATCTTCCTTCCGGTCTTTTAATGGAGGAATAAACAAGGTGACGACGCTCAGCCTGTAATACAAATCTTTTCGCAGCCTCTGGCCGCTGACAGCGTCGACTGGATCTTCGTTCATCGTCGCGATGATCCTGACGTCGATCGGAGTATCCTTTGAAGCGCCGATCCGCCTGATCGTTTTTTCTTGAATCGCGCGCAAAAGCTTTGCCTGCAATCTGAAGTCCAAAGAATTGATTTCGTCAAGGAGCAGTGTTCCGCCGTCAGCTTGTTCGAAAAGACCCGGACGATCCACGGCTCCCGTGAATGCGCCTTTGACCGTGCCGAATAATAGGCCTTCGACAAGGCTTTCCGGGAGGGCTGCACAGTTTTGCGAGATGAATGGGCCCGTTGAGCGCTGGCTTCCGTTATGTATACTTTGGGCGAACAGTTCTTTTCCGGTTCCGGTGTCGCCAACGATTAGAATGGAGGAAGAGGTCCGGGTCGCCCGCTTTGCATGTTCAATGACTTCCTTGAACGCCGGACTGACGCCGATCAGGCTGTCAAACGTATACTTTGTGCTTTCTGTTTTGTTCATATTTTCTCTGATCAGGCGTTCAAGCTTTGTGACATCTTTGGCAATCTCGACCGCTCCTTTCGTATTCCCGTTTTCCATAATGGGGAATGTATGATTGACGGTCGTAATTTCCTGTCCTTTGTTATTAAAGTAAGTCTGTTTGACGTTTTTGTTCGTTTTCCCGTGATGCAGCGCCTGCAGGAGGGTGCTGTCATGCTGGCTGGCAAACGTAAACACGTCCAGCACGTTTTTGCCGAGCACATCGCCGACATCCATCCCTTCAATCTGGCTCATCTTTTTGTTATAGACAACAGATGTGCCGTTTTCATCGACGACATGCAAGCCGATATCGATTTCATCTATAATTCCTTGAAAAATAAGTTTCAGAAAATCATAATCCTTCAGCAATTGATATCCCCCTTTGTTCGTATCTGTCTCCATTTTAAGTGAAGACTTGATAAGGGTGCAAAAAAATATGCATTTATTTTTGCACCTTTGCATAAAAACCGCAAAATTTTTTGCGAGTTACACATGCAATGTTCTGAAAATTTGCGGTATTAAGAGTTGGCACGATACTTGCATATAAGATAGTGTGAAACAAAATACGACATCTGGCATGTATGTCCAAAAATAAGAAGGAGGAATCAGAATGACGGTTCTATCAAAGTCCGAGAAAATTATGAAGCAAACCGCACATTTTGGCGCGAATAACTATCATCCTCTGCCGATCGTGATTTCTGAAGCGGAAGGCGCGTGGGTGAAAGATCCGGAAGGCAACCGATACATGGATATGCTGAGCGCTTATTCCGCAGTGAATCAAGGGCACAGGCACCCGAAAATCATCCAGGCGTTAAAAGATCAGGCAGACAAAATCACCCTGACTTCGAGAGCTTTTCACAATGACCAGCTTGGTCCTTTTTATGAAAAGGTCGCTTCATTAACGGGGAAGGACATGGTTCTGCCGATGAACACCGGTGCGGAAGCGGTTGAGTCCGCAGTTAAAGCAGCGCGGCGCTGGGCTTATGATGTAAAAGGCGTTCCGGACAATCAGGCGGAAATTATCGCATGTGAAGGCAATTTTCACGGCCGGACGATGCTGGCTGTGTCGCTATCTTCAGAAGAAGAGTATAAACGCGGTTTCGGACCGATGCTTCCCGGCATCAAGCTGATTCCATACGGGGATCTGGAAGCGCTGAAACAGGCGATCACACCGAATACAGCCGCTTTTTTAATTGAGCCGATTCAAGGTGAAGCGGGAATTGTCATTCCGCCGGAAGGCTTTTTGAAGCAGGCTGCTGAAGTCTGCAAAGAGCGCAATGTCTTGTTTATCGCCGATGAAATACAGTCAGGGCTTGCACGTACAGGGAAAATGTTCGCCTCTGATTGGGAGGACGTCACACCGGATATGTACATTTTAGGTAAAGCGCTCGGAGGCGGCGTGTTCCCGATATCGTGCATTGCAGCAAACCGGGATGTGCTTGGCGTGTTTAATCCGGGCTCACACGGATCGACCTTTGGAGGGAACCCGCTTGCATGCGCCGTATCGATCGCAGCTCTTGAAGTGCTGGAAGACGAGCGGCTCGCTGAACGGTCGCTGGAGCTTGGGGAATACTTTAAAGAAAAGCTCTCGCAAATTGATAATCCTAAAATCAAAGAAGTGCGCGGCAGGGGGCTGTTCATCGGGGTAGAGCTGACCGAGGCGGCGCGTCCGTATTGCGAGCGCCTGAAAGAAGAAGGGCTGCTCTGCAAAGAAACGCATGAGACGGTAATTCGCTTTGCACCTCCTCTTGTCATTTCTCATGAGGATCTGGATTGGGCGATTGAAAAGATTACCCGTGTTTTGTCGAAGTAAAGCGAACGGCTGAACAATAAGGGGATTGTTCAGCCCGTTTTTTCGCTGTCTGTGCGAAGTTTGTCAAAAATTGAAATATCAGGAAAATGTTCAGAAGATTTAAAAAATAGTCTATATGTCATAGGGGGAGCTGACATTAGGGAGAATTGAAACGGAAGGGGTGAAGGCGGTTTGAATCATGAAAACCGTGAACAATATACACTGAAACGAACGATGAAATCCCGCCATTTGTTTATGATCTCGCTTGGCGGCGTCATCGGAACCGGCTTTTTTCTCGGAACAGGTTATACGATTAATGAAGCCGGACCGATCGGCGCGATTCTTTCCTATTTAGCGGGCGGAATGATCATGTATTTTACGATGCTCTGCCTTGGGGAGCTCGCTGTGGCAATGCCGGTTTCAGGCTCTTTTCAGACGTACGCGACAAAATTTATCGGGCCTGCTACAGGGTTTGCCGTCGGCTGGATCTATTGGCTCGGCTGGTCGGTTACTGTTGCTTTGGAATTTTTGTCAGCGGGGCAGCTGATGAAAAGATGGTTTCCCGATGTCGGCGTCTGGATATGGTGCTTGATTTTCGGGCTGCTGCTTTTTTCACTCAATGCTTTATCGGCAAAGGCTTTCGGGGAATCGGAATTTTGGCTGTCCGGCATCAAAATTATCGTCATTCTTCTGTTTATTATTCTCGGCGGAGGCGCGATGTTCGGACTCATCGACTTGAAAGACGGACAGGCTGCACCGTTCTTTTCCAATCTGATTGGAGACGGAATTTTTCCAAACGGATTCGGCGCGATCTTTATCACGATGATCACCGTCAACTTTGCCTTTCAGGGGACGGAGCTGATCGGGATCGCGGCGGGGGAAAGCGAAAATCCGGAAAAAACGGTGCCCCGCTCCATCAAACAGACGGTCTGGCGGACACTGGTGTTTTTCGGCCTGTCCGTATTTGTACTGGCGGGATTGATTCCATGGGAAAAAGCGGGGGTTGTTGAAAGTCCGTTCGTTGTGGTATTTGAACAAATCGGCATTCCGTATGCCGCCGATCTGATGAACTTTGTTATTTTAATTGCTTTGTTATCGGTGGCGAATTCGGGCTTGTACGCATCGACGAGGATGCTTTATTCCCTGGCGAAAGAGGGAATGGCCGCTCAGGCTTTAAGCCGGGTCAATAAAAGAGGTATTCCGATGAATGCGCTTTGGATCACGCTCGGTTTTGCGGGTTTGTCCCTCATCTCAAGCGTAGTCGCAGCAGAAACGCTCTACATTTGGCTTTTGTCTCTAGCCGGTTTAAGCGCGCAAGTCGGCTGGATCACGATTACGGTATCACAGCTGCTATTTCGCAGACGATATGTCAAAGAAGGCGGAAAGGTTGAAGACTTAAAATTTAAAACGCCTCTTTATCCTTATTTGCCGCTGACGGGATTTATTTTAAACAGCGCCGTCCTTGTGAGCCTCGCTTTTGATTCAGAGCAGAGGATGGCATTGTACTGCGGGATTTTATTCATGTCGGCCTGCTACTTTGTTTATCACGTGTTTGTGAAAAAACGCCAGGCTCTTGATCGACAAGAAGCAATGATCTATCAAAACAAAACAAACGATGAGGTGGTTATTGATGAATAAACAAGTTTCTTTGATTGGAATGCCGATGGACTTGGGGCAGGCGCGGCGCGGTGTGGATATGGGACCGAGCGCGATTCGCTACGCTCATATCGTGGAGCGCTTAAACGAGCTGGGCTATGATATCGATGATCTGGGCGATGTGCCGATCAACCGCGATCAGCCAAAAGGAGACGAAGGGCTGAAAAATTTAGTTTCCGTACTGGAAGGAAACCGCAAGCTGGCCGATATCGTCGACAATGTCGTCGAGCAGCGCCGCTTCCCGCTCGTGCTGGGCGGAGACCACAGCATTGCCATCGGGACATTGGCGGGTGTAGCCAAGCATTATCAACAGCTCGGCGTGATTTGGTATGACGCACACGGAGACCTAAATACGCTTGAGACATCGCCGTCAGGCAACATCCACGGCATGCCGCTGGCGGTAAGTCTCGGTGTCGGCCACGAAAAGCTGGTCAACCTCCACGGCTATGCGCCGAAAATCAAACCGGAGCACGTCGTCATCATCGGTGCGCGCTCGCTTGATGAAGGAGAGCGCAAATATATCCGTGAAACCGGCATGAAAGTCTATACCATGCATGAAATTGACAGGCTCGGCATGACGAAGGTAATGGAGGAAACGATCGAGTATTTGTCAGCAAATTGCGACGGCATCCATCTGAGCCTTGATCTGGACGGTCTTGATCCGAGTGACGCTCCGGGAGTCGGCACCCCTGTCGTCGGAGGCATCAGCTACAGGGAAAGCCATTTGGCGATGGAAATGCTCTATGACGCAGATATCATTACATCCGCCGAGTTTGTTGAAGTCAACCCGATACTGGATCATAAAAATAAAACCGGTGAGGCGGCCGTCGAACTGATCGAATCATTGTTAGGGAAGAAACTGCTGTAACCAATGCGAAGGAGAGGGCATCGGCATGATGCCTTCTCTTTTTTTATTGGCGCATTCCCGGGCGCTTATCAAAATAAAGCCAAAAATTCTCTCACAGGCTTCGGCAGAAAACTGCCGGCCCTCCAAACGACAGACGGCTGCAGAATGAACGGATTGTTTTGAATTTCCAATGTCTGAACATGCCGTGCAAAATGCGCCGGCAGCATGGACAGCGGCAGAATCGTCGCTCCGAATCCCGAAGTGACGAGGCTGAGAAGCGTTGTAGAATCATGGCACTCACAAACGACCCTCGGTTCGAGGCCAGATGATTGAAAGTGATGGACGACCTCGTCGTAAATCCCTTTTCCGTGCGACGGCCTGAGCAGAATCAGCGGCAGGCCGGCAATTTCTTTCATTCCGGCTTCTCCTTTTAAGCCATACGACTGATTCCCTGGAAGAACAAGCTTGCATGGAACCTCCGGCAGGCTTTTTGATTCGGTGTTTTTGCTGTGGATAGGCGTTGTCGTGACGGCTGCATCGATCTGCCGGCTTTCCAGGAGCTCGCTTAGCCGTGAAGGCTCACCTTCCCAAATGTTAAACATTAAATTCGGATACATATCTCTGATCTTCGAGACTTTTGAGAGCAGCAGGGCCGCGCAGTAAATCGTCGAGCCGACGGCAAGGGTTCCGTTGACTTCTTCACGCAGCTCCCGCACCTCCAAGATGGAATCCTCAAGCTTGTGCAGGATTTCTTTTGCTCTTTTCAAAAAAACTTCTCCTTCGTAGGTCAACGTCAGGTTTTTCTTTTTGTTCCGGTCAAATAAAACGACTCCGAGCTCCTCTTCCATCTGCTTCAACTGCCTGGAGAGCGGCGGCTGTGCAATATGGAGCCGCTTCGCCGCCGTTGTAATTTTTCCTTCCCGGGCGATTGTAACGAAGTATTTTAACTGGCGAATATCCATTTTCACGGCACTCCTTTTTATACCTTTAGAGTATTATATATAGATTTAACAGATATTTTCAATATGGTAAATAGAGGCGTATCATTTTAACTGAAGCACCAGGAAGGAAAGGGGGGCGCATATGAACATCATCGTCGGAATCACGGGCGCGACCGGCGCGGTATTTGGCGTGCGGATGCTGGAGTGGCTGAAGAAAACCGACGCAGAGACACACCTTGTCATCTCTCCGTGGGCAGCGGCAACGATCCTGCACGAAACGGGATATACGATGAAAGACGTGGAAAAGCTCGCATCTTTTACGTATTCCCACAAAGACCAGGCGGCCCGCATTTCAAGCGGTTCCTTTCAAACGGACGGAATGATTGTCGCACCGTGCAGTATGAAGACGTTGGCGGGCATCCGCACCGGTATGGCGGATAACCTCTTGACCCGTTCGGCGGACGTCATGCTGAAGGAACGGAAAAAGCTCGTTCTGTTAACAAGGGAGACGCCGCTGAACCAGATTCATCTTGAAAACATGCTTGAGCTGACAAAAATGGGGGCGGTGATCCTGCCGCCGATGCCGGCTTTTTATAATCATCCCCAAAATCTGACCGAAATGGTCGATCATATCGTATTTCGGACGCTGGACCAATTTGGCATCCATCTGTCTGAAGCGAAGCGCTGGGAAGGTATGAAACAGGAGAAATAAGGAGGATAACAGAATGGCTTATCAAGATTTTAGAGATTTTTTAAATACGCTGAAAAAAGAAGGACAGCTTCTTGAAGTCCAGGAAGAGGTGAAGCCGGAACCCGATTTGGGAGCAGCTGCACGCGCCGCCAACAACCTCGGAGACAAATCACCCGCTCTTTTATTCAACAACATTTACGGCTATAACAATGCCCAAATCGCGCTGAATGTAATCGGCTCCTGGCCGAACCACGCATTAATGCTCGGCCTTCCAAAAGACACGCCGGTTAAAGAACAATTCTTTGAGTTCGCGCGCCGTTATAATCAGTTTCCAGTAAAAGTGCAAAGAGAGGAGACAGCGCCGTTTCACGAAAACGAAATCACAGAAGACATCAACCTGTTTGACATTCTGCCGCTCTTCCGCATCAATCAGGGCGACGGCGGCTTTTATTTAGACAAGGCATGCGTCATTTCGAGAGATGTCGAGGATCCGGACCACTTCGGCAAGCAAAACGTCGGCATGTACAGATTGCAGGTAAAAGGCAAAGACCGCCTCGGCATTCAGCCCGTCCCGCAGCATGACATTGCGATCCACCTGCGTCAGGCTGAAGAGCGCGGCGAAAACCTGCCTGTCACGATTGCGCTCGGCTGCGAACCGGTTATTGCAACGGCGGCATCCACACCGCTCTTATACGATCAATCAGAATACGAGATGGCAGGGGCCCTGCAAGGCGAACCATATAAAATCGTCAAATCAAAACTGTCTAACTTAGATATCCCATGGGGCGCAGAAGTGGTTCTCGAAGGTGAGATCCTTGCGGGCGAACGCGAGTATGAAGGTCCGTTCGGCGAGTTTACCGGCCACTATTCAGGCGGACGAAGCATGCCGATCATCAAAATCAAGCGCGTCTGCCACCGCAACAATCCGATTTTTGAACACCTGTATTTAGGCATGCCTTGGACTGAGGTTGACTATATGGTCGGCATTAATACATGTGTGCCGCTTTACCAGCAGCTTAAAGAGGCGTATCCGAATGAAATTGTCGCGGTAAACGCGATGTATACGCACGGCTTGATCGCCATTGTATCAACGAAAAGCCGCTACGGCGGATTCGCCAAAGCCGTCGGCATGCGCGCGCTGACAACTCCGCACGGCCTCGGCTACTGCAAAATGGTGATCCTCGTTGACGAAGACGTCGATCCGTTTAACCTCCCGCAAGTGATGTGGGCAATCTCAACGAAAATGCATCCGAAACACGATGCAGTCATCATCCCGGATTTATCCGTTTTGGCGCTAGATCCAGGTTCTGAACCGGCGGGAATCACCCACAAAATGATATTGGACGCGACAACGCCGGCTGCACCGGAAACAAGGGGACACTATTCACAGCCGCTCGATTCCCCTATAGGAACGAAAGAGTGGGAAGCAAAATTAATGAATCTGCTAAATCAATAAAAGAGGAGAGTGTTTCATCATGCATACATGTCCGCGCTGCGACTTAAAAAAAGCGGAAACCGTCAGCAAATCACCCGTTGAAGGAGCCTGGGAAGTCTATCAATGCCAGCACTGCTTTTTCACTTGGAGGTCATCAGAGCCGGAGACGATCACAAATCCTGAAAAATACAATCCGGCCTTTAAAATCGATCCCGCTGAAGTTGAAACAGCTGTACAAGTGCCGGCGATTCCAGACCGGAAAATCTAAAGGGAGGCATCCGGCATGGCTCAGCTATCAAACGAACTATTTCAGCTTTTAAACGGAGAGAAGCTCGCCGGTAAGCGGCACGAAGCGATGATGCTCCAGACCGTCACAGAAGACGGCTGGCCGCACACGGCGATGATCAGCGCCGGCGAAATCCTTGCCCTGAACAAAACCGACATCCGCCTGGCTCTCTGGCAAGGCACAACGACGACCGCGAATATTGCGAGAACAGGACGGGCGCTCTTCGTCGCTTGCTGGAAAGGCAAAGCACATTATGTGCGGCTGTCTTTAAAGAAACTGCCCGAATTAAGAGACGCCAAACACCCGAGAGCGCGCTTCGCCGGTACGGTCGAAGCGGCCCGGGAAGATATCGCAAAATACGCTGATATCATCTCCGGCGTTCAGATTAAGCTGAAGGATGAAGCGGCGGTTTTGCGGCGGTGGGAAGAGACGCTGGGGGAGCTGAGGAAATGAAGAAAAGGACCATGGCGAACCATGGTCCTTTCAATTATTTCTGCAGCATTTTATTCGTCACTTTATAAGCCAGGATACAGCAAATTGTAATAAAAATAATGGCGATCGAAAGGATCACGAGCTTTTCAGCAACGGTATATATCGGCATGGGAAGAATAGCAGCGCAGACGGCAAACAGGCTGCCAAAATAAACAAACAGGATCAGAGGCTTTTTGTATTTTTTCCAAATCACTTGATTAATCCCGTTTTTTTCGGGATCTGCCGGGTGTTTGCGGTCTTCATCTTTCATCAATTTATTTAGCAGTAGATAAATGAGAAATGCGAATAAAGTTGCCGAGAAAATATTAAAACAGAGGATAAACAGCTTTTCCCCGATGCTCATCTTCGGATTCAGAACGGCGCTTAGAACGGAGCCGCATACGAAAAACAGGTAGACGGATAAGATGGCTTTGTTTCTTGGTTTTTGTAGAAAATTAGACATTCGGATCTCTCCAATTGTAAATGATTTAAACGCTGAAAATGAGATGGACCAGAAAAGAAAAAATATAAAAGATGATGATGCTTAAGATGCCTCTGCCCACAAGATAAAGGGCGAAATACAGTTTTCTCAGGAACCAGTTGTATCTTAATAGCCGTTTGTAAACAAAGTAGCCGGTGCCGACAAGAAGAAAAACGAATGTATTTGTGATTTTATGGGACCGTTTTTCAGGTTTTAAAAAGATCATTTTTTCATATTCAATGATCATATGACTCGCAATGATTAAAAAACACAAACTGTAAGCGAAATGAGCGGCCAACATACCGGCGATTAAGTATTCGGTATATTCAACAAAAGTTTCTGGTGACATCATAACTCCTTTATGAATAGCGGTCTCAAGCGTTTTTTAACTGACATAAAAAGCTTTTCATTCTTCGTCAGGCATTCTTTCCAAACAAGACCGGTTCAGCATTTGATTCGCCGTTTGATAAACCGCAAAAAAATTGCCCGATATCACGGCAAACAGAATCGCAAACATGCCGGATTTCCAAGCGAGTGAGAGTTCGGACATGGAAAACACGGATATTCCCACAATCAGTATGCCGACGAAGTAGAAAGAGAGCGTGAACGGTTTTCTGTGTTTCTTCCAAAAGATTTTCGCGACGATGTTGCATCGGGGCGCGCTTTGATCTTTCTTCGGCTTATTTATAAACACATAAATGATGAATGTGAATAAAGAAATTGAAACGAACATAAAGCCGATGACGGCAAGCCTTTCCTTCCAGTTGATTGCAGGTTTGACAAGGGCGGCCAAAATGATGATTGTTGCATATAGGGAATAAACTAAGAAAATGATTTTATTTCTGCCTTTCAAACATGACATCTCCTTGTGCCTTAAATCCTATGCTGTCTGATGATATCTTGATTCGCTTTGATGAAGAAGTATTTGTGGATGAATTTGACCCCCATTATAGAAAATAAACAAGCCATAAGCAGATAGACGATACTCATCAACAAATAGACGGCAGACTCTGAAACTCGCAAAACAGCATGACTTATCATATAACCGGCCGCCGGAACAGCCGCCAAAAGCATCCCTGTCGGAGCTGCTGTCTCCCTTTTGCCTCTTTTAGGATCAGGGAATACAGCCAAGTAATACCGAATGACGAGGAAGATAGAGGCGGCATATATGAATAGTGACAGACTGATCAACGGTAAATGAAAACCGATGGCAGAAAACATCATTTTTTGCGCCGTGATCAGCTGGCAATATGACATACCGCTGAAAGATACGCCCATAAACCGAACATATTGAAGGTGATGAAGATATTCGGTCATGTTTCTGGTATTTATGAGGATCATCCAAACATTGATCAGAATAGCGACAGGGAGGACGGCAAAAGTGAAAAATTCGACTTTGCTCGCCAGCACAGGTAATATGCAGAGAATATCCAGCACCAACACGATAAAACAGGCCATTCCCCATTTCGTTTCCCGGCTGACGGGAGCCTTCAAATGAGATTGAATATTGTAAGGTAAATCTTTGTATACAACCGTTTCTTTTAATCTCAGCAAAACTTATATTCCTCCGCTTATCCCTCTGAATTTTTATAATTCTCCATGTGTTTTTTCAGCCAGACCTTTTTTCTGAAGATATGCAATAGGAGCGGAAGAACGAAAAAGAACAAGCTGATAACCGAAACAAACAAGGGAATTTCTGAAGGGGCTTGTTCCAATAAACCCCATATCGTCATGATGACAAAAAAGATACCAACCACAGGGAATAAAATCGTGAAGATGATCATAGCTTCGTTTATTTTTTTATATAGAAAATTTTTTTCGTTTTTCATATTGAGCCCCTTTTCTTGATGGGTGTTTTCTGCATCGGCAACGTTTGGCTTTGTGTTTTTTCATATCTCGTCTATCTTCTTGAAACAATAATTCGGGAAACTGAGATAAGAGAAAGCATCCCGATGTGAGATGCTTTGAAATGTATTTATTCTCGCATTGCGGCATTATGTATTTTGAAAAGATACTGTATACTCAAGCCCTTTTAATAATTCGTTCCATTGCTCAAGTGTCCTTAATGAAATATGTACAGGTTTTTCATTGTGTTCATCATACTGAGCAACCCAAACGCCACGGGCAGATGGAATAAAAAAGACGATATTTTGCAAGAAAGGTCCATCGTTTAAGCTAGGGATGTAAAAATGTGAGATGTTGTTTAGCGACCATTGGTTTGCTTCAAGATCGGCTATCAATTGATTAAAGCTATGTTCTTCCTCAGGTGAAAAAGAACTTTTCTTCCGAACCTTTTCTGTCATGTCTTTATTACTCAGCCAGTCAAAGCATTTATCTGAAAGACGAAATTTTAAAGGAATATGTTCCTCATCAGTTGAAAAGTGGTAATAGTCTTTCATCAGCTGGGCAATTTCCTGCTCGTCGACATACGCAAATTCATGGATGATATCGCGGTCAATCATATGGAAAAGCCATGTTTCATTTTCAAAATGGTGAAGCATTAAAGTGTTTTTATTGTCAAGGTTGGAACAGCGGATCATTTGTTCTGAATTCACATAGGAAACGATGAATTTCTGCATTTCTTCGCTTAAAGGATTTTCGTCTTTTGAACTTTTTTCTTCGTCCCAGTATTGTTTTAAAATGAGCTGGTTGACAGTTGCCTCTAAGATTGCATCCCATTCTTTTTTTGATTTTTTTCCTAACGATGATTCAAGAATTCCTTTTGCAACACCAGGATAGTCACATAACCCTACTAAAAGCGCTAGTTCTTCTGATGTACATGTGATGAGGTGTTTCATTGTTTTCACATCCTTGATTATAAACTTAAACCTTGAAAATGAAGTGAAGGATAAATGATAAAATATAGAAAATGATGATACTTAAAATACCGCTCCCCAGAAGGTAAAGGGCATAATAAAATTTTCTTAGGAACAAGTTATATCTATATAGTCGTTTATATGTAAAATAACTTGCACCAAAAATCAATGCAAAACCGAAATTAACAGTTTTTTTAAATATATTTGAGGGGGGTCTGAAAGTCCCCTGCTCATAATAATTCATAGTTATATACCCAAGAAATAAAGTGCAAAGTCCAAATACAAATTGAGAACTTAAAATAGCAGCAATCAAATATTCAGCATATTCAACAAATACTTTCGGCGTCATAATGCCTCCTATCTATTTAAACCAACTTTTCACAGACTCAAAACTGTTTTTAATTCCTTTTTCAATAGAACCAGCAACTTTTTCACCAGCATCCTTAATTGCATCACCGTATGAAGAGCTAGCAATTGCTCCAGCTACTCCGCCTATCGCTCCACCAACAATCACTCCCACAGGACCGCCGACGCTTCCTATTGTTGCTCCAATTTCAACACCTGTAGAAACAGCAAAAATGTCTGTACCAACACCTGCTGCGAAACGTCCTGTTTTTTCTGCAAAACTTTTGTCCGAGTTCTCGGGATCGGTATATTCTGTAAGGTTAGAAGCGAAAGTAACTGCGGTACCAACAATAGGGACTCCTCTTTCTAATGCAGTAAACCCTTTTGCCTTGGCTGTGGACTCCATTATATCAACCGCACCCGCTTTTGTCCTCAGGGCAGCTCTCTTGCGAAATTCTTTCCCATCTATAAAACTATGTTGATTTTTAGGGAACCCCACAGCATGTTTAAACATCATGGATGGACTATCATAAGAAGCGACAAATTTTTGCGCTTTTTTAAGTAATGGGTTGCTTGGATTCGAGTCAGAGATGTTTTTAATGGTTCTCGCAACTTTCGAACTGTGATCTCCTTGAGAAGTCCAAGAACGATGTGACATGACCTGAAATTTATATTCCCCTTTAAATCGCTGCCACTTCGTCGGTTTTCCTCCTTGATAATAAATTTTTAATTTTCGCGTCCACGCGATTGATGCTGTTGCGTTGGCTGCGTGATACCCTAATAAGGCTTTATCACCGACATCTAATGGTTCTCCGAATGTTTCGAAGTAACTAAGAATTTCGTGTGCTATATTTGTTTTTTCTTTATCCTGTGTATCAGGATTCGTTAACGTTTCTGCCGCTTTTTCTTCTAATCGCCCAAGCATCTTTTCCATCGGTGTTTCGCCGGGGTTTTGCAGGTCGTTTTGCAGGCCGCCGGGAGCTTGACTGATTGTTGAGTCATTTTGCGGTTTTAAAATTGAACCGCTTTTATATTCCGATATTTCAATCTTCGGCCCCGTATACATTTTCTCCAGCTGCTGGATGTATTGCTTCATCGTATCGAGGTCTTCTCTCGCCGCTTTCAGCGCATTTGTCTGTTCGCGGTCGAAGGTGTGGAGCTTTTCGAGCGTCTCGCTGATTTGTCTTTGCGCTTTTTTTGCGTTTTCGTTGACGGCTGAATCGTCTAGGTCGGGCAGGTCGACGATGTGGCTGACAGTGGCCATCGTCTGGTTGGCTTTTGACGTCAATCTGCCAGTCAGCGATTCGGCTTGACTGACGCCGTCATGGAGTTCGTTCTCAAGAAAGCTTTGCGAGATAAAGCCGTTTTGGTTCGGTTCAAGGGAATGAAGCGCACTTTTCGTCTTTTCTAAAAGTCCTTTATAGTCGGAAATAAAAGATTCATAAAAAAGAAGAAAAGTGGTGTGGCATTCTTCGTAGAACGAGCGGATCGCTTCACCGCCCGCGCCTTTTAAGGCGTCGTCAAGGGAGGTGAGGCCTTTGATGCTTTGTTTGACTTTTGAAATCTCGTCAGTCTGGTTTTTTAATTCGGTCAGCGTTTTGTCTAGGCCGGTTTGAAAAGCCTGAACATCTAGAGTTTTCAATGCGTAGTCCCTTCCTTCTACTTGGCTTTGATCGATGACGACAGCTTTTTGTCGGCGTCTTTTATGGCGTTGACAGCCTGCTCGGTTTGCGCAATTTGTTTAGCGAGAGCCGATGCGTATGCTTTTGTCAGGCTTTTCAAATCTTTGTTCATGCTTTCGATTTTTTTGACGACGTCAAGGTTGTTTTTGCCGCTGATATCTGTCTGCACGTTCGGCTTCACGGCTTGGGCTGAATGCTTCAGTTTTGAGAGCGCCTGTTTGACTTCGCCCGTTTTGACTTTGATTTCTTGACCCATCGTAATCACTCCTTTAGCGGCGGGCTTCTCTTTCTTCTTTTTCCAGTTTTTCGATTTTCGTTTTTAATGAGCTGATATCCTTACCTAGCGAATCAATATCATCATTTAAAGAAGAGATTTTCTCCTTTAATTGTTTAAACACTTCATTTAGCTGCTTTCCGCAAATATCATTATATGCCGTTTTCATGTCGCTTCTGACGTTTTTAAAAGAATCAGCCAGGCTGCCCTGCCATGTCGTCGGCGACAGTTCGGGCTTTTTGATACTGTCTTTTGAATCGTCAAATTCCTTTTTATCTGCTTCTAATTCAGTTTGGCAATTTTTCAGTTGTTCGAGCTGTTGTTTTTTGATGAGAAGTGTACCTTGCAGCCCGTATAAAACTGTTTTTTCCCAGATCATGTTACTGCCACCTCCCGGAAAATTTGATTCAAATGACCTGTTGGGTTCCGTTCATTAAAGGACCTTATTAATGTTACAACATGGTATAAATGAGTTGAATGGGAAAAATGTACCGTGAACAAAGAATCTAGTTGAGCGGTGGAGCAGGGGATTCCTTATTATGACTGCGATTTTGCACATTTCTCCATTTTCCTGCAAGGTCAAAAGACATAGTTCTTAAGTTTTGGATTTTTGGTGTGTTTATTTTTTGTTTCACAAACTTTAAGGTAATTTTAAGAAAGAGGCGATCTTGCCAACCCTAAACAGGGTTTTTCGAACAGAATGTCAAATAGATTAGATATTTCATAAGAACAAGGGGGAATTGTCTGTTTGTGATGAATAAAGGAGGACGGGCGGAATTTCTGTCAGGATGCTCAGCTGGGTTCTTAGAAAAAAATGCGGCTAAATATATATTTATAGATTGTAAACGCTGTCTTGTCCTCGACCAACAGGGGGATGAAGATGAAGAAGCTGTTAGTTGTTTATGCCGTGATGCTCTGTTTGTTTTTTCTGTATGTCTACGACTACTCCCGGGGCGATAAAGCCGGTTCTGCAGAAGAAAGCAGGAGGCCTGCGGCCGCAGGCAGTCTGTCCGAAAAATACGTGATGGTCACGTTTCAATCGGGAATCGAATATTGGAAGAGCGGTCTGAAAGGCTTTGAGGATGCCGCGCAGCTTTTCAACGTCTCTGTCGAGTATCGGGGGGCGGCCCATTATGATGTCCATGAGCAAACGACCGTCCTCGAGCAGGTGATTGCAAAAAAACCGGCGGGAATCGCTGTTTCGGCAATAAACCCAAAAGCTTTAAACCCTGTCATCGACAAGGCGCACGAGCAGGGTATTCCGATCGTTTTATTTGATTCAGACGCCCCGCTCAGCAAAGCTTCTACATATATCGGCACAAATAATATGGAAGCGGGTGCTGTGGCCGCAAGGCGAATGGCCGAATTTTTGAATGGAAAGGGAGAAACCGCGGTCATTACCCAGCCGCAGCAGTACAATCATCAGGAAAGGACGAAGGGCTTTGAACAAACGATCAAGCAAAAATACCCGAACATGAAGGTTGCCGCGGTTTTGGACGGAAAAGGGGATGAGCTGACGTCGAAAAAAGAAGCGGCGAAGATTTTGGAGGAAAATCCGTCCATCAAAGGAATTTTCACGACTGAAGCCAATGGAGCGAGCGGCGTGGCCCGTGCTGTGAAGGAGGCGGGACTTGAAGGGGAAGTATGTATCATCGGCTTTGATAAAGACAAGAAAACGCTGGACGGCATCAAAAACGGATCGATTTCCGCGACAATGAGCCAGGACACATGGCAAATGGGCTATTGGTCGCTGCACATGCTGTTTTTCTCAAATCACCATCTGAAGCATGAACGCCCGCTTCCGGCCGCAATCGACACAGGCATTACCATCATAACGAAAGAAAATGTGGCAGCCTATTATGCGAATGATTAAACGTTTGATCAATAATGCGCCGATCCGTCATAAGCTGATCAGCCTTCTCTTGTTAATCAGCATGCTGCCGACGATCGGCCTGGGCATTTTATCGGGATGGGCCGTTGAAAATATTATTGAAAAACAGGTGATCGACCAAACACTGCAGCTGATCGGCGAAGTGAACAAGACGGCTGAAGTGTATGTCAGCCACATGCAGAACCTGACATATTTAATATCAATGAATGAAGAAATGGAAGCGTTTTTTAGTCATAAAAAGGAGGATGGAGAGGCGGATTATAAGCGAAGGACGTTTTTGCAGGGCCTGACTTCTTTATATTCCGAAGCAGCGGGTATTCTCGTTGTCAATGATAAGGGTGAGATGATCAGCAATGAGATGTATGAACGCACGCCGACAGATTTGACAAAAGAACCATGGTATCAGGCGGCTCTCGACAATGAAGGGATTTTCAAGATGATCGGGAAGCCTGTCAACCGGAATATCAGAAGCCATGTGCACTATAGGGAAGATGAGGTCGTTTCCGCCGTCAGAGCTGTTATCGATCCTGAAACACAGCATGTGAAAGGCGTTGTACTCATCGATTTGAAGCTGCGCGTCCTCGCAGAAGCGACAAAAAATATCCGCTTGGGGAAAACGGGTTATTTGATGATCATGGATGAAAATGGCGGCAATATTTATTCGCCGGAGACTTCGAATCTATTTCTGCCGAAAAAGTGGTTCCGTCAAGAACGTTCTGGATATTTTTCGAAGCGGATCAAGGGAGAGGAATATCAGTTCATTTATGAGACGTCTTCCTTTACGAACTGGACGACGGTCGGCGTTTTTAAAGCGGGTGAACCGGTTTTCGAAGTGAAGGAAATCCACTTGTATGTGCTTTTGTTTTTATTGACGGCGGCGTTTCTCGGAATGTCAGCTTCCTATTATTTGTCCCATTCCATGTCGCGGCCGATTTTGAAGCTGAATGCTGTCATGAAAACGGCGGAAAGCGGGAATTTTTCAACATTGTATCAGGAGGAAAGGGAAGATGAAATCGGCCTTTTGGGAAAAAGCTTCAATCGCCTGATGTTCAGAATCCGCGAGCTGATGTCCGTTACAGAAAGACAGGAGCGCCAAAAAAGAGAAGCCGAATTAAGAGCGCTGCAGGCGCAGATCAACCCTCACTTTCTCTACAATACGCTGGATACAATCAATTGGATGGCAAGGAAAAAAGGAGCGGAAGAGGTCAGCGATCTCGTGCAGGCTTTATCCAAGCTGTTCCGCATTTCCTTGAGCAAAGGGAAAGATATCATCCCGCTGTCTGATGAATTTGAACATGTTGAAAACTATTTGAAAATCCAAAAAGCGAGATACCGCGATAAATTAAACTACTCAATCGAAATGACCGGGCTTTGTGATGACCGCCTGATTTTGAAGCTCGTTCTTCAGCCTATCGTCGAAAATGCGATCTATCACGGAATTAAAGAAAAAAAGGGGCCGGGGCATATTGCGATCAAAGGCATGGAGGAGGATGGCTCGCTAATCATCAAAATCGAGGATGATGGAGCCGGAATGGATGAAGAGACGCTAAAGCAAATAACGGATCAATTCAAACACAGGGACGATACAGCGGGCTACGGCATGATCAACGTCCATGAACGGATCGCTCTTACATTTGGCGAGCCGTACGGTATAACGGTTGAAAGTCGGAAAGGAGCCGGAACCGCCGTCACGATACGGCTACCAATTTTAGCAAAAGGGGGAACAAGCCTTGAGTGAATGTTGGCGCGTACTGATTGCCGATGATGAACCGTGGATTCGGGAAGGAATACGGGATGCCGTCTCTTGGGAGCGCTATCAAATGTCGGTGTCGGCTGAAGCGGAGAATGGCGAGGAGGCTTTTGAGCTCGCTCTCAAACACGGTATCGACTTATTGATTGTCGACTTGAATATGCCGATCGTAAACGGAATTGCCTTGATGAAAAAGCTCCGCGGCGCCTTGCCCCAGTGCCGCTTTGTCATCGTGACGGGCTACGATCAGTTTGCATACGCGCAAGAAGCGATCCGGCTGAATGTTGATGATTATTTGTTAAAGCCGGTCGATCCCGCTCATCTGGAACAAGTGCTCAAAAAGATCAGCGTGTCGCTTGCAGCTGAGAAAAAGAAGCTGAGCGAGCAAAAGCTTGCTGAGCAGCATATTCAACAAAACCTCGGCCTTCTGAAGGAGCATGTTTTCAGAAGCTGGATCGAAAACCGGGCAGACGAAGAAGACGTTTACCGGCAGCTCGAATGCCTCCGTCTGCCGGCGCGCAATCCTGAAACGCTCGGCGTCATCGCGGCTGGACATGTATGGAACAAACCGTCTGAAGCCGACAATCTGAAAGAAAAAGTAGAACGTTTTTTTATTAACGAGCGAGATAAAGCCGTATTTTTCGACGGAGACCGCCTGATCGCCGCCTGTCTGTGGCGTTCTGTTACGGAAGCCGAACAGCGGGCGCTTGCAGAGATGATCAAAGCCGAATTGCAGGCAAGCGCAGCCGTCTGTTTTGCGAAGCTTGCTGAAAACGGCCGCTCAGCCCCGCAATGCTATCAGCACTGCAGGCAGCAAGTGTCGAAAGCATTCAATATCTCGCCGGTTGTCATAAGGGCCAAGGAGTATATGCAAAAGCATTTCACTGAAAGGGAGTTTTCTTTAAAACAGATGGCGGATGCGCTTCAAGTCTCGTCCGTCTATTTGAGCAGAATGATGAAGAAGGAGCTCGGCGTGACATTTGTTCAGCTTTTGACGGAGATGCGCATGGATCAAGCGGTTCACCTGTTAGAGACAACCCCTCTTTCAATTCATGACATTGCCGAACAAACGGGCTATGATACACAGCACTATTTCAGCACTGTATTTAAAAAGACGATGGGTGTATCCCCCAATCAGTACCGCCGCATGTCGGGAATTGAAAGAACAGGAGGAAAATTGTAATGTAAGCGCTTCAAAAAAGTCTGATTTTTATAAAAATAGTTAATTAATTCAAAAGACGGACATTCGAAAGACATGGTACAGTTGGCATGATTCATGATGGGAGAAATCAAAAAGGGGGATACCAAGCATGAAAAAATGCTGGCTGTTGATCACTGCAATGCTTTTCTGTCTCATCGTTACCGCTTGTTCGGGGAATCAGGCAAGCGGAGGGGGAGACAAAGGCTACGTCGGAATCTCAATGCCGACAAAGTCATCGGAACGCTGGGTGTATGACGGGAAATACATGGTGAAAGAGTTTGAAAAGCTCGGTTATAAAACGGATCTGCAGTATGCGGAAGATGTCGTTGAAAACCAAGTTTCACAAATCGAAAATATGATTACAAAGGGCGTCAATGTGCTTGTCATTGCTTCGATTGACGGAGAAGCGCTGACCGACGTCCTAGAGAAAGCAAACAAGCAGGATATTAAAGTCATTTCTTATGACCGGCTGCTCATGAACAGCAAACATGTCGACTATTATGCGACATTTGACAATCATAAAGTCGGGGAACTTCAAGGGAAATATATTGAAGAAAAGCTTGGCTTAAAAGACAAAAAAGGGCCGTTCAACATCGAATTGTTCGCGGGATCGCCCGACGACAACAACGCGCATTTCTTTTTTGACGGCGCCATGTCTGTTTTGAAGCCTTATATCGATTCGGGCAAATTAAAGGTGTTGAGCGGCCAGACTTCATTTGAGCAAGGGGCGACGCTCAGGTGGGACGGCGCAACCGCACAATCCCGGATGGACAATTTGCTGAGTGCGCATTATACAAAGGCGAAGCTTGATGCGGTGCTTTCACCGTATGACGGAATCAGCATCGGAATCATTTCATCCTTAAAAGGTGCGGGCTACGGCTCGGACAAGAAGCCGCTGCCGGTTATTACGGGACAGGATGCAGAGCTTGCTTCCGTGAATTCGATCATTAAAGGGGAGCAGACCTCAACCATTTTCAAAGATACGAGAGAGCTGGCGAAAAAAGCCGTTGAGATGGCGTCATCCGTCTTAAAAGGCGAAAAAGCGGAAGTCAATGACACAAAGACGTATGACAACGGAGAGAAGGTCGTTCCATCATACCTGCTTGAACCGGTCGTCGTCGACAAAGAGAACTACAAAAAAGTGCTCGTTGACGGCGGTTACTATAAAGAATCGGAATTAGGGAAGTGATCCGATGTCCGATTGCATTTTAGAGATGAGAGGCATCACGAAGGAGTTTCCCGGCGTCAAAGCGCTCGACAATGTCCACCTTCGCGTTAAAGCGGGCGAAATCCATGCCCTCTGCGGGGAAAACGGGGCGGGCAAGTCGACTTTGATGAAGGTGCTGAGCGGCGTCTATCCGTACGGTGCGTATACGGGCGACATTTTATATAAAGGGGAAGTATGCCAATTCAAAAATATTAAGCAAAGCGAGGAAGCGGGGATCGTCATCATCCACCAGGAGCTGGCGCTCGTCCCCCAGCTTTCCATTGCGGAAAATCTTTTTTTGGGCAATGAACAGGCCAGCCGCGGCGTCATCAATTGGCGAAAGACAAAGCTGGAAACGCTCGAATTAATGAAAAAAGTCGGGCTTCAAGAATCTCCGGATACGCTTGTTTCCCAAATCGGCGTCGGAAAGCAGCAGCTTGTTGAAATCGCCAAAGCTTTGGCAAAAAAAGTGCAGCTCTTGATTTTGGATGAACCGACGGCGGCTTTAAATGAAGCTGACAGCGAGAATCTGCTGCAGCTCTTGCTCGAACTGAAAAAACAGGGAATCTCTTCGATTATGATTTCCCATAAATTAAATGAAGTTACGAAAGTCGCAGATTCGATTACCGTGCTCCGGGACGGACAGACGATCGAAACGCTTGATGTTCAAAGCGGGCAATTGACTGAAAACCGGATCATCAGAGGCATGGTCGGCAGGGAGCTGCAAAACCGCTACCCTGACAGAAGCGCCGAGATCGGCGACGTCATCTTTGAAGTGAAGGATTGGACAGTTCACCATCCTCTTCAACAGGACCGCAAAGTGGTAAACATGGCGGCGTTTTCCGTGAAAAGAGGCGAGATCGCAGGAATTGCCGGACTGATGGGCTCCGGAAGGACGGAGCTGGCGATGAGCATTTTTGGAAGATCATATGGGAAAAACATTTCCGGCACAATCGAAAAAGACGGGCGGGAGCTTTACATCAACCACCCTGAAGATGCCATTAAAAACGGCATCGTCTATGTGACGGAGGACAGGAAAGGAAACGGTTTGATTCTGAAGGACAGCATTAAAGAAAACATTACGCTGTCGAAACTGGATAAGGTGTCGAGCCGATTGGTGATGGACGAGCGGCGCGAACAACATGAAGCGGAGGATTTTCGCCGGAAATTAAACATCAAGACGCCCGATATCAGCCAGCGGACCGGAAATTTAAGCGGAGGCAACCAGCAGAAGGTCATGCTGAGCAAGTGGATTTTCGCGGAGCCTGACGTTTTAATCCTGGATGAACCGACGCGCGGCATCGATGTCGGCGCCAAATACGAAATCTACGGCGTCATCAATCAGCTTGCCGAAGCGGGTAAAGCGGTTATCATGATCTCTTCGGAGCTTCCCGAGCTGCTGGGGATGTGCGACAGAATCTATACGATGTGTGAGGGGGAAATCACCGCCGAATTTTCCAAAGAAGAAGCCGATCAGGAGAAGCTGATGAAATATATGACCATCCGCATGAAGAGAGGGGGAGAAGCGTATGCAGACACCGGTGCAAACGGATAAAGACCGCGCTCAGCCCGGCTACTTTCAGCTGTTTCGCGATATGTATAAGCAGAATATCCGGAAATACAGCATGGTCATTGCGCTCGTGTTTATTATGCTGCTGTTTCAAATATTGACAGACGGAATTTTGCTGAGACCGCTGAACATTACGAACCTGATTTTGCAAAACAGCTACATTCTCATTTTAGCGATTGGGATGATGCTCGTCATCATCACGGGACACATTGATCTATCAGTCGGTTCAGTCGCCGCTTTTGTCGGCGCCGTCTCCGCGATGATGATCATTGAAAACGATATGCCGCTGTTTGCGGCGGTCGTCCTGTCGTTGCTTCTGGGAGCGGCAATCGGCGCCTGGCAGGGTTTTTGGATCGCTTATGTCAAGATTCCGGCCTTCATCGTGACGCTGGCGGGAATGCTTTTGTTCAGAGGGCTCACGATGATCGTGCTGGAGGGGAAATCGATCGCTCCGTTTCCTGTGTCCTTCCAAAAAATGGCGTCCGGTTTTATTCCGGACTGGCTGAACGGAGGCACGTTCCATTTGACGACGATTGTCGCCGGAGCGGGTGTGTCGATTCTTTATCTCGTATATCAGCTTCAGCAGAGAAACATGCAGAAGAAATTCCAATTTGACTTGCAGGGAAAAGGTCTGTTTACAGTTAAGGTGTTTTTTATCATCGCCATTATCAACCTTTTTACCTACATTCTCGCGACTTATGAAGGTATACCTCTCATTTTGATCACATTGTTCGTCTTAATCGCCGGGTATACATTCGTTATGAAAAAAACCGTCATCGGGCGGAGAATCTACGCGATCGGCGGCAATGAAAAAGCAGCCGAGCTTTCAGGAATCAAAACAAAACGGCTCACCTTTATGGTCTTCGTCAATATGGGCGTCTTAGCAGCCCTTTCAGGCTTGATTTTTGCCGCCCGTCTAAACGCGGCCACTCCGAAAGCAGGAAACCTGTTTGAACTTGACGCCATTGCGGCCTGCTTCATCGGCGGGGCTTCGGCTTACGGCGGTATCGGCACGATCGGCGGGGCCATCATCGGCGGTCTTGTCATGGGAGTCATGAACAACGGTATGTCGCTGCTCGGCCTGGGCATCGACTGGCAGCAGGCGATAAAAGGCCTCGTCCTTCTGATTGCCGTTGCATTTGATATTTACAATAAGAATAAAACTTCTTAATTCATAAGAAAAACCTGTTTTTGAACTTCAAAAACAGGTTTTTTCATTATTGCTGGACGGAACGCCCTTCCTGATTCAGTGTTGGATTTATTTTTTTAGGTTCCGGCAGCAGGATGTTCAAAATGCTTGCTACCGCCAAAATAACGATTGAAAGGTAGAAAGACAGGTTATAGTTGCCTGTTTGGCTGTACCAGACGCCCGGCAAATAAGCCCCGAGCGCCGAACCGATCTGGTGGCTGAGGAATAGCCAGCCGAGAATGAACCCGACGGAATACTGCCTGAAATACTGGGTTGCCAGCATTTGCGTCGGGGCGACGGTCGCAAAGTCGACCAAACCGAACAAAACCGCGAAGCAAAGCAGGAGCATCGAGTTGTGGCTCGACAACAGAATGACAAGCGACAGCGCCCTTACGGCATATAAAAAGCACAAAATTTTCCGGCTGCTCCAGCGGTCAGCGACGACGCCGGAAATCAAAATGCCGATGATGTTAAACCCGGCCAGCAGGCTGACAGCGGCGCTTGTTACTTCGGTCGAAAACCCGTGGTCATGCGAAAAAGGGATAAGATGGGTATCCATTAACCCCGTTGTTGTAAATCCGCAAATGAAAAACGGCAAGACGAGGAACCAAAACGTTCTTTTGAGAAAAACGGCTTTGTATGGAATCTTTTTCGGCTGGGCGTCCGGCTCTTCTTTTATCTCGCCGCCCTGAGCGCCGCCGATCGGCTGTACATTCTTTTCCGAAGGATGGTTCCGCAATAACAAGATGACGATCGGAAATACAATAACGGCTAAAAACAATCCCAGAACAATGACGGTCACTTTCCAGTTAAACCAGTGGATCATCATGAGCGATCCAGGGACAAGCAGCATCTGTCCCGCACCGAATCCCGCTTCCATGATGCCGAATGCAAGCCCGCGCTTCTCATTGAACCAATTGGTCACGATCACGGTCGACGCGACATTCGACGCACCGCCGACGCCGAGAGAAACGATGATGCCATACAAAATAAACAGCTGCCACGGAGAAGTCACGAGATATGTAAAAAAGATGCTCAAGCCGACCAGAAGCGTGCTGAGGGATAAAATGATCCGCGGTCCGAAGCGGTCGACAAGCCTGCCGATCACCGGCTGGGACACGCCATATACAATGAAGCTCAGCATGGAAATAAGCGAAATCGTGCCCCTGTCCATTGAAAATTCCTCTTCCCAAGGCTGAATAAAGGCTCCGAAAGAAAGGCGCACTCCTTGAACGGCCAAAAGCGTCAAAAACGTCACAAAAACGATAATCCAGGCGTAGTGTATTTTCCGTTTCATAGATCCTCCATTTCGTCAGCCTAACTCGGCATCCCAGCGTTCTTCCCGGAGCCGCTGCCCCCATAATAAAGTCTCGTCTTTCACTTCCGTCAGTCTGAATCCGAATTTTTCATACAAAGGCCGTGCTTCGGCCATCGTGCTTACCGTCCATAAAAAAATCCGCTCATACTGATTTTCTTTGCAATAATCGATGAGATGCTCCAAGAGGCGTGTGCCGACTCCCTGGTGCCGAAAAGCGGCGTCGACCAGAAACCATCTGAGCTGCACGGTCCTGCCGGGGTGTTTGACGAGCCCGACACATCCCGCGAATCTTCCGGCGCTCTCTGCGATCCAGATTTTTTCGATCTCGGCGTCGAATGTTTCGTGAAGGTAATCCAAAAATGAATCGTCCCAGCCGTGTGTCTCCGCGTAGAAGGCACGCTGTTTTTCGATCATCAGTTTGATATCGTCCGATATATAGTAATCTCTTATAGAAACGGCCGATTTTTCGGGAGGCAGGTGTTCCGACAATATGCATTCAATTGTATTCATTGCCTCCGTCAGCTTTTCCTGATGGCGGCCGTCGATATGCTTCAGCATGTTTTCGATTTGTTGATTGGCTTTGGCCTCCAGCTTTTTATAAATGGATTCACCGAAGCTGGTTAAGTAGATATAGTGGTTGCGGCTGTCCTCCTCGCTTCTCTTTTTATAGACCATATTTTCTTTTTCAAACCGCTTCAGGATCCGGCTGACATAGCCCCGGTCCAGGCCGAGCGTATCTTGAATCAGTTTGGCTGTACAATCGGCCGTATTGTGAATTTCAAATAATATCCGGGTTTCCGTCAATGAAAAAGGGCTGTCATAAATATGTTCATTCAGAAAACCGAGCACATTTGTATAGAATCGATTGAACTTTCTGAATTTTAATGTTGTAGAATGATTGATTTCCGCCATCTCAAAACCTCTCTCCCTGTAAATCGTTGCTTTAATCAATTATAATAAATTAGTTGATTTAGTCAAGTGTATGGAAATAAAGTTAAAAATGTTAATGATAGAATATATTTTACAAATAAAGAAAGAGAAATTCAATCGTACAGGAAAATTCATCCACCTTGGCAGGAAAGAGGGAAGAAAACAGAGTATATAATCTAACAACCTGTTTTTGAAAGCGTTTTTAGTGTCATGTCCGTCTCCGCGTCATATGAAAACGAGGAAGAAAGGATGAAACTGTAGGATGGTTAAACCGTATCCCCCGATCAGCCGGAAAGTTCCCCGACTATTGCATGGAGCCGATTACAACCCGGATCAATGGCTTAAATATCCGGACGTATTAAAAGAAGATATCCGCCTGATGAAACTGTCCCGCTGCAATGTGATGTCTGTCGGCATTTTCTCCTGGGTTTCGCTCGAGCCTGAAGAAGGAAGATTTACATTTGACTGGTTCGATCAGGTTCTTGATACTTTCAAGGAAAACGGAATTTATGCGTTTTTGGCTACACCGAGCGGTGCCAGACCGGCTTGGATGTCCAAAAAGTATCCAGAGGTGCTGAGAACGGAGCGCAACAGGGTCAGAAACCTTCACGGAAAGCGGCACAATCACTGCTATACGTCGCCTGTCTACCGCCGGAAAACGGCGATCATAAACGGAAAGCTCGCGGAGCGCTATGCGCATCACCCGGCCGTCATCGGCTGGCACATTTCTAATGAATACGGCGGAGAATGCCATTGTGAACTTTGCCAAGACAAGTTCAGAGAGTGGCTGCTGGCGAAATTCAAAACGCTGGACCGCCTTAATGATGCATGGTGGACATCGTTTTGGAGCCATACCTATACAGATTGGGACGAGATCGAGTCGCCGGCTCCGCACGGCGAGGATGCCGTTCACGGTCTGAATTTGGACTGGAAGCGTTTTGTCACGGATCAAACGGTTGATTTTTGCCGGCATGAAATCGCCCACGTCCGTTCGTTTAACCCTGATCTGCCTGTGACGACGAATTTTATGGGAACGTATGCCGGATTGAATTATTGGAAGTTTGCCGATTTGCTTGATGTCATCTCGTGGGATTCTTATCCGGCATGGCACAACAGCCGGCAGGAAGACAGCCGGCTTGGAGCCGATATTGCTTTTGTTCATGACATCAATCGCTCTCTTAAAGGCGGCCGGCCGTTCATGCTGATGGAAAGCACGCCGAGCATGACGAACTGGCAGGATGTCAGCAAGCTGAAGCGCCCCGGTATGCATGAATTGTCGTCATTACAGGCAGTCGCTCACGGATCGGACACCGTTCAGTATTTTCAATGGCGGAAAAGCCGCGGGTCAAGCGAAAAATTTCACGGAGCAGTCGTTGATCATGAAGGATCAGAGCATACGCGCGTTTTTCAGGAAGTGAAAAAGCTCGGGGAGAAGCTCGAAAAGCTGGAAGACGTCGCAGGGACGACAGTCGAACCCGAGGCCGCGATTATATTTGACTGGGAGAATCGCTGGGCTTTGGAAGATGCCCAAGGTCCGCGCAATATCGGAAAGCATTATGAACGGACCGCCAAATCGTTTTATGAACCGTTTTGGCGGGAAGGCGTACCGGTTGATGTGATTCATATGGAGGCCGATTTCTCCCGCTATAAGCTTTTGGTCGCCCCGATGCTCTACATGCTGCGAGAAGGCACCGCTGAAAGGATTGAACAGTTTGTTCAAAACGGAGGGACATTTGTCGCCACTTATTGGTCGGGCATTGTTGATGAGAATGAACTTACGTTCCTGGGAGGGTTTCCTGGAGGCTTAAGAAAAACGCTCGGCATTTGGTCTGAGGAGATCGATGCTCTTCATGACGGACAGAAAAATACCATTGTGATGGATGAAGAAAACAGGCTCGGATTAAGCGGAAGCTATGAAGCCAGCGAGCTTTGCGATCTGATTCATTTAGAAGGGGCCGAAGCGCTCGCTGCGTACGAGGATGATTTTTACGCGGGCCGGCCGGCGCTGACGGTCAATTTGTTCGGAGACGGGAAGGCCTACTATATCGCTTCAAGGAATGAGGCGGCGTTCCAAGAGGCGTTTATATCCAGGCTCATTGAAGAGTGCGGGATTGCCAAAGTGCTCGATACAGAGCTCCCGAAAGGCGTCACCGCCCAGCTCCGCACAGACGGCCGCCACGATTATATTTTCGTGATGAATTTTACAGCGGAAAACAGAAGTGTCTCGCTTCCGGAGGAAACAAATACGGACGTTTTAAAGGGAACCCGGAAAAAAGGCGCGCTCAAACTGCCGCCTTACGGAACGAGCATTTTACGGAGAAGCCATAAGGCATAGGAAGCCTTACTTTTCAGGCCGACGCTTCGTGCAATATGCAGCAGCAAGCAGGAAGATGACAGCAGAAGTGTACGCCAATACACCTTGATTAAAAACGCAGAGAAACACCACATTTGATAAAACCGCCAACATGATAAACACTACGGCATAGAGATTTAAACGCAATACCATCCCTCCATTAATAGTTATCTTAACATAAAGGAATGTGAAAAATCCGCGGGCATTTCCCGCGGATCCGTCGTTATTTGGCTCGTTTTTTCAGTTTTCGGGGATTGACCTGATCATCGATATCAGGCTTGTCGTCCAGCGCGTCAGCAATTTTTTCCCAGGAGACAATTTTGAAGTTCTGATTGGCTGGCTGTCCATTTTCCGTATTTTCGCCGTCTTGGGCGACAAAGATGCCGTATGGATATTTTTTGCCGAGGCCGAAGCCGATGACGTCGATTCCATCGGTATCGCTTGTCCCGTCGATTTCTTTACCGTCATCAATTGAAAAATCGGCGACATAGTCGTTTTTCCCGCGCCGGTCATAGATGGCATAACGGTTATCGCCCTGACTGGACGCGATCAAATATCCTTCGCCGTCTTCTCCGTAGTAAATCGTCAGCCCTTCAATATCAGCGGTTAAATGCGGTCCGCCTGCGCGATCGACAATTTTTCCTTTATCTCCGCCGTTTGGCTCGGCGCTGAAAGACCAAATCGCAGCGTCTTCTTCAGCGATGTACATTTTGCCGTATTCATCATCTGCTGCAAGCCCTTCTGTTTGAGAGCTCATTTTGAATGAGCGGACCTTTTTGCCTTCGACTTGTCCTTTTCCGTTGTCAAACAGTTCGTATTGCTCGAATTCTCCGTTCTTTCCGGTCACCATGGCGTAGAACTTGCCGGTTTTCTGGCTGTGATACAGGCTGAAACCATACACCTCCTCAATATCGGTTTGAATAGGTTTTTGAGGATTGACGATGTTTTTCAGCTTGTTTTTTTCGCCGTCAAAGGCGTATATTTCAACCGTGTTTTTGCCGTCTGACCGGTTTGAGGCCCCGGCAATATCAATTTTTTTGCCATCGAGCGGAAAATTGTAGCGGAGATCGACGTTGTTTAATTTGCCAAACGGATAGGCTGCCAGCTGTTTTCCGTTTAAATCGTAAACGATCAAGCCAGATTTTTTATTTGTTGTGATCAGCCGGCTTTTTTCAGGCTGCTTCGGATGAACCCAAATCGCCGGGTCATCTGCCGCGTCGTCAGGGGTATCCACCGGCTCTGTCTCTGCATCGGCAGTCACCGAGAAGTCCTTATAAGCTGAAGCTTCGGCACGGGGGAGAATGCTCCATGAGGGAGACAATAAGGATGCCGCAAGAGTTGATAAGGCGAGCGTTTTGTAAAAGTTCATATATTAACCTCCTTTTGATAACACTTATACTAGCAAATCAATGAAAACTATCATTTGAGGAAATGTAAACTTTTGTTAAAAAAGCGGTGGTTTAAAGGGGCTGTGAGATTTAGCATACGAAGCCGCAGAGAAAACCCCCGGAATTCTTTCCGGGGGTTTTGCTTTAACAGGTATTCCCTATCTCTCATTAAATCGAAATGTATATATCCTGCGAAAAAACAGAAGAAAAGGAGTATCAGCCTATTGCTTTTTAATTAACACCCTTCATAAATTTCTGAATTTTCGGTGACAGCAGCATCAAAATGATCCCGAGCAGGATGGATACACCGCCGATGATGCCGAAGTAGGCGATCTCGGTATCAACGCTGTAAAATCTGACGATCTGTGCGTTGATGGCCTGTGCAGAAGCGTTTGACAGGAACCATAGACTCATCGTCTGCGCTGAGAAAGCAGCAGGAGCCAGCTTTGACGTTGCGGATAACCCGACTGGAGACAAGCACAATTCCCCGAGAACGACGATCAGGAAGCTGAGCACAAGCCACATTGGATTGGCAAGCGATTCAGTGCCGTTGATGTAAGCAGGGAAAATCATGACGACAAATGACAGTCCGGCTAAAATCAACCCGAGTGAAAACTTCGTCGGCGTTGACGGCTGACGGTTTCCGAGCCTCATCCAAATCCATGCGAAAACCGGTGCAAGCACAACGATGAACAACGGATTCAGCGACTGGAACCAAGAAGAGTGCAATTGGACACCTAAAAATTCCAAATGAGTGCGTTTATCTGCATAGGTGGCTAAAATATTGGCGCCTTGTTCCTGAATCGCCCAAAACATCATCGATGCGACAAACAGCGGAATGTAAGCTGTGAGACGGGAACGTTCATCACTCGTCGTCTTGGAGCTTTTAAACATGACGATGAAATAAATCAGCGGGATCAAAATGCCGAGACAGCTGACGATCATCGTAAACAGCTTGATTGTCATCCAGCCCATAAAGATGGAATAGCCAAAGATGGCAGCGATCACCAAAACACCGATCCCGATCCGTCCGAACACCATTTTCCTTTCAGCTGGTGTGAGCGGATTCGGTACCGTTCTTCCGGCAGATCCGAGGTTTTTCTTCCGCGTCGCTAAATAGGTCAGCAGTCCGAACAACATGCCGATGGCAGCAAGGCTGAAGCCGAGATGGTAGTTGTATGTCTGACCGACTGTGCCGACGATAATCGGCGCGAGAAATCCGCCAAGGTTGATTCCCATATAGAAGATGCTGAAACCAGAATCGCGGCGGGTGTCTTCAGGGCTGTACAAATCGCCGACAACGCTTGATACGTTAGGTTTTAAAAGGCCTGTCCCAATGATGATCAAGAACATGCTGATGAAGAAAGCGGGGACGCTTCCCGGGAATGACAAAAGAATGTGTCCGAACATAATGAGCACGCCGCCGTAAAACACGGTGTTTGCAGTTCCGAGGAGCCTGTCCGCTATCCAGCCCCCGATAATGCCGGACATATAGACGAGGGAACCATATACGGCCATAATCGAGTTCGCTGTCGTTTGATCAAACCCGAGGCCGCCTTTTGTCACCTCTGTATACAAATAATAGATAAGGATGGCTCTCATGCCGTAGTATGAAAAGCGCTCCCAAAATTCAGTGAAGAATAAGGTGAAGAGTCCGCGGGGATGTCCAAAAAACCCCTTTTGCGGAATGTTTTGAAAAGTTTCTTTTTGATGGTTTGACATTCGCAATACTCCTTCTCTTTCTATGTCTATTATAAAAATCATATTCTTATATAATGTTCGTGTCAATACACCTTCAATCGATTTGAATTTTTGATCGATGATGCCACAAGTTGTGAAGCGCTTTACAAGCGGATAGAAAAAAATTTTGGGAGAAAATTTGGATTGAAAGATTTTTTAATAAAATTTTATCTATTTATGTACAAGCGGATTTTACTAGATTGGCATATATATAACGCAAACCGTTTTACAAAAGGAGGCTGAAAACAGCGTGCAGCAGCAACCTGATGAAATGAGAATGACAGTGGTTGACGCGACAAAGTTCGGCGCTGTCGGCGACGGCAAAACAGACTCCACAAATGCGATCAACGAATGTTTGGCATGGACAAAGTCGATGGGATACAACACGGTATGGATACCGAACGGCACGTACATGATTGACGGGACGAAAAACGGCGACCCGCGGGCTCCGTTTCGCGGCGCCGGCATCAATGTTCCCGGCAATATTGAAATTTTGATGGACGCGGAGGCTGTCATCAAGGTAAAGCCGAACAGTTCATGGGGATACGCTGCTTTTTATATAGGCGGAACATCCGATATAAAAATATCCGGAGGCAGCATCATTGGTGAAAGAGATGAACACACATATACACCGGCCCCGAGGCCGACCCATGAATGGGGATTCGGAATTTGCATCGAAGGGGCGTCAAATGTCGTCATTGAACACGTGAGAATAGCCGATTTTACAGGAGACGGAATCATTATCAGCAACGGAGGAGAAGGGTATAGACCGTCAGAGCGTATTCAGGTAACCAATTGCGATATCAGGCGCTCCAGAAGAAATAACTTGTCCATCACAGGGTGCGACAATGTTCTTGTAGAAGGATGCGAAATTGCAGATGCGGGAACAGGAAACGGAACCGCTCCTTGCTTTGGCATTGATATAGAAGGCTATAGTGAAGGAAGCATCGTCTATGAAGAACCCGTCAATGTCATCATCAGAAACAACGTGTTAAAAGGCAATGTCAATCATGCCGTTTCCAACTTCAACGGTACTTCTGTCATCATCGAAGGCAATGTTGCAGACGGTACCATTTCATACGGCTATGGAACGGGGACGACGATTGCAAACAATATCATCAAGAAAAATCCCGAATTCACCGGGCAGAGCACTGGAATTAACGGCCTCGGTGTAGGGGCTTTGGAAGAAAGAAGCGATGCCGTAATAAAGGGAAATTTGATTTCCGGTTTTACGACAGGCATAGATATCCGCGGAAAAAGCGTTTTTGCTACGGGGAATAAAATCCGTGATTTTGTAAATGCCGGAATTCTTGCTTATCAAGCGTCGCAAGTCTTCATTGAAGGAAATTATATTGAAAACGACGTACCTGAACAAAGGTCCGGCACCGCTTTCAGCATCACGCAATCAGACAATGTAACATGTTCCGGCAATCATATTGCAAATGTCGTTCTTGCTGTCAGGAGCACAGGGAACGACGTCCAAATCAAGCATAACGTCATTAAGCAATTTTCCAGAGGCATATGGATATCTCAAGGAAATGCTGTAATAGAAGGAAACTTTATTTCGCCGAACGGCTTTCAAACGGTGCCGGAGTCATATGCTGTATCCGTCACAAACACAGCTTCGGCAGTTATTCAACAAAACACCATCACACGCTTCAGAAACTTTCCAATATACTGCTCGACAAATCAGCATACAAAAATTATCGGAAACTATATTGAAGATTCACCGCTGATCGTCACGGTGTTTCTCACCCGCGGAACACACGAGGTTATCGGCAATACGATAACGCTCAGCAGGCCGTCCTTGCCGGCTGTCCTCATTTATCTTGACCAATCGTCGGACTCGGCGATCCTCAACAACACGCTTCGAAGCAATACGGAAGCAAGAGTAACGGCCATTCAAACCAATACGTCAAGGCAAACGCTCATCATCGGCAATACGATTGTCAAAGGAATGATCCATTCCCACCAAACAGATACAGTCAATGGAAATATCGAAGTTTAAGCTCCCTTTGGACAGGGAGCCTTTTATGTCCTTTTTCTCTTTTTGCGAAAGCTTTCCGAGGCTTCGAGAAAAATGATAAACAAAAATAAAAGGATGATGATCCACTCGCCCACTTCCAGGATGGCAAACGTCAGGGAGTTTACAATGGCTCTTTGCAAGGTCATGCCTTGAAATACATCCAGCATGACGGCAAAAGCCTCTAAGGAAGCTAATAATAAAAGCCCGATTCCGATTAATTTCAACTTTGCACCACTCTCCGTTCCCCGTTATTTTTTCTCCTTTCATAAAGCACTATTCACCCGGGAATAGTATAAATGTGCTTGCGCAAGGAAAAATATGAAAAACGAAAAGGGGATTCTGACAGCCATGCCATTCTTTTTTAAAGGTCGTCATCAAAAAGATAACAAACAAGAATCTCTAATGAGCGGAGATAAGAACCCGGAAACCGTAAAGTTGTCTGGGTTTGTGCGTCCCTTGCTTGCCGAAAACCTGAGCCTGATTAAAGAAATGACCGGAAACAGCTCCGATATTGTCATCCGCAAGTTAAAAACGGGCGCTGGCGAAAAAATTGAAATAGCCGTCGTTTATGTCGGCGGCATTACAGATGAGAAAGCGATTCACGATTTTTTGCTGGAATCGATCATGAACTCCGAAGAATTGGCGGAAAAGGAGTACGGCAGGGAGGTTCTTGAGACGATTGCAGGTGATGCCGTTGCACTGGGCGGTGTCGAAAAAGAAAAGCGGTTGGACAAAGTGCTTGAATCTTTGATGGCAGGAAATACGATCATTTTGGCAGAGGAGACGGCAGAAGCTGTTATTACGACCACGAAAGGCGGAGAAAAGCGCTCGATCAAGGAGCCTGAAAATCAGCAGGCATTCCGCGGTTCACGTGAAGGATTTATCGAAGCGCTCGACACGAATATTTCTTTGGTGCGCAGAATTATTAAAAACCCGAATCTTTGGGTTGAAAAAACGACGATGGGAAGCGTCACAAAAACCGATGTGGCGATCATGTATATCAATGGAATATGCGACCCGAAAGCGGTGAAAGAAGTCAAAAAAAGGATGGAAAGCATTGAGATCGACAGCATCCTTGAATCGGGCTACATTGAACAGTTTATTGAAGACACCGTATTTACGACCTTTCCGACGGTATATCATACTGAAAGGCCGGATATGGTCGCAGGGAATCTGCTTGAAGGAAGAATCGCCATCTTTGTTGACGGTACACCGTTTGTCCTGCTTGTCCCTGCCGTTTTTATTCAATTTTTTCAATCTGTTGAGGATTACTATTCACGCTTTGACATTGCGACATTCATCCGCTTTTTGCGCGTATTGATCTTCTTTATTTCGCTGATTGCGCCTGCCGTCTACGTCGGTGCGACGACTTTTCACAAGGAAATGATCCCGACGGAGCTTTTGGTCGTAATTGCCGCGCAGCGTGAAATCGTGCCGTTCCCGGCTGTGGTCGAAGCCATGATCATGGAAATTTCGTTTGAAATTTTGCGGGAGGCGGGCATCCGGCTTCCGAAAGCGATAGGTTCAGCCGTTTCGATTGTGGGAGCCATTGTCATTGGGCAGGCGGCGGTTCAGGCCGGGATTGTGTCGCCGGCGATGGTCATCATCGTAGCGATCACAGCGATTTCAAGTTTTGCTACACCTTCTTTCTCCATGGCGATTTCCGCCCGGCTCGTCCGGTTTTTCTTCATATTAGCCGCGGCGACGACGGGTTTTTACGGCATTATTCTTGGACTGATCATCATGTTTGTCCATTTATGCAGCCTGCGTTCCTTCGGTGTTCCATATATGACTCCTTTTGCGCCGTTTATTTTGAAAAACTGGGGCGACGCCATCGTTCGTCTGCCTTGGTGGACACATGAGAAGCGGCCTGAACTGATCGGCAATGACAATAAGGTGCGCCAAGGAGAATACCAGAAACCCGAGCCCCCGGATTCAGGCGATATGAAGACAAAACAAGAAGATGGTGATCCAAATGAAACGAATCGTTAAAATTGTGCTCCTACTTGCCGCCATTGTCCTTCTTCAAGGGTGCTGGGATAAAAGAGAGCTGACAGATCTGCTGCTGATCACTGCCATCGGTATTGATAAAGGTAAAGATACAGATTACGAATTAAGCTATCAGATCGTCAATCCGATCAATGTGACAGGCGGCCTTCAAGGCGGACAGGGAGGAGACAGGCCGCCGATTTCAAGCTATTCTGTGACGGGCAACAATCTGACGGAAATGAGCAGACATGCGTCAGCAAAAATGTCGCGGGAAATTTATTACTCCCACACCAACCTCGTGGTTGTCGATGAAAAACTCGCCAAGGAGGAAGGCTTGATCAAAATTCTGGATGTTCTTGACCGGGACACCGATTTTCGTACAACGGCGACGATTATTATTTCCCGCGGCCAAAAAGCGAAAACATTCATCCGGACGCTGACGCCGATCGATAAGATCCCGTCAAATAAAGTAAACAAAACGCTGCAATTTACCGAAGAGCATTTGGGAGAACATATGAAAACGAGCGTCCAGGATGTCATCAAGTGCTTAACATCGAAGGCAAAGCACCCGATTATTTCTTCCTTTAAAGTAACCGGAAACAAGGAAAAGGGTGAAAAAATGGAAAACGTGCAGTCTACATCTCCTGAGGCAATAGTCGAAGCGGACGGCTTGGCGGTCATTAAAGAGGGAAAGCTCGTCAATTGGCTTGAAGGCAAAACGGCGAGAGGCGTTTTATGGCTGCGCAATAAAATCAGCAGAACGTATTTGACAATTCCAATGAATCATGAGAGAGATGCCGTCACATTTGACGTCATCCGCCAAAAAACAAAAATCGGATCTCACCTGAAAAACGGCAAACCGGCGATTTCGGTTGACGTGGCTATGGAAGGGGACATCGGCGAAACAACTGTGCCGATTCACCTGGATGATCCAAAAGTGCTGAGCGATATCGAAAGGAAGGTGGCAAAGGAACTGAAAAATGAATTGCAGAATACGATTGACATTGTTAAGCGGAACAAGACGGATGTTCTGCAATTCGGTGATGTTGTGTATCGCACCCACCCCGAAGTGTGGAAAAAGATGGAGGGTGAATGGAGCAATCGGTATTTTCCTGACACAGACGTCGACATTACGGTTAATGCATACGTACGAAGAACAGGTTTAAGAAACAATCCGAACATTTTGAATCATCATGAAGGGCGTTCTTGAATGAAAGAGAGAGGAGGGCTTTAAATGGAGAAAGCAAAAATCAGTGCTGCACAGCTGTTCGTGCTTATTGTTCTGTTTGAACTCAGCAGCTCTCTGCTGATTTTTCCAGGACAATCTGCCGAACAGGACGCCTGGATCGCGATCTTGTTCGGAACAGTCGGAGGGCTGGCTTTGTTTATGATGCATCACTTTTTCTACCAGGTGAATCCCGACGCCTCTCCCTATGAAACGCTGATGAATATTTTTGGAAAACCGGTTGGCTGGAGCATGACATTTATCTACATTGTTTATTATTGTTACATTGCGGCAAGGGTTTTGCGCGATTTTGGAGAAATGCTGCTGACATCGGCTTATCCGAACACGCCGATTATCTTCGCTAATGGATTGTTGATTGCAGTTTGTATTTTTACTGTGAGGAAGGGAATCGAGGTCCTTGCCCGTTCAGGCGAGCTGTTGTTTGGCATCATGTTTTGGCTTGCTGTCACAGGCCTAATCCTGATAGTTTCGTCAGGCTTGATCAAACCGAAAGAGCTTTTGCCCATTCTTGGAAACGGACCCGGTCCGATGTTTCATGCCGTGTTCACGCAAACGCTGTATTTTCCGTTTGGAGAAATTATCGCCTTTACATTGATCCTGCCGTATTTAAAGGAAAAGAAACTAGCGAAAAAAGCCGGGTTGTTGGGAATTGCCATCAGCGGCCTCATCCTGGCTTTTAATGTCGCATTGAACATCAGCGTGCTTGGCGTCGATCTCAATATGCGGTCGCGCTTCCCATTGCTGAGTACGATCCAGACGATTCAAGTCGCCGAATTCTTGGACAGGCTTGATGTATTTTTCATGCTCGTGCTGGTGATTGGCGGTTTTTTTAAGATGAGCATTTTCATGTATGCCGTAACCGAAGGCGTGACCGTTTTATTCAAGCTTAAAAACCCCTCCAAAGTTGTTCATGTCATCGGCATTATTATTTTGATTTTGTCCGTCTCCATTGCCAGCAATATTTCAGAGCATGTTAAAGAAGGAATCGAGTTTGTTCCATTATATGTCCATTTGCCGATGCAGGTGATCCTTCCCGCTTTTATTTGCATAGTCACTTATGTGAAAATGAAAAAAAATAAAAAAAAGGCCATGTAATGGATTGACCCCGCCCTTAGGGCACCCTTTAACATGACAGACGAGGTGAGGTTTGATGCTCTATACGGTAAAAGAAGTGGCTCGCTTGGCGAATATCACGATCAAAACGCTGTACCACTATCATAAAATCGGACTTTTATGCCCCGCGGAGGTGACGGATGCCGGCTATCGCCTTTACGGGGTAAAAGAGCTGGAACGGCTGCAGCACATCTTGTTTTATCGGGAGCTCGAATTTCCGCTCAAGGCAATTAAGCAAATACTGGACGGCAAAGCTGATCGACTGACGATTTTGTCTGAGCAGAAACGTCTTTTCACTGCCCGTTTGGACAGAATTAAACAGCTTATTTCTACGATCGATCTCTCGATTCAGCAGGCCGGGAAAGGAGAAGCAATGGATCAATCAAGCATGTTCAAAGGGTTTTCAAGCAGCAGGGAATGGGAGGATGCGCTCGCTGAACAAAACCGCTATTTGAAGGAGGCGTATGATGTCGATTTGCTGAAAGGAGAACCAGTCATAGCGGAAGAAATGAATGAAAAAGCTGAAGAGGCGGCCCGTTTTATGAATGGAATGGCCGAAGCGCTCAGAGACGGAGTCAAACACGACCATGAACAAGTGAAGACTGCAATTAAACGGCACCTCAAGTTTTTGGGAATTACGCCCGACGATTTTCAGTCCCAGACACGCTTCTTTATCGAAGACGATTTTCATCGCGGAATGCTTGAAAATCAGCAAACAGGCCTCTCGTATTATTTGGCTGCTGCTGCAGAAGCATTTGCTTCATAATAAAAGAAGGGGAACGGCTCATGCCGCTCCCCTTATCCTGCTGATATGCGTTTTTTGACGGTAAAGCCGCCCCTTGAAAGCGTGATGTTGACATCGGATACCTTTGCGATCTGTTCATCATGGGTGACCATGATGACGCATTTGTTTTCTTGGTGGGCAAGGTTTTGAAAGAGCCGGACGATGTCTTTTGATGTATCTTCATCCAAATTGCCTGTCGGTTCATCGGCGACGATTAAATCCGTGTCACAGCAGAACGCTCTGATGATGGAGACACGCTGCTGCTGGCCGCCGCTTAATGTCAATACTTTCTGTCTGGCCTGCTTTTCGCCGATGCCGACCTTTTCGAGCATCTCCAAAGCGTATTGTTCCTTGTTTTTGACCTGAGATCCGGTGATTTCCATGGCCGACGTGATATTTTGGAGAGCCGTCATATACGGCAGCAGGTTATAGGACTGAAAAACGATCGATACATATTGATTGCGGAAGCTGGTCAGTCCGATTTTTGAAATGTTTTCTCCTTTGTAGAGGATGTTCCCCTCTTTTGGCGCGTCAAGTCCGCCCGCCAACGATAAAAAGGTGGTTTTGCCGGAACCGGAAGTCCCGACAATCGTATATAAGAGTCCTTGGCTGAATTGAATGCTGATATCCTCGAATAGAGGCTGATCCTGATTTTTATACCAATAGCCGACATTCTGAAATTCTAAAATACTGCCCATAATCTTCACTTCTTTCTATTCTTGTTTTGTTAAAATCGTTTTCGGATGGAGCCTTAAAACAGATATGGACGGAAGGAGTGTCGCGAACATCGCAATTAAAAGGCCGATTCCGCCAAGTGCCATTAAGTTCCCGAAGGATACTTGAATGTCGAGCTGATCAATGGCTGAGACTTGAGCAGTACTTTGTCCGAAGAAGCCTCCGCCGCCTGGGCCCATCATTCCGCCTGCAGACTGGCTAGCTGACGTTTGTTCGATTTGCTGGCTCAAGAGCTGGTTCCCGATTTGCTTTGCAATCAGGCTGCCGGTTAATGCTGAGATCCCGATGGCAAGCACTGCGATCATTAAGATTTCGGTTAAAAACTGTCCGATGAGTTTCCGGCGTTTTTCGCCGATCGCCATCAGAACACCCATTTCGTATTTTCTCTCCCTGATTGACATCATGACGATCAGTCCGAGAATCACCGCCCCGGCGACCGTGACAAGATAGACGACATTTTTCGAGAAGGAGGCGACATTTTCAATCGGGCCGACCATCTGCTGGTACAACTGGTCATTGGCGTCCAATGTGAATGTATCCAAATCAATGCCTGTTTTCTTGGCAGCCGCAATGAAAGCGTCGATGTTGGAGGCGTCGTCCATATTGTAGACCGCTTCATCTATCGCGTTTTGATAATCGTCGCCTTTTAAGGCCGATGCCGCCGTATATGGTGTATAGATTTTGTTATAAGGGTTTAAAAAGGCGAAGTTTTGCGCTTGATTGTCTCCGGATGAAGTCGTTTTATAGATTCCGACGATTTTTAAATTGATCGTTGCATCTTCATCGCTGCTCGCTTTGACTTTGATCGTATCGCCGACCTTCAGCTCGTTTTCTTCGGCAAGCGTTTCTTCAATCACGGCGACTTTTTCATTCACATCATCCTTTGTTAAAGCACGGCCTTCCGTGATCTTGGACGTCCCGTCGGCAAATTCGTCGACGAGGGCTGTGCTTGTCACACCTTCGATTGATACGTCAGCCTGCATCATTTGCCGGCCGCCCTGTTCATTGCCGCCCGATCCGGCCGGCTGATCGCTGTTTGAGTCCGTTGAATCCTCGTCACCGCTTTCGATCGGATCGAAGTTGTCCGCTAAAGCAGATGTTGAGGAGATGAAGTTATAGCTTTTGACATGGTAAAGGCTCGCAAGTTTCTCGGCTGATTTGAGAGAAACGGGGGTCGATTCAAACCTTTTCCGGTCTCCTGAGTCCTGCTGTTCTTTCATCATTTTTTCCCTGTCAACTTTGAGCGTGACGCTGCCTCCGAGCTGTTCCCTCGCCAGTTCGCTCGATTTCACGGCTGCCGACTGGATCGTAATTCCTGTCAGCACGAGCACGCAAATCATCGTGAAAACAAACAATTGTAAAAGTGTTTTTCCTTTTTTCGCTTTCATGCTCCAAAAGGCTCGTTTGAAAAAATTCATAACGCGTGATTCCTCCGTATCTATTTCATTTATTATTGCTGCCAAATCTAACGGCAGCAGGACTTTTGCCTTATGCTTGATTTCATCTTAGCCGCTACTTATGAATAAATTATGACCAAACTGTTGCCAGACCTTTAAATGTTCAGAATGGAATTGAGAAATGGCTGGGCCCTATGTAAAATGAATCTAACGTTTGTCTAGCGGAGGCACTTTTACGATGAAAATATTAATGATTGAAGATAATTTAAGCGTATGTACTATGACAGAGATGTTTTTTGCAAAAGAAGGATTTGAAACAGAGTTCGTCCATGACGGACTCGAAGGATATAACCGTTTTAAATCAGGTGATTGGGATTTGCTGATCATCGATATCATGCTGCCGTCGATGGATGGGGTCACGATCTGCAAAAAGGTCAGAGAAGAGAGCACGGTTCCGATTATTATGCTGACGGCAAAGGATACGGAATCAGACCAGGTGCTCGGTTTTGAGCTCGGGGCTGATGATTATGTGACCAAGCCGTTCAGCCCTTTGGCGCTTGTGGCGAGAATCAAAGCGGTGAGCCGGAGATATCAAAACGCCGGCCGGCAGGATTCCGCTGACAGCGACACGCTTGAAACGGAACATTTTAAAATCAATAAAAAAACGAGAGAAGTGTTTTTGGACGGCGTTCAAATTCAAAATTTGACGCCTAAGGAGTTCGATTTATTGTATTACTTGGTGCAAAGCCCGAAACAGGTTTTTTCAAGGGAGCAGCTGCTTGAGCAGGTTTGGGGATACCAATTCTACGGAGACGAGCGGACTGTGGATGTTCATATTAAACGGCTGAGAAAAAAGCTTGGCAGCGACTCGCGGCCGTTTCTTTACACCGTATGGGGAGTAGGGTACAAGTTCGATGAAGATTAAGTATCTCTATCAGCTGCTGGCCAGTCACATCAGTATATTAGTCTTGGCTTTTCTCATCACGGGGGCGCTGTTTTCACACTTTGCCAAAGACTTTGCATACGAGAGCAAAGTCGATGAGCTGTCTTCCTACGGCTACCGCATCATGGGCGAAATGGAGATGCGGCCGAAAGGAGCGCCGGCCATTATGAAGCCGTTTGAGGAAATTTTGCGAAGCAGGAAGATCAGCTTTTTTCTGTTTAATGAAAAGAAAGAGATCTTGATGACGCCGGCCGATTTGCGGCCGCGAAAACTGCTGCTCAGTGATGAAGAATGGAAAGAGCTTAAAGATGGAAAGGCCGTTGTCGTCAAAACCGACTTTAACCGTTTTAATGAGGAAGTATCGGTCGTCGCTCTGCCCAACATCGTCAACAATGAATTTCAGGGAGGCATTCTGCTGACCGCTCCGATCAGCGGGACCGAAGAAATGATCAGCGACATGAACCGCTTTATGCTCTTTACGGCGGCGGGTGTCATCTTAGTCGCTATTCTCTTAAGCTGGCTGACGTCGAAATTCCATGTCGCCCGCATTCAGAAGCTCCGCGACGCCACGAAAAAAGTCGCGGCCGGGGATTATGACATCCATATCGAAAACCGCAATAAGGATGAAATCGGTGATTTGGGCGACGACTTTAACATTATGGCCCGCAAGCTAAAAAGCTCAAGCGAGGAAATCGACCGGCTCGAAAAGCGGAGAAGGCAGTTTATCACTGACGTTTCACATGAGCTGAAGACGCCGCTGACGACGATCAGCGGTTTAGTGGAAGGGATGAACAGCCAGACGATACCCGAAGACCAGCAGGATAAATGTATGAAGCTGATCACGGAGGAGACAAAAAGGCTGATTCGCCTCGTCAACGAAAACCTTGATTATGAAAAAATCCGCTCCAACCAGATTACATTGCAAAAGCTGCATTATCCGCTGATCGAAGTGTTTGAAATCATTAAAGAGCAGCTGGCGCTTCAGGCGGAGGAGAGACAGAATCAGCTGATCCTCGATGTGGAAGATCATGTAATGGTCAATGCCGATTACGACCGGCTCATCCAGATTCTCGTCAATATTACGAAGAACAGCATTCAATTCACAACGAACGGAACCGTTTGGCTGAGAGGCCGGGAAGACTACAAGGAGACGGTGATCGAAGTAGAGGATACCGGA